>JBJMTO010000207.1:0-22411 GCA_045811665.1 Bradyrhizobium sp.
TGACCTTCCTGTCCGGACCCGCCGCCGATAGTTTTGGTGTGCCGGCTCGCAACGGTGGTCAATTCGCCATTGACGAATTGAACAAAGGTGCGGTGCCCACACCCTACAACAAGGCCGGATTCGGCGGCATGAAGATCGAGCCGGTCGTCATCGACGAGAACGGCGGCGCGACAAAGCAGGTGCAGGAACTGCGCAATCTTTATGAGCGCGACAAGGTGGACGTCGTGCTCGGCTACATCGGTTCGGGCGACTGCCTGGCGGTGGCTCCGATTGCGGAAGAATTGAAAAAGATGCTGGTGCTGATGGATTGCGGCACCCCCCGCATTTTCGAGGAGGCGAAATACAACTACGTGTTCCGCACTGCTGCGCATGCGACCATGGATAACGTCGGCCTCATAAGGTACATGAAGGCCAAAAACGTGAAGATGGAAACGCTCTCGGCCATCAACCAGGATTACGCTTGGGGACAAGACAGCCGGGCAGATTTCGTCGCAGCGGCAGGCCAGCTTTATCCTGGAGTCAAGCTCCAGACCGACCTGCTTCCTAAATTCGGCGCCGGCCAGTATGGCACCGAGATTTCGGCACTGGTCAGCGCAGGCTCGGACGTTGTTTATTCGAGCCTCTGGGGCGGCGATTTGCAGGCCTTTGTTTTGCAGGCTTCGCCCCGCGGGCTGCCCAAGCGCAGCCAGCTCGTGTTCAGCGCGGCCGATCACGTGCTGCCGCCGCTCGGAGACAAGATGCCCGACGGAACCATCATCGGCGCACGCGGCGCCTACGGTTTGATGTCGCAAAAATCGCCCATCAACGACTGGTTCTTCAAAGGCTACGAAGCCGCCAACGGCATCTATCCGGTGCAGGCTGCCTACCGGATGTCCCAAGCAATCCTCGGATTGAAGGCCGCGGTCGAGAAGGCCATGGACAAGAATGGGGGCAAGAAGCCGTCCACCGATGAACTTGTGGCTGCGATGACAGGGCTGGAATGGCAATCGCCCGGCGGCCTCATCCAGATGAAGCTTGCGGACGGGCACCAGGCCATCCAGCCGATTGCGATCAGCCGAACCAAGTACAATCCTGACTCCAAGCGGGTCGATCTGGTCGACATCCAGTACTTCGCCGCCGAATGCGTCAATCCGCCACCGGGCGTAAAGTCGCTCGACTGGATTAAGGGTGGGATGCAGGGCGCCAAATGCAACTGAACAACACGGAGGTCTGAAGAAGCAAGCAACCGGCGGCTCACGCCGCTGGTTGTTGCCACCTGACAAACGGGAGTGGCTGGTGTCAGCCGTGCCCTGTTGAAACCCAGAGACGATCCGCGATTGTCATGAAAACACCGCTATGAATTTTTTTCTGACGATCGTTCTGGATGGGCTGATTCAAGCTTCCTGGCTTTTCATCGTTGCACTCGGGCTAACGCTGGTCTTCGGCGTCCTGAAGATACTAAACATCGCCCACGGCAGCTTCTACGCGCTGGGCGCCTATATCGCCGCCACTGCGGTGACCACCGTGGCCGCCCACAGTCTTCCCCCGAGTATTGGTTTCGTTGCCATGCTGATTTCGGTGGCGCTGATCGGGTCGACAGTGGGTCTTCTACTCGAGCGCGGCCTGCTGAAGATGTTCTATGGCCGGGACGAGGTGGTGCTGCTGCTTGTGACCTACGCAGTGTTTCTTGTTCTTGAGGATCTCACCAAGCTGATCTGGGGCGTCAACCCGATCTATGCGACGCAGCCGTACGAACTGTTCGGCAACCTCGAATTCGCCGGCCTTTCTTACGTCGGCTATGATCTTGTCCTGCTCCCGGTCTCCGCTGCGATCGGGTTCCTGGTCTGGTTCGGCCTCAATCGCACCATCACTGGCAAGATCGTGCTCGCCGTCATCCACAATGAGGAAATGAGCGTGAGCATGGGGGTACGGGTGAACCGGGTTTACGCCGTCGCCTTTGCCTTCGGAGTGCTGCTGGCGAGCTTGGCCGGCGCGCTGACCGCGCCAAAGATTTCAATGCAGCCAGGGCTCAGTTCGGACGTCATCATCTTGAGCTTCGCCATCGTGGTGATCGGCGGTTTGGGCAGCGTCGAGGGTGCTGCCGTAGGAGCGATCCTGGTTGGACTTGCGCGCGCCGCTTCAGTGCATCTGCTGCCCCAGGCCGAGTTGTTCATGATCTATTTGATCATGGCCGGAGTACTGATGTTTCGCCCGGAAGGGTTGTTCAAGCGTGAGACGGCAAGGCGGATCTGATGAAGCAAGGCCTCCACCCGGTGGTGATGATCATGCTGGTCGCTGCAGCCGCGCTTTTCGGTCGGCTGCTTCCGACATGGACGCTCTCGCTTGCGACGATTGCAGCCTCCAATGCCCTGATCGCGCTCGGCATCGTAATTCTGGCGCGGACCGGCAATGTGTCGTTCGGCCAGGGTCTCTTCTATGCCGCCGGCGGTTATGGCGTCGCATTGATCGCAAATGCCTGGGGTATAACCGACGCCTTGGTCCAGATGCTGATCGGGGCCATCTGCGCCGGCCTGCTGGGACTTGTGATCGGCCCGTTGCTGGCGAGATACACCGGCATCTTCTTCGGCATGCTGACTCTTGCCCTCTCCATGGTGCTTTATGGAGCGTTGGTTAAGACAACCGCGCTTGGCGGCTCCGACGGTTTCAACATCGGACGACCGACACTGTTCGGCATGAACTTCACTGATACGCGTGAGGCGGATTTCATGCTCTATGCAGTTTCGGTGGTCACTACGGGGCTCGCCGGTGTCGTCGCAACCATTCTCTTCCGTTCCGAACTGGGGCTGGCAAGCCTCGCGGTTCGAGAAAACAACCTGCGAGTCGAATACCTCGGCATCTCCTCCAGTCGCGTCATCACTATCAATTTCGCAATCGCGGCGCTTTTTGCCGGCGCCAGCGGTGCTTTCGCCTTGATGGCGCAACGGCATATCGATCCGCAATTCGCCTACTGGACTACCTCGGGCGAGTTCGTCTTTGTGGCCGTGCTCGCCGGGTATCAAAGCGTCGCCGCCGTGTTCGTCGCATCGCTGGCGCTCGAGCTGGTCCGTTCATTCTCCAACTTGTATCTCCCCAACACTTGGCAACTTGTGCTGGGCGTTTTCCTGCTGGGGGTCATTCTGTTCTTGCCCCGCGGCATCGGATCGCTGTGGATGAGGCAGAGACGCAAAGATGTCGAGGCAGCTTCCGTGAGGCCTGTTAGGGTCCGGACGGAGGCGGTGCAGTGACTCCCGTCCTATCCGTACGCGGACTCGAGAAGCGCTTTGGGGCCGTGATCGCCGCTGACGCCTTGAGTCTAGACATCGTGCCTGGTCAAAGGGTGAGTCTGATCGGAGCAAATGGCGCCGGCAAGACCACCTTCGTGAACATGGTCACAGGTTACCTGAGGCCCGATTCCGGTTCGGTGGCGCTCGAAGGCATCGACATCGGCGGGCGGTCACCAAGAAACGTTGCCCGGCTCGGAATTTCGAGGTCTTTTCAGATCCCGCAATTGTTCATTGAACTTACGGCAGCCGAGAATCTGTCCGTGGCCGTGTCCGGCGCTGCGATGCGCGGACTTTCGTTTCACTCCCCCGCGCAAGGACATGGCCGACGCGCAAGGATACTCGAATTGTTGGAGCGGTTCAGCTTGGCCGATGTGGCAGACCGGCCGATCTCTGAACTCGCGGGCGGCGTTCGCAAGCTGGTCGATATTGCAATGGCGCTCGTCCGCCGGCCTAAATTGCTGCTGCTTGATGAGCCTACCTCAGGGGTGTCGGCCGAGGAGAAATTCGTCACGATGGATCGCGTCATTCATGCCGTCGCGCCCGATGCTGCAACCATCGTTTTCGTCGAACACGATATGGAAATCGTCAGCCGCTATGCGGATCGCGTCGTGGCTTTTTACCAGGGCCGAATTCTCGCGGATGGCAATCCCGGCGACGTGCTGAAGGATATGGAAGTACGCCGATACGTTACGGGGGGCGCCAAATGAGTTTGCCCCCACTACTCGAGATAGAGCATCTGGTAGTTGAAATTCAATCGATGCCGGCTCTTCGCGGCTTTTCGATGCGCATCTCCCAAGGCACCATGGTCAGCCTCGTCGGCCGCAATGGTGCCGGCAAGACGACCCTGATGCGCTCGATCATGGGTCATCTAAAGCCGACGCAAGGTGCGATCCGGTTCGAAGGCGCGGATCTGTCCGGGAGCCCGCGTCATGCTCGAGCGGCGCTGGGCATCGGCTATATGCCGGAAGACCGGGGGCTGGTGCCACAGCTTACCGTCGAGGAAAATATCCTGTTGCCGCTATGGGTCTCAAACCATCTCGACCGAAGGGCCCGGCTCGAATTTGTCTACGAAGTAATTGGAGAGCTCGCCGAAATGCGGCATCGAAAGGCTCTGCTGCTGAGCGGCGGTCAACAAAAACTCGTGGCTCTCGGTCGTGCGCTGGGGATCGGCACAAAATGCCTTCTGCTGGACGAACCCTTCGAAGGAATTGCGCCGGCGTTGTCAGAGCGGCTGTCGGAGGTCCTTGCAGCGCTCAAGCGAAAGGACCTCGCTTTTCTGATGTCGCAATCGGACATGAACCATTCCCACGGACTGATCGACGTCGAATTTACGATTGAGCGCGGTGCGAACCTCGCGACCGGATTAGCCCCGGCGTCTTGACAACCTCAGTTCGCCTTGACCGCGGGACTCTCCTCGCTGCTTCCGCCGGCTTGGGTCCGATTTTTGTCTATAGCTGGATCGGTGGTGACGAACTCCCCCTGCACCGCATCGGCTATCCAGGTCGAGAGATTTGGCTCGCGGATCGTTAATCCGATGAACATCGCTGCTACCAGCACTGGCAAGACAAAAATTCCGATTCCCCAGTTTCGATAGAGGCGCTTAAGAGATCCTCCCGATCTCTCGAATGAGCCATACATGGATGCCTCCATAGTCTGATGTGCAAGCATTCCTAGCTCATGACGCGCCGGACCCATGTGAGATGCCTCACACTCACAAACACATAACTGATGGGGTGCATTCCGTGTCTGCGACGACGACGATGCTCTAATCGTCCATGCTGCCCGATTCGGCGAGGGCTTCAATCGGGCCAGCATCCACTATGGTGATAGCGCCGTGCTCCAGCCGAATCCAGTTGCGCATCGCCCAGATTCGTAGCTGCTTATTGATGCTCTCTCTGGTCACCCCGACCATTTCGCTGATTTCCTGCTGAGTAATCGCGATCATCCGCCCTTTAGGGGCGACCTTATGTTTTTCTGTCAGACGAATGAGGGCACTGGCGAGACGCCCCGGCAGATCGTGAAGCATCACCTGCTCGACCTGATCGCTGGTCCAGCGTAGCCGCGTGCAAAGCAGCTCAATAAATTTCATCGCCAGGGCCGGCTGGCTTCGGACAAACGGAAGAAACTCGCGGCGATCGATGAGGAAGATTTCGCAGTTGGTGTGAGCGATGGCATCCGTGGTACGCGCGCGCCCGTCAAGAACGGCCACTTCTCCGAAAGTTTCTCCAGCGCCGATTAGGTTGAGGATAGCGCTCCGTCCATCCGCCGAAGAGACGCTGATCTTCACCGTGCCGCTGATCACGGCGATCAAGCTGTTGCCGGGATCACCCTTCAAGAAGATCGTGGCTCCTCGCTTGAAGGTCGCCGGCTTGGCGTAACGGCAGAGTTGGTCGAGCGCCTCAGGATCTAGTTCGCGGAAGATGGGGTGATTGCGCAGAACGGTCAGCTTGCTGTTCGAAACAGAGGAAGTGCCGCCCGTCTTTTTCTGAGGCACGCCGGTCACGCCTATCAATGAGGTCATTATCGAACCACCCCGCCCGCCAAATTTATACCCGTCGGTGGAGCCAAAGCAAGAATAGGCGTGCTTGAACCTTTTTCGTGCTGCGCACCGCGTCAGCGCGGCACTATCGCGGTGGCCTCAACCTCCACCCGCGCCGCTTTTTCAACCAGACGCACAACCTGGACCAGCGCCATCGCGGGGTAGTGTGAGCCGAATGTATCGCGATAGACCTGGCCTAGTGGCTTCAGGCTCGCAAGATATTCTTCAATGTCGAGGACGTACCAGGTGAGGCGCACCAGATGTTCGGGCCGCGCACCTCCTTCGGCGAGAATGGCGGAAATATTTCGGAGCGTTTGCTGGACCTGTGCAACAAAGCCCTCCGGCAACTCGCCCCGGCTGTCCCACCCGATCACGCCCCCGGTCAGCACGAGCCTCCCGTCGGCGGCCATTCCGTTGGCGTATCCCTTCGGAGTGGGCCAACCGCTCGGCTGCAATACTTGGATCGCGCCAGAGCCCTCGTTCGCGGTCGGCAGTACGGCCACAATGGGCGCTGTTGGCATGCTCACCGTCCTCCACCTTCATATGAGTTCATGGCGCGAGCCCCAAGGGAGGAGCGGCCTGCGCCATTTGCCTCAGGGCAAATCGCTTTAACTTACCGGTCTCGGTCTTTGGCAATTGAGTGACGAACTCGATCGCGCGGGGGTACTTGTACGGTGCTATCTCGCGTTTGACGTGCTCTTGCAAGTCACTGGCCAGTGCTGAATCTCCCGCTACGCCTGAAGCGAGGACCACATACGCCTTGACGATCATCCCGCGCGCCTCGTCAGGAGCGCCAACGATACCGCATTCGACGACCGCCGGATGGGTCAGCAACGCGGCTTCGACTTCAGGACCCGCGATGTTGTAGCCGGCCGATATAATCATGTCATCGGAGCGCGATTGGTACCAGAAGTAACCGTCATCATCCCTGACATAGGTATCGCCGGTGATATTCCACCCGTTCTGGACGTACTTGCGCTGCCGATCGTCGGACAAATAGCGGCAGCCCGTGGGACCGCGCACCGCCAACCGCCCCATCATGCCGGCTGGCAAATCCTTGCCCTCGTCATCGACAATCTTGGCTTCGTACCCTGGGACCGGCTTGCCGGTCGCCCCAGGACGAATTTCTTCCTCAGTCGCGCTGATGAAGATATGCAACAGCTCGGTCGAGCCGATTCCGTCCATCAGCTTGATGCCTGTTGCGCTTAGCCATGAATCAAAGATTGGCTTGAGCAAAGGCTCCCCGGCAGAAACGCATTTACGTAAGGATGAAATGTTGTGCTCGACAAGCTTGCCAAGCATGACGCGATAGGCCGTCGGAGCTGTAAAGCAAACCGTTACTCCGTAGCGCTCGATCGCCGCCAGCAGGTCATTCGGCCCGGTCTTCTCGACAGGCACGAACGAGGCACCGATATGCATTGGAAACAGCACGCCGCCTAAACCGAAGGTGAACGCCAGCGGCGCCGAGCCGATAAAGCGGTCCTCGCGCCGGGCGCGTAGTACGTTGCGAGCATACGCGTCGCAGACTGCGAGCATGTCCCGATGGAAATGCATGGTGCCCTTCGGCTGTCCGGTGGTGCCGGACGTAAACGCTATCAGGCAGACGTCGTCGGCCGCAGTATCGACCGCTGAAAATTCAGGGCTTGCATGGGATGTTAGCGCCTCTAGCGAGTCCGGCTCGCCGGTCCCCCAATAAACCACGCGTTTGAGGCAGGGCGCCATGCTCTTGGCTTTTTCCAGTTCGTCGGCAAGGCTGCCGTCGCACAGTGCTAGCCCGACCTGCGCTTTATCGATGGGATAGGCGAGTTCCTTTGAACGTAACAGCGGCATGGTCGCAACCACGATCCCGCCTGCCTTCAGCACCGCAAGATAGGTCGCAACCATCATCGGACTGTTGGCAGATCGGAGCAGTACGCGGCCGCCGGCCACTAGTCCGAGATGTCCCACCAGCACGTTGGCTATTCGGTTCACTAACTGCTGCAGTTCTGCATAAGAATAGTTGATCTCGGGGCTAAAGATGCACGGGTCATCGCCCCGACCCAGATCCACCCAGCGGTCAAGGAATTGCACCACACAGTTTAGTCGTTCCGGATAATGCAATTCCGTCCGCGTGAAGATGAGATCGGGCCAGAGTTCGGTTGGCGGCAGGTGATCCCTGGCGAACGTGTCGACATGGGCAGTTTGGCCGGCATCAAGCTGCGCGATGGGACGCGCTGGCTGGGTGAGCTGAGCTTCAGCGGCATTGACCATGGCTGCCTACTTCCCTTGGTGACGTCTCCCTGCAACGCTCGCCACATCATTTTAGGCTTGAAGCATATTGGCGCAAGAGCAGAATGGAGCCGTTCGACGGTTTGAATTGACCGAGCCTCCTCAGCGGTCAGCTAGTTCCACCAGCCGCAAGGTCATCGGCGATTGCGGATCGGCCAGTCCGGAAACCACGGTGAAATGGTTGGCATCCGGAATCATACCGAACGTGCTCGTAACGCCCGCAGCGCCCCAACAATCCACTATGCTTTTGCTCTGGCGAAAATATTCGGCGGTTTCGTGCTGGCCAACCACAGCATCGAGGGTTCCTCGCGCCGGCGCCTTCCAGAACAATGGGCTGGCAGCCCTCGCGCTTACGGCGTCCAGGCGAAGCGCACCGTTGATGGATGTCTCAACCAGCGGCCCTAAATCGAACAACCCGGAAATGCAATACGCGGCAAGCACGAGATCTCCCGGCAGCGAACCATCGTACGCCGGCCAGTCAGTTGCCAGCATACACGCGGCGAGATGCCCGCCGGCGGAATGACCGCTCACAACAAGGGGTCGCCCGAACCGCGCCAACTCACGTGAAGCCATTCGCATCTGCCCGATTATATCATTCACGCTAACCTCGGGACAAAGGTCATAACTTGGAATGGCGACGCTGATGCCACGAGCGTTAAGTCCGCCCGCGAGATGGCTGAAGTAGGAGCCGTCGAGCGCTTGCCAGTAGCCCCCGTGAATAAAGACGACAATCGGCCTTTGCTTGCTCGCCGAAAAGAAGTCGATCGTGTTCCGTGAACCAGGCCCGTAACGAACAATGCTCGGCGGCTGGCGCTCGCGATAGGAAGCCGCGTCATTTTGCCAACCGGAGATAATGGCGGGATTCTCCGGGACTCGCACCCGGTTGTTGTATTCGAGCTCGTAATTGACGACGGTGCTCAAGGATTAGGACCTTCGAGCTTGCGCGGATTTGCGTGCCGACGCCTTGGCCTTCGCCAGCAGGCTCATCAATTCACGGACCTCCTTCGGCGTGAGATCCGAAAACATATCCGCGATCCAGGTCTCGTGCTCAGCGGCCATTCTTCGAAATTCGGCGCGGCCCGCCTTCGTCAGTCGGATTACCTGCGCCCGCCGGTCGGTGTCCGATGTGCGCCTATCAAGACGACCCGATTCAACCAGCCGCTCGACAAGCCCGGTGACGTTTCCGTTGCTGACCATCATCCGTTTCGAAACGTCTGATAGCGTCATCCCTTCCGGAGCCTTGTCGAGCTGCGCCATCAGATCAAAGCGCGGCAACGTGACGTTGAAACGCGCCCGCAGCCGCGCACGCACCTCGCTCTCGATAAGGGTCGTGCAGGTCAACAGCCGCAGCCAAAGTCTGAGTTCGTTGCCGTGATCGTCGGGAAGTTCGACGGCCTTGGTCTCGGAATCGAGGATCATGATGCAACCATAACTGCTGGGCGCTGATGCGGCACGATGAACCGCCGGTGCCGCCCTCAGGTTCGCCGCCCGCCACGTTAGTTCAACCTTCAAATAATTCGCCGTGTGCTGCAAGTCAAAAACCTGCTGCAGCCTGCAACGCACTTGCTGGAATACCTAAGGTCCGATCAATTGGCGCGAGGCTTGCATGTTCCGTCACTGAAACGCGCGCGCGTTTTCCGCCTCCTTGCGACTATGGCCTTCATCAGAATAAGGTCGGGTCTGAAGACGTGATCGACCCCGCAGCGAGGAAGACTGATGAACCACAAATTGGCCGGGCTAGCCATTCTCCTTAACATCGCCGGCGGTAACGCCGTTGCGCAGGAGAAGCTCAAGGTCGGTGTTATCGTAACATTGTCCGGTCCGGCCGCGGTACTTGGGCAGCAGTCACGCGACGGCTTTATGCTCGCCGTCAAGGACCTCGGTGGCAAGATGGCTGGCCGCGATATCGAGGTAGTGGCAGTAGATGACGAGCTCAAGCCGGATAGCGCGGTAACCAAGGTGAAGGGCCTCTTGGAACGCGACAAAGTTGATTTCGTGGTCGGGCCGATCTTCTCCAACATCCTTCAAGCGATTCACAAGCCGGTGACGGATTCCAAGACGGTCCTGATCAGTCCGAATGCCGGCCCTTCAAGTTACGCAGGCAAGAATTGCAGCCCATACTTCTACGTAACTTCCTATCAGAACGATCAGGTGCACGAGATCCTCGGCAAGGTCGCGCAGGATCGCGGCTACAAGCGCGTCTATCTGCTGGTTCCGAATTATCAGGCTGGCAAGGATTCGGTCGCCGGTTTCAAGCTGGACTACAAGGGAGAGATTGTCGAAGAAACCTACATGCCGCTCGGCTCGCTGGACTTCCAGGTCGAACTCTCGAAAATAGCATCGCTGAAACCGGACGCGCTGTTCACGTTCATGCCGGGCGGGATGGGCGTAAGTCTCGTGAAACAATACCGGCAAGCAGGTCTCGCCGATCAAATTCCGGTGCTTTCGGCCTTTACTGTCGACGAATCCACTCTGCCCGCCCAGCAGGATGCTGCCGTAGGCATGTTCGGAGGATCGAACTGGGCACCCAATCTCGACAATCCGCAAAACAAGAAATTTGTGGCCAGCTATGAAGCCGCGTACAGCACTGTGCCAGGCACCTATGCCTTTCAGGCCTACGATGCTGCGATGCTGATCGATAGCGCAGTCAGGGCCGTAAAGGGTGACCTGTCAAACAAGGAAGCGCTAACGGCAGCGCTCAAGAAGGCGGACTTCACCTCGTTGCGCGGAGGATTCAAGTTCAACAAGAACGGCTACCCGATCCAGGATTTTTACCTGACGAAAGTCGCAAAGCGCGCCGACGGCAAATTCCAGACCGAGATTGCTGAAAAGGTCTTCAGTAGTTACGCTGACCGTTACGCTAAGGATTGCATGCCGGGCAACTAAGCGCCGAGAAGGAAACAATGCGATGAAAAGCGAAGTCACCGGAATCACGCGAGCGAACGAGGGCATGCAGGGGATTTCCTGGAGCATTCTCGGCCAAACCTATGTGCCGAAGAACTGCACCGAACACTCATTTTCCTGGCATGCGACCATGCCGGCCGGGACCTTTGTGCCCCCGCATATTCACCCCGATCAGGACGAATATCTATACATGCTCGAGGGGCAACTCGACTTTATGCTGGCGGGTGCGGATGCCCAGGCGAGCGCGGGCGATTTGATCCGCCTCGGGATGGGCGTCCCCCATGGCATCTTCAACAAGTCGGGCCAGACCGCAAAGGTGCTGTTCTGGGTATCGCCGACTCAGAAGCTCTACGATTTGTTCTGGGGGCTTCACAACATGAAAGAGCAGAAACCAGAGGACGTCGTAGCTATGGCTGCGGAGTACAACGTGCATTTCCTGCCGCCCCCGCCTGGCGCATGAAGGTTTACGCGCGCACAGCTGTTAAGCCCGGAACAGCCGCGAAACCGGCCTTGCTGGCATAGCCGCGCACGATCGCCTCGCGCTGAGAGTAGCTCAGCACTTTCTCGATATTGTCGAAGCCTTCAGGGGCCAATTGCTCGACCGCGTCAATGACACCTTCCGGACCACCGCGGCGGTTTGAGCGTACAATGTCGGCGGTGATCGGCAATCGCTTCCGCTCGTAGGATATCAATGCCTGGCGTGGATGCTCCGATTGCACGAGCGCGTCAGCCAAACAGCGCGCATCCAGAATGGCCTGCGAGGCGCCATTCGATCCCACCGGATACATCGGGTGAGCCGCATCCCCGAGCAGGGTAACGCGGCCACTCGACCAATAAGGTAGTGGGTCCCTGTCGCAGGTCGGATATTCGTAGAATTCTGGTGTCGCCGAAATCAGACTCGGCACATCAACATACGGTACCGAGAACCGGGCCACGTGAGGCATCAACTCTTCACGTTTGCCCGGGCGAGACCAATCTTCGCGCCGTGGTGGCGACCCATTGCCGTCGGCTACCTTTACGAGCACAGCCCAGTTGGTGAGACGGCTCGCCGGGCTTGATCCTTCCGCTATGGGGTAAACTACGACCTTTGCATGTAGGCCACCGGCAACGATCATCGAACGGCCGGTCAGAAATGCCGGCCAGTCGCGGGCGCCGCGCCAGAGCATCAGCCCATTCCAGCAGGGTGGCCCTTCATCAGGAAAGAGTGTCTCGCGTACCCGCGAGTGAATGCCGTCGGAGCCAACTAGAACGTCACCGCGCACCGTTTTGATGTGATTGCCAGTTCGATCGAAGAAATAAGCCGTGACGCCACCCTCGTCCTGCGTGAAAGATCCCAGTCGGCAACCGGTGTGGATCGCCTCCCGCCCTAGCCGTTCCTCCACCGCCTGATGGATTACGCTTTGCAGGCGGCCACGATGGATCGAGAATTGGGGCACCTCATGCCCGGCATCAATGCCGCGGGATTCGCGCCAGACCTCTTGGCCGTGCCGATTGAGATAATAGAGCTCGTCCGTGCGAATTGCGACCCTGTCGAGCACGTGCAGCAGGCCAAGACCGGCAAGTTCGCGGATCGCATGCGGGAGCGTATTGATGCCGACACCAAGTTCACGAATCGTGTCGGACTGCTCGAACAGTTCGCAGTCGATGCGGCGGGCTCGCAGCATCAGCGCCGTGGTAAGGCCCCCAATGCCACCCCCGACGATAATCGCCTTCATTGCCCTGCTCCACTGAACACCGCGCGCTTGCGCCCTAAACTCGCATAAGCGGTCACTCCGCCGCAAGCCGCTTGGTTGCCTCCGCTTTCATCTCGGCCCTGGTCTTCGGCTTAGCCTTAATTTTCAACTCGTCGAAGTCCTGCCGATCGCGCTCGCTGTTGCGAAAGACTTGCTCCCTGCCGGGTAGATACTGCGGCGGGCAGAACACCCCTGTCACGCCGTACCAGGCCGCCGCCTTCAACGCGAACGAGGGATCGACCAGGTGCGGACGGCCGAGAGCCACCAGATCGGCCCGGCCTGCCGCCAAGATGGTGTTGACTTGATCCGCTGTCGTGATGTTGCCGACGCACATGGTTGCGACCCCTGCTTCATTTCGCACCTGGTCGGAGAACGGCGTCTGGAACATACGCCCATAGATTGGCTGCGCCTCACGCACGGTCTGACCGGTAGACACATCGACCAGATCTACGCCCGCTTCCGCGAAAGCGCGCGCGACCGCCACGGCGTCATCGCCCGTGATCCCGCCTTCCGCCCAATCAGTCGCGGAGATCCGAACTGACATCGGCTTGCGCGAAGGCCAAGCCGACCGAATTGCTTCAAAAACCTCAAGCGGAAAACGAAGCCGGTTGGCAAGCGAGCCGCCATATGCGTCCGTACGCCGATTGGTCAGCGGAGAGATAAAGCTGGCCAGCAGATAGCCATGAGCGCAGTGCAGTTCGAGCATATCAAAGCCGCACCGTTCTCCACGCTCCGCGGCATGAACAAACGCCGCCTTGATCGCATCCATGGCGTTGCGATCGATCTCTCGTGGCACTTGGCTGTCGGCAAAATAGGGGATGGGCGAAGCGGAAACGACGTCCCAACCGCCCTTTTCTAACGGACGATCCATGCCATCCCACATCAGCTTGGTAGCACCCTTGCGGCCGGCGTGACCGAGTTGCAGTCCAATTTTCGCAGCAGAATTGAGGTGGACAAAATCAACGATGCGCCGCCAGGCAGTCTCCTGCTCATCGTTCCATAATCCAGCACAGCCCGGCGTGATGCGCGCCTCGGGGCCGACGCACGTCATCTCGGTAAAGATTAGACCGGCGCCGCCGACCGCGCGCGCACCATAGTGCACGAGATGAAAATCACCGGGGACGCCGTCATTCGCCGAATACATGCACATCGGCGACACGACGGCGCGGTTCGTTATTTCCATCTGGCGAAGCCGGAACGGCTGGAACATCGGCGGCACCGGTCGCTCGACGTCGACGCCAAATCCCATCGCGTGAACTTGTTTCGCAAAAGCCTTATCGACCTCGCTGACAAAGTCAGGCGCGCGCAGCCTCAGATTATCGTAGGTGATTGCTTTTGCGCGAGTCATGACGCCGAACGCGAATTGCACGGGGTCGAAGTTCCAGAACCGATCGACGTGTTCGAACCAGACCAGCGATACGTCAGCGGCGTGTTGCGTCTTCTCCACCTCCTCGCGGCGTCCTTTCTCATACCACCCCAGCGCCGCGTCGATCGTAGGCTCGCGATGCATCGCGTCAGCCAGAGCGATCGCATCCTCCATCGCAAGCTTGGTGCCGGAGCCGATCGAAAAATGCGCCGTCGCCTTTGCGTCGCCCAGCAACACCATTTTGTCCTTGACCCACCGCTTGCTGCGGATCATGGGAAAGTTGCGCCACATCGAGCGGTTGGTAAGGAGCTGATGTCCTTCAAGGAACCACCCGAAAATTCCGGACATCCGTTCGGCCGATTGCTTCTCGTCCAAGCCGCTAAGTCCGGCTCGCTCGAAGGTTCCGGGATCTGTTTCAAAGATCCAAGTAGAACGCCCCGCCTCGTACTGGTACGCGTGAGCGATGAACGGCCCCCACTCGGTCTCCTGAAAGATGAAAGTAAATGCGTCGAGCGGCCGGGTTGAGCCCATCCAGGCGAACTTGTTAGACCGAAGATCGACCTCAGGCTGAAAGTGCTCGATATACTTATCTCGGAAGCGGCTGTTGATGCCGTCAGCGAGTACAATCAGGTGCGCATCAGCAAAGCGCGTCTCATCCTCGATGTCGGCCTCAAAAAGCAAAGCAACGCCAAGTTCGCGAGCCCGCTCTTGCAAGATCAATAGCAACGTGCGCCGCGAGCACCCACAAAATCCGTTGCCGCCGACCCGATGAACCGTGCCCCGGAAGTGCACGGCGATATCATCCCAATATGCGAATTGCTGGGTGATACGCAGGTAGCTTGGAGCGTCATACCGCTCAAAATTGTCCAAAGTCGCGTCGGAAAACACAACGCCGAATCCAAAGGTATCATCGGCCCGGTTTCGCTCGTACACCGTGATGTCGGCTTCCGGCCGCTGCTTCTTCAGCAGGATCGCTGAATAAAGACCGGCCGGACCTCCGCCGATTATCGCGATCTTCATAAGAGCCTCCGGCGAAGCGGGACCAACGATTTGTTTTAGACATAAAGCATTTAGGCGGCAAGCCGCCCTTAATCGTAGACCCGGGCTAGCGAAGCGCAATCGGGACTCTGGTTACGGAACCGAAAGGAAACGAGGTAGCGGGCTCAATTCCCCTGAAAGACTGGTTTGGCCTTGTTCGAAAATGCCTCGAATGCGCGAGCAAAATCCGCCGTCGTCATGCATAGCGCCTGCGCGATCGCCTCGGCCTCGATCGCCTCTTCCACCGACATAGCCCATTCCATCGCGAGCATTCGCTTGGTCATGGTGTTGCCGAAGGTCGGCCCCTCCGCGATCTGCTCGGCGAGAAGTTGTGCCTGCGGCAGCAACTGCTGCGCCGTGACGATGCGGCTGAAGAAACCCCAGCGCTCCCCCTCCTCAGCAGTCATGAAACGGCCGGTGTAAAGCAGCTCTGATGCCCGAGATTGTCCGATGATACGAGGCAAGATCGCGCAAGCACCCATGTCACAGCCGGCAAGGCCGACCTTATTGAAGAGGAAGGCGACCTTTGCGCCCGTGGCCGCCAGACGCATGTCAGAGGCCATCGCAATGATCGCGCCTGCGCCCGCGCAGATGCCGTCGACCGCCGCGACGATCGGCTGCGGACAAGCGCGCATCGCCTTGACGAGATCGCCCGTCATGCGGGTGAACGCGGTGAGGCCCTTGGTATTCATTTTTACCAGTGGGCCGATGATCTCGAATACATCGCCGCCGGAAGAAAAATTGCCGCCGGCTCCAGTCACCACGACTGTCTTGAGCTCATCATCCAAAGAGCACGCTCGAAAGAAATCCGTCAACTCGCGATAGCTCTCGAAAGTCAGCGGATTCTTTCGGTCTGGACGGTTCAGCGTCACCGTCGCCACCCCCTTCACCACAGCCAGCAGGAAATGTTTTGGCGTATATTGAGACAACGGCAGCGTGACAGGATTGGCTGGCGTGATCATAGGGAACTCCGGTTGTTGTCCGCTGTATTGCGTGCGGTGGCAGGCTCTAGACTTCTCCCCCGGCGACCGCGATAGCCTGGCCTGTGATTGCGCTGGCGCCCTCGCGGCATAGCCAAATGACAGAATCGGCCACTTCCGCCGGACTAACGAGCCGGCCTTGCGGGTTGTACCGGGAAAGCTCTGCTGTCGCCTGCTCACGAGTGCGACCGGTCTTCTTCATGATATTGTCGATGCTGCCGGCGAGCAGATCGGTATCGGTGAAGCCGGGGCACACCGCATTGACAGTCACACGCGTACTTGCCAATTCCAGCGCCAACGAGCGTACCAGACCGATGACGGCGTGTTTTGCCGCGCTGTAGGCAGTCGCATAAGCGTAGCCCCTGAGACCTGCTGTCGATGCAATTGCAACGATGCGGCCATGGGGGTGGTCAATCATCGCAGGCAGCACGGCTCGGACACAATGAACCACACCCAGGAAGTCGACATCCATCATTCGCTGAAACAGTGCTGCGTCTGATTTTGCGAACGGTGCCGATTCTGCAATGCCAGCATTTGCAATCAGGATATCGATCGGCTGACGGCCTGCCGCCTCGCTAATCGCAGCATCGACCGCGGCCTGATCCGAAACATCGGCTACCGCCACGAAGTGGGCGTGACCAGCGGCCACGGTATCGTCCAGTGTAGCGCGCGAGCGGCCAAGAACCGTTACCATTGCCCCTTCACTTGCAAGCCTGGATGCGATGGCGCGACCGATGCCCCGGCCGCCTCCGGTGACGAGAGCGTGGGACGTATGCGGCAGTGGCAAGCGCAGCCTCCCTGAGTATTTGACCGTACTTGCGTAGCCGGGACCCGTTCCCGCGCGCGTTCTACGGCTTCGATATAAAATCCCCGTCTGCCCCGAGAAACCGGCCGTAACCGCCATGCGCAAACAACAGCGGCTCCCGCCGATTATATGAGTAGGCTTCAACAGCGCCCAGGAAGATGACGTGATCGCCGCCGTAATATCGATTAGCGGCCCGGCATTGGAAGCTGGATACGCTATCCGTAAGAAGTGGAGCCCCACCGAGCCCGGGCGTCCAATCGACGCCCGCAAACTTATCGTCCGAGGACTTTGCGAATGCCGACGCCAGCGCCTGCTGAGACACGCCAAGGACGTTTACTGCAAAATGAGTGGCGTTCTGAAAAGTGCTTAGTCCCTGAGAGAACATCCCCAGGCTCCAGAGCACCAGGGGCGGGTTCAGTGACACCGAGGCGAATGAATTGCAGGTGACGCCATACGGCGTTCCATCGGCCGCCACGGCGGTGATGATGGTGACACCGGTAGCATAGGTACCTAGCGCGTTGCGGAAATCCCTGGGATCGATCGGGGAATGATCGCTTGCCAACTCGTTGGCGGGATCGGAGTGGTTCGAAGGCTTCGGAGCGTCGTTCATCCGCTGTCTCAAAGCGTCAGATTTTCGGATGGAAGGCCCAGCGCGACCCGGCCGTAATTGGTCCCGGCCGCATCGAAATTGAAGGCGAAGTGCGAGTTGATCGCGTGAGCATCACGAAACTGCCGTTGCAAGACGCCGGTCGTAAACAATCCCCTAGCGCCGCTTGCAGCGAACAGCAGCGATACGGCTTCGGTGCAGAGATTGACCGAAAAGGCGCCGTCCCGTCGCCATTTGGTTTTGCCGGCGATATCGGGAATGTAGCCGCGTCTGGCCTCGGCCATCGCCTCAATGCACCTTGAGCGCATGACCAGGCGTGCGGCATCGATCTTAGCCGATGCTTCTGCGATCTTGATCTGCGTGCTCTGGAGGTCGCCAATTTTGGCACGATTGTAAGTCGATGCGCGGTGTCGAGCTAGATCGACATAATCGTCAAGACAGGCTTGAGCATTCCCGAGCGCCACCCCAGAAAGCACATACGGAAACAGCGAGAATACCGGCAGCGTGTAGAGGGGGTCTGGGTTTACCGCGCTACCAGGCGTTGGTCCCCCGTCGAGATCACTAACCGCTAGCGTCATCACCTCGGCAACGAATGCGTCCTTCACCTCGACGTCGTTCGAGCCCGTTCCGCGCAATCCAGTCGCATTCCAGGTGTCCACGATTTTGTAATCGCTCTTATTCAAAAGAAAGATGCGGTACTCGACGCCGTCAGCCTCGTCATCCGAAGCGACGACGCTGGCCAGCATATTCCAGTCGCAGGAGTCGACCCCTGACGAGAGCTGCCACCGACCCCGCAATACGTAGCCGCCCTCCACTTTCCTGGCACGGCCGGCCGGAAAAATGAAGGAGGATGCGATCAAGGCGTTTGCATCCTTGTTCCAGACCGCATCCTGGGCGCGCTTGTCGAACATGCCAAGCATCCAGTGATGGCTGGCCAGATTGCCGAATGTCCACGCCACCGACGCGTCCGCCTTGCTGATTGCATCAGCGCAATCGAGGAGCGTAACATAATCGAGTTCGGCACCTCCAACTCGCTTGGGCTGAAGGACCCTGAACAAACCTGATTCGTGCAGCTCGCGCTCGGTCTCCGCGGGCAAACGGCGCAATTCTTCGGTCCTGGAAGCACGTTCGCGCAAACCCGGGATCAAGGCCTGGACGCGCGAAACCATTTGGGCCTGGTCGGTCTGCGGCACCGCCGGAGCGTTGGCGCTTGTTTTTTGGCCGGCACCTGCCATCTGCCGTTCTCCTACCCGCACGCCCCCTTCGCAATCGAAATAGCCGATCTCCTCGGAGGCGATCAAGCCCTCCTCACTTTCGTGCCGCCAGGAGCTACTTGACCGTTCAAGTAGTTAAGGCGCGGCGAACGTTTCCCGTCAATCGAATTCAACACGCTCGATATGCTGTGGTGCAATCTGATTCTGGGCCGGCCCGTATGCGCATCGACACCGGTGAAAGAAGAAGCTGATGTCCATGCCCCGGCGTGCGCCGGGCGCCATGACCAGCGTTGCTAACTCCTGCGCGCCTTGCCCGGGCCGTGTCTAGTTTGCTTTACGTGCAGTTGCCGCTCTAAATCCCGGCTGTTTGAAGGGATGAGACGCTGCGAAGGCAGGCAGAGCAAAACAATTGTCAGCTAAGCGCGCTACTATTGGAAAGGCGCCGAGTTCGAAGTCGAGAAAATGCGCGCTGATTACATGTCCGGCGATGCAGATATCGGCGAGCCCAGGCTGGGCGCCTAACGCAAATGGGGCCGGCGCACGGAGAGCAAGTAGCCGTTCATACGTCGCAAGCCCCTCGCTCATCCAGTGCTTAGCCCAGTCCTCTATGACGAAGGCATCAGCGCCAAAAGTTTTACCAAGATGATGCCGAACGCGCGGGACCATTAGCGGGTGCGCATCGGCAACCGTCACCAGCGCCAGGGCGCGCGCATACGCCCGCTCCGTGCTGCCAGCGGGTAACAGCGGTGGATCAGGCTGGATATCGTCGATGTATTCCATGATGGCCAGCGACTGGAATAGAGAATGCCCGTCGTGAATGAGCGTCGGCACCACGCGTTCGGAGTTGATCGCTGCATAATCTGGCTTGAATTGCTCGCCAGAAAGGATGTCGACCGGGATCTCCTCGAACTCCAGTCCTTTGAGGCGTAGCGCGACCCTCACTCGGAATGAAGCGATTGACCGCCAAAATCCATAGACCGTGATGCTCATGAAAGCCCTCCTTCATGGCGGGTTAATGCGCTGTCACCGATAAGGCAATTGTCATTTGCGATGCGATGTCGCAGCATGCTCTACCAAATTACACCAACGAGGCCTCATGTCCCGACCCAAGAACATTCTTTGGATCATGTGCGATCAGCTTCGCTTTGATTATTTGGGATGCACCGGGCATCCGAGCCTCAAGACACCGAATATCGACGCGATGGCAAAGCGCGGGGTGCGTTTCTCGAATGCATATGTGCAATCGCCGATATGCGGCCCGTCACGGATGTCGTTCTATACAGGGCGCTATATGCGTTCGCATGGCTCGCACTGGAACGGCTGGCCGCTGCGGATAGGCGAACCGACACTGGGCGATCATCTCAAGAAAATCGGCGTGCGCAACGTGCTGGTGGGTAAGACGCATATGTCGCCGGACCTTGACGGTCTGAAAATGCTCGGCATTGCGCCTGATTCGATCATCGGCGTGCATGTGGCCGAGTGTGGCTTCGAACCGTATGAGCGTGACGATGGTTTGCATCCGACCGGCAGACCCCGGCCAAAGTACGACGCCTACCTGCGCGAACACGGATATGACGGAGGCAATCCCTGGGAGGAATGGGCTAATTCCAGTGCAACTTCGGGCGGGGGGATCCAGAATGGCTGGTTGCTCGTCCACGCCGACAAGGCGGCTCGCGTTGCGGAAGAACACTCAGAGACCCCCTACATGACGCGTCGTGCCATGGAGTTCATTGCGAGCGCGGAAGAACAGGGCGGACCGTGGTGCCTGCACTTATCCTACATCAAGCCTCATTGGCCTTACATTGCGCCCGAACCCTACGCCAGCATGTATAGCGCCGCGGACGTGTTGCCGCCGATCCGTTCGGAACAGGAGAAACAAAGCGCCCATCCCGTTTTTTCCGCCTACATGGATATGCGCTATTCCCGCAACATGGCGCGCGACGAAGCGCGCGAAAAGGTCATACCGGCCTATATGGGTCTGATAAAGCAGATCGACGACCAGATGGGCGTGCTGATGCACTTCCTCGAAGCTCGCGCACTGCTCGACACCACCATGATCGTGTTCACGTCCGACCATGGCGACTATCTTGGCGATCACTGGATGGGCGAGAAGGATTTGTTCCATGACCAATCAGCCAAGATCCCGCTGATCGTGATCGACCCATCCGAAGCGGCCGATCAAACGAGAGGAACGGTCTGCAACGCCCTTGTCGAGGCCATTGATCTCGCACCAACGTTCATTGAATATTTCGGCGGTAAGCCGCCGGACCACATTCTGGACGGACGCTCTCTGATTCCGCTTCTTCTTGGCGAGAACCCAGCGGACTGGCGAAAGTTTGTCTTCTCGGAATACGACTATTGCATGCAGGATGTTCGGGTCAAGCTCAACCAACCGATCGAGCAATGCCGCCTCTTCATGGTCTTCGACGGGCGCTGGAAATACATTCACGCCTCGGGTTTCCGGCCGATGCTTTATGATCTGCTGGAAGACCCCAGAGAGATCGTGGATCGAGGCGACGATTCTTCCTGCACGGAAACCATGGCCCGGCTTCAAACGGCGCTGTTCGAGTGGGCGCTGCATCCCAAGAGCCATATCACTACAAGTACGGAGAAGATCGCGGCATATGCGGATCAGCAACTCCAAGTCAAAGCCGGGGTACTGATAGGTATCTGGGATGAAGCGGAGTTGTCCGCCATTCGTCACAAGATAGGCATGAACAGACGTCAATAGTTGATCTTGTAACCGCTGGCTTTGACAATCGGCTGCCAGAACGCGGTGTTCGCCGCCACTTCTTCGGTGAGGGCGTCGGATGTCGTTCCCACGGGTATAAGACCGATCGCCAGCAGCTTTTCGCGGATCTCAGATTTCGCGAGCGAGCTAACCACCGCCGCGCTAAGTCGACGGGCGAATTCCTGCGAACTGTTGGCCGGCAGCCACATCCCGTACCACGCATCCGTGACAAGATCGATTCCGCTTTCGCGTAGCGTCGGAACGTCGGGCAGAAAGGGCGAACGCGCCGCGCTGGCGACCGCAATGATTCTTACGCCGCCCCTTCGATGCTGCGGTATCGCGTCGGCAATCGTGACAATGCCGAATGGCAGATGGCCCCCCACCAGGTCATTTACGACTAAGGCGCTGCCGCGATACCCAACGCGCGTCATCGGAATACCAAGCACCTGCTCGAGCCTTGATCCGGTAAAATGCGGAATCGTCCCGTTACTTGGCACGCCGAAACTCGCCTTCCTCGGGTTGGCCTTGAGCCACGCCACAAACTCGTGAAAGTCTTTGGCTTCAACCGCAGGGCTGGCAACGATGCCGAACTCGAACCGCGCAAGCAGCGAGATGGGCGTGAAATCCTTTTTCGGATCAAAGCTCGGCTGGTTCTCCACCATCGGCAACAGAAACATTGTTGGGCCGGTGGTTACGAGAATGGTCGTGCCATCAGGATTGGCGTTCTTGACGGTCTTTATTCCGATCAGTCCATCGGCCCCCGTGCGATTTTCAACAATGACTGTACGATCCAGAAGCTGACCGAGCTCTTGCGCGATGAGGCGACAGAGCGTGTCCCCGCCGCCGCCAGCCGCAAACGGAAAGATCACTCTTGTCAGCGGCCCAGCTTGGCCAAGCGCATCGTAAGCCGTGCCGGACAATGACAGGCCGGCGCACGCTGCGATGAAACCTCGGCGATCCATT
>JBJMTO010000208.1:0-15106 GCA_045811665.1 Bradyrhizobium sp.
GCAAACCTCGTGCGGCGGAATAGACATTCAATGATCACGAGCATCGTGGCGACGGCCACGGCAATAAACAGGAGAAACAGCAGGTGAGGCGGCAGCGTGGACTTTGCATGACGCTCGTCCGTCTGCGCGACTTCGATCGGACCGATATCTATCGACCGCTGCGCGAGCATGGGAACCTCCAATGGTGCGATATCCAGCCAACGCGCGGGCCAAGGTCCAGCCGCAGGGATTTGCACAGGTTTTTTCGTTTCGGCTGATATTTCCGACATCGCGTCATGCCATTTCGGCTGAGTTGTCCGTTTGCGGACTCGATGGATCTGGCGCTGCTGACGTTTCGGGCTCGCGTCCCAGCAATGATCTCGACCATGCCAATAGAGGTGAACCGAACCAAAATGCCGGCGCGCCTCCATCTTCGTCATGCAGGAGGTTGCAGCGTCGGATCGAGACCCCGATAGCAGAATGGTCAGCATGGATAAGGCAATCAGCGCGGTAGGCATCACTTGCTCCGTATCACGGATACAGACGTGGCCTCCGCCGAGGTGTCGCGGTCGTAGTCCCTACAAATTGATGTTTTGCAAATCCGTCGGGATAATAAAGGACAACATGCTTGTCCAATTAACCACGGTTGATGTACCCGGCGCTGCATCAGCGGTGACTAACCGTTCAAATGCTCATCGGCGGATGCCGAACGGGTTCGCTTCGCAGTGAGACGTTGCCCGCGACTAGTGAATGGAGAGACTCTTCGATGAGCCAAATTCTGTATAATCTTGGCGCGTTTTTCTGAGTCGCGGGCTTTCAGGTCCCCATCCGACGCGGACGAGACGCATAATTGACTGGGATGCATCCGTTCGAATGTGAGTTGCGATAGACGGCCAACCAAATGCATCATACCGTAAATTCAGACGCGATCGGGCCCACAGACACACATGGGTATCAAACGGCCATGAGGACCGGATTTTTACATCACCTTATTTTGCGAAAGCGCGAACGCCTTTCGGCGGCGCATCTTTTTGCGACGTTCGCGATCGCTCTGTTGCTGTTCGCTGCGAGGGCCGAGCGAGCGCAAGCGTCTTCGTATGCACAGGGCGTTTCAGCTTTCTCTCGCGCGTATTACGGATTGGCCTCCCGGATTTTCTTCCCGCTCGCGGATCGCGGCATGGCTGCTGCCCAGACCTATCTTGGTTTCATGTTCGAGACCGGACGCGGACTGCCGCAGAACTATACGGAAGCCGCAATATGGTATCGTCGCGCGGCGGAGCAGGGGGATAGCCTGGCCCAATATTCGCTCGGCCTTCTCTACGATAGGGGACATGGCGTTCCGCAGGATATCGTCGAAGCCAGCAAATGGCTGAATCTCTCGACCGCGGGCGCACCCGCTCGAGCGCGGGAGGCGCGGGCGCGTATACGAGATGCGGTCACGACAAAGATGACGCGAGGCGAGATTGCGCAAGCCCGCCTGCGTGCACTCGAGTGGGTGCCGACCCACGAGCGATTTTAGAAGAGCAAGGACTCGGCCAGCCAGCCGACCCAGATCGCCGGAGCAAGAAATACACCAAAGGGCAGGAAGGCTGTCCCTCGCAACGGGCGCTTGCGGAGCATCGCCGCAACCAGATAAGCGCCGAGCGCGGCGAGAGCGGCAATTTCTATGACGGGAAATATCGTGGTCCAACCAAGCCAGGCGCCGGCTACGGCAGTCAGCTTGATGTCGCCAAGACCCAGCCCCTCTCGCCCGCGCCAGTAACGGTAACCTATCATCAGAACAAGAAACGGCACCGTAACCGCCAGCGCCCTCAACGCGGACCATGCCACGTCAAACCAGATCCCGTCCGAGCCCAGTGAGCCGGCCCGAAGCAGAGCAAGAGCCATCGCCGCGGCAGTCAATTCGTTCGGGATGATGTAGCGCTCAGCGTCAGTCACTGCGATTGCGATCATCAGCAAGGCGAGAAAGGCGCCGAACAGCCCATCAGGAGGCGGTGCCAGGACTAGGCTCGCGCTGACGGTCAACAGCACAACGAGGCATATCAGGAGTTGCCGGGCCGGCCTGTGGTGCACGAGGATCAGCGCGGCGTCCTAAGCGGCGGTACTACAACTACCGGCTGGCTCGTACCTACGATCCGGCTGTTCATCTTGGTGCGCATTTCTTCTGCGATGACCGAGGCGTCCACCGGGTCCTTCACGACTGTCGGCCGGATGAACAGGATCAACTCGGTGCGCGATCGAACCTTGTTCTGATGAGCAAAAGCATCACCGACGCCGGGAATGGAATCGAGCAGAGGGATTCCTTTGCGCTGCTTGTTCTCGGTTTCGCTTATGAGACCGGCGAGCAGAACGGTCTGGCCACTTGTCACGGAGATCGAGCTCTTGACCCTCCGCTGTGTCACCGTTGGTGTCAGTGTAGCGGTAGCCGTGGTCGCGACGTTGCTGATTTCCTGCTCAATATCGAGAACTACATTCCCGTTCGCATTAGCTCGCGGAAGCACCCGAAGGATGATGCCGGTGTTGCGGTAATCGATGGTGTTTACGATCGTATTGTTCGCTGTCAGCACGGTCGCAGTACCGGTAGAGAAAGGAACCTGATCACCGACTTGCAGAGTCGCGGGCTGATTATCGAGCACCACGAGCGAAGGGTTCGACAGCACCTTGACGTCGGTCACGTCGTGCAAGGCGTCGAGAATTACTCGCGGCGACGCTTCCGAGCCGATCAGGAAATTGAAGCCGGGCAGGGCACGGGCGATGACGGCATTGCCGACGGTATTAAGCACGGAACCCGTGTTCGGCTTCAAGCCCACGTCTTTGCTGGACAGAAAGAACTGCACGCCGTAGTTCAAGGTGTCATTGAGCGTGACCTCCGCGATGGTGGCCTCAATCGCGATCTGGCGTTGCGGCCGATCGATCTGACGAATGGTCTGCTCCACGATGCGTTGCGATTCCTGATTGGCATACACCAGCACCGCGTTGTTGGTGACGTCAGCAGTGATCCGAACGTTCTGCAGAATCCCGGGAGGCCGTGTACTCGCGGCTGCGGCGCCGAGCGGGAGTGTGTCCTGCGCAACCGGCGGCGCGCCGCCCAAGTTTGCCGCGCGTCCATTGAGCGGAACCGCGGTCGCGATGGGTACTGCACCCGACACGCCGGTGCTAGGCGGAAGGCCGCTCAAAGCGGCAACAGCGCCTGTCCCGGATGACGAAACTGAGATGCCTGTGCCGGGGGAAATCTGGCTCGAGACGCCATCCAGGTTGCCGTTGAGGCCGTGGCCGGTCAGCATCTCGTTGAGCAGCGCTGTTACGAGCTTGGCGTTTCCGTAGCGTAGCGCGTAGGACTTGAGATTGACACCTTCCATGTCTGAGCGGTCGAGCCTCGTGATCCAGGTTCCGGCGCGCTTGAGATATTCCGGCTTCTGGCTCACCACCATGATCGAATTGAGCCGACCTATCGGCTGGAGCTTCACCATGTTCTGGGTGAGCCCACCTTCGCCCGAATCCATGATCTTTTCGATTTCAGCGATCACCGGCTCGGGGGAGCTGTTTCGGATCGGGAAGATTCCGACGGATTGCCCGCGCATCCAGTCGGCATCGAAGCTCAGGATCGTATCGATCGCAGTGCCGCGGTCGGCCCCGCTTCCCTGAACGATCAGCGTGTTGCGGGCTACATCGGGTCGTACGGTATTCGCTTTGACGCCGAACGCGTCGAGCAACTTGAAAACATTTTGGGCCGACACGTAACGCAGCGGCACGACACTGATGCCCTGGCCCGCTTCTGCCGGCCCAAGACGATCCATCCCGCCCGCACCGGCTTCAGGTGTTGGCAGCAGGCGGTATCCGCTTCGATCGCGCAACAAGGCGACGCCTGACATGCGCAGCGCATTTTCCAGAACGTAGAGTGCATCGGCCTTTGGCACCGGGCGGACCGAAGCGAGCGTGATGGTGCCTTGGACGCGAGGGTCGATGGTGTAGCCGACGCCAAGGACGTCGCCCAGGATGACCTTTGCCACCGTCGCGACAGGTGCATTTTCAAAGTTGAGGTCGTAGCCGCCGCCAGTTCCATCTTGCTTCTCAACCAGCGCGGCCCCTTGCGGCGGCGTGCCATCGCTCAGATAGATTGCCGGCCGTGACGTGTTCTGATGCGCGACACCGCCGTTGGCCACATCGTTGGTTTGGCGCGGCAGCAGGTCCAGCGAACGAACCTTGTCGGCAATGTCCTGGGCGCGGGGATCTCTGGGGTTGCTCTCGATCGACTGGTCGCCCGTGAGGATGCAAGCAGACTGCAGGAGGGCAGGCAACAGGATTACTAGCGTTCTAAAAGTCCCAGAACGCGCAACCGCAAGCGAAGGAAAGACTTTGCACAAAATATGCCTAACAACACAGCGGCGACTGAAATATGCCTCCAGTCGCTGAAAGGACCGACCGCTTTTCCTCAACAAAATTGCCCTGCAACTTTGCTTTTGCTAAGAAACTGCTAAGTAAGTCAAGAGCAAAGGTCTTGGTCCCCGGCGCGAGCGCAATTTTTCAGGTGACAACATAGGGCTTGTGAGTCCGATGCGAGACCTCTCTGCAGAAGCGTTTCAGAAACATCTGCTCGGAAAATTTTCGCTTCCGGCGCGGGCCCGCGGCACCGCGGGAAACGGCAAGAATTCCGCGGTCGCACGCCCCCTTCGGGAAGTCTGGGAAGCCACGGATCTCACCGCAGCGGAATTTGCGGACGAAGTGTCGGACTACTGGGGCGCGATTCGGCTCAGCTTGCCTCAACTGCTCGCCAGCACGCCTTGCCTGGACGGGTTCTCGCGCCGCTTTCTGCGTGAGTTCACGGTTTTTCCGATTCGCACGCCGGCTGGCCAATACAGGCTTGTGGTCGCTGACCCGTCCGATACTGCCGTAGTCCGGGCTGCGGAGATCGTTTTTGGAACACCGGTCGAAATAGCTGTCGCCTCGTTTGAGGACATCACAATCTTGCTCGATCAAGTCGTTGAACCGGATCTTGAAACTGTGGTCGATCCGGCCAAAAGGTCCGTCCACGAATCCGACGACGACATTGAGAGCCTGCGCGACCTCGCCAGCGGTGCGCCCGTGGTCCGCGCGTTGAACGATCTGATCGAACGCGCCATCGAACTTCGCGCCAGTGACATCCACATCGAGCCGTTCAGAACGGGCCTGGTGGTCCGAATGCGCGTCGACGGTCTGCTAAGGGCCATGCCATCGCCGGCAGGCATAAGGCCGCAAGCCCTGATCTCGCGGGTAAAAATCCTTGCCGGCCTGAACATCGCGGAGCGGCGACTTCCACAAGATGGCGCGGCACGTATTCGGTCGGGGCGATCCGAGTTGGATGTACGTGTTGCGGTGATGCCAACTCAGCATAGCGAGAGCGCTGTCATACGATTGCTGCCGCGGGATCGTGGCCTGCTCGAAATGGGGAAACTGGGGTTGTCGGCAAGGGACGAGTCGACCATGACTCGTCTGCTCGGACTGCCCTACGGTATGATCGTCGTGACTGGACCGACCGGAAGCGGCAAGACAACCACGCTTGCGACCATGCTCTCGATTCTCAACGAGCCTACCCGAAAAATCCTTACGATCGAAGATCCGGTTGAATACGAGATTCCCGGCGTCAATCAGTCCCAGGTCAAACCAGCGATCGGGCTGACCTTCGCTTCTGCAATTCGCTCCTTTGTCCGCCAGGACCCGGACGTGATCATGGTTGGTGAAATTCGAGACGCTGAGACTGCGCATATCGCAGTCCACGCCGCGCTCACAGGTCATCTGGTGCTGACGACGCTTCACACCGAGACCGCGGCGGCCGCGGTACCGCGGCTTATCGATCTCGGCATCGAAAGCTTTCTGCTGAAATCGACATTGCGGGCGGTGGTGGCGCAGCGTTTGGTGCGGACCTTGTGTGACCGTTGCAAGGTGCCTCACAGCATCACGCGAGCCGATCTGGACAACGACCCGCGCCTGGCAGTGATCGGCTTCAAGGCCGGGGAGGTCGTCCATCATGCGGGGGGCTGCGAGCGGTGCGGCGGCACCGGCTATCGCGGTCGTCACGGCGCGTTCGAGATACTCGAGATGTCCGATGAGGTGCGCAAGCTGGTCGGGTCACAAACCGACTCGCATACCATCGACAACGCCGCGATCGCCGGCGGCATGACCACCATGTTGGCAGATGCGGTTGAAAAATGCCGCAATGGGATAACGACGGTGCCGGAGATATTCCGCGTCACGACCGTTCGGTGATCCAGTGCCCAATTACCGTTATCGCGCTCTCAACAGCAACGGCGAGGTAGTCTCGGGCGCAATTGCTGCACCAGCATCAGGTGATGTCGCGGCTCGAATCGAGCGGCTCGGACTGGTGCTGGTCGACACTGTAACACTCGATGAGGGCCGGTCGGAGCGCAGCAGCTTCCAGCTTTTCAACAAGCCGAGCGCCGAAGACGTCACGGTTTTTACTCGCGATTTGTCCCTGCTGTTGCGTGCAGGCGCAAGGATTAACGATGGTCTTGAACTCTTGGCCGGCGACCCCGATTTCGGCCGCCTGCGTCCGGTAGTCGCCGATATCCGCTCGCGCGTCGTCGCTGGTGAAAGCTTCGCGGAGGCTTTGGCGCGCCATGAAGACTTGTTTTCTCCGATGTATGTCACCCTGATCCGGGTCGGCGAGGCCTCAGGCTCGTTGGATGACGTCCTGCAGGTGCTGGCTGACGAGCGAAGCCGATCCGAAGCCTTGAAGCGCCGGCTTGCGGCGGCAGTGCGTTACCCCTTGTTCGTGCTCGGTGCGGCGGGCTGCGTTCTGCTGTTTTTTCTCACGTTCGTACTGCCCCAATTTGCCAGCGTGCTGCAGGACTTCGGCGCCAAGGTCGATCCAATCATCAATACTTTTCTGAACCTTTCGACGTTTCTGCGCAGCAATTCGGACGCGGTAATGGCGACACTCGCCGTCGCAATCGCGGGCACTTGGTTAATGCTACGGCAGCAAAAAGTTCGTCGCGGCCTCATGATTGCACTAACGGGCTTGCCCGGCGCGCGCGAAGTGATGAAGTTTCACAGGACTTCCCTGTTCTGTCGAAATCTCGGGGTTCTGCTCGGGACGGGCGTCAATCTGACTACAACCCTTCGAATTCTCATAGACATGATGTCGACCATGGGGCCGGCCACGGTGTGGACCGATGCCGCCGATCGCGTTCGACATGGCGCCAAGCTGTCGGATGCGCTATCCGATACCGGCGCTCTACCGGTCATGGCGGCGCGTATGTTGCGACTTGGGGACGAGACTGGACAACTGCCGATGCTTGCCGGCCGTGTAGCCGAATTCTATGAGGCCAAGTTGGAACGTGCGCTCGACCGGGTGGTCGGAATTGC
Source organism: Bradyrhizobium sp. (assembly GCA_045811665.1). Classification (GTDB taxonomy): domain Bacteria; phylum Pseudomonadota; class Alphaproteobacteria; order Rhizobiales; family Xanthobacteraceae; genus Bradyrhizobium. The sequence continues at coordinate 7,342 of JBJMTO010000208.1, forward strand.
AGGACCGGCTGCAATCATCGTGATCAGCATTGTGGTCGGTGGATTGATTGTATCGGTGATGACGGCTTTGATGTCGGTCAGCCAGATCATAGGGTAGTACCAAAAAGCATACTGACTGAGGTAAATTTTGACGGGATGGATGAGGTGTATCGAACTGATTTAGCTTCACCTAAGCTCAAACGCGTGAGGATGGGTGGCCAGGCCGGCTTCACGCTGGTCGAGATCCTCGTTGTGATAACGATCATTGGATTGATCATGGCGCTGGTTGGCCCGCGCGTTCTGAATTATCTCGGCGATTCCAAGGTCAAGGCAGCCAAGATTCAGATCGAAAGCTTCTCCAGCGCACTCGATCTCTATTATCTCGATCTTGGGCGTTACCCGAATAGCAATGAAGGACTGACTGCGCTGACGCGAAGCAACAACTCGGCCGGATGGAACGGGCCTTATCTCAGGGGCGGCGTTGTGCCCAGCGATCCCTGGGGACACAGCTACGTCTATCGTTCGCCAGGCGAGCGCTCGCCATACGATATCATCTCGCTTGGATCCGACGGGCAAGAAGGCGGCAGTGGAACGGCGACGGACATTGCAAGCAGTGCTCGCTAAGTATGGCGCAGGCGAACGTGGCTTCGCGCTGATCGAAATACTGTGCGTGCTTGCAATCATTGGCCTGTTGGCGGCGATCGTGCTGCCGTCCATACCTCGGGCGACCACGCGCGCCAAGCTCGAGAGCTACGCGGTGGAGATCGCCGCATTGCTGAAGGCGGATCGTAACGCGGCGCTCAGGCGCCAAATCGAAGTCCGTACACACATCGATGCGATCTCCCGTTCGATTCGATCCGGCGTCACGGGACGCGTCATCCGGCTGCCGCAGGATGTTGTTCTGGATGCGGTGCTCGCATCGCGGTGCGCGGACCGCAGCGCGGGCAGATCGATCGATTTTTTTCCGTCAGGAATGTCCTGTGGCGGGGTGTTGGCACTGGCGCGACCGGGCATGGGATTTGAAGTTCGGGTCAATTGGTTGACCGGAGGCGTGGATATTGTTCCGAAAAAGCTGGTTTGAAGGTGCCGCGGGCTTCACCTTGATCGAGGCCCTCGTGGCGCTGGCGATCTTGGCGGTCGTGCTCTCATCCATCGGCGCCGTGATTGCTACCACGGTCAAGGGAACGCGATCGATCGACCAACGCCTGGGGATGACGGCCGCAGCTGAGACGCTACTCGCTGGATTGCCGGTGCGCGAGCTCATCAAAGCTGGCCGCCAGTCGGGCTCATTGGCAGGCTACCGCTGGCGCGCCGACTTCACCCCCATGAACATCCCCACGCCGCCGCAAGCGGCGCGTTTCGCTCCGCTTGCCGTCAACATCCGCGTTCAGGCCCAAGGCGGCCCTGCGATCCAGGTCACAACAGTTCGCCTGGTGCCGAGGGTTGCCGAATGAGGGCATGCTCGGATGGCGACAACGAAGCCGGATTCACGTTGATTGAAGTTTTGATGGCGACGCTGCTGATGGCGACCATTCTTGCCGGCCTTGCGACTGTGACGTCACAGTGGCTGCCGAATTGGAACCGCGGGATGGCCCGCGTACAGCGAGCCGAACGACTGGCGTTGGGTCTTGATCGGCTGGTAGCCGACCTGTCAGTCGCGGAGATGATCCCGATCAATGGCGATTCCAGGTTGCCGGTGTTTGACGGCTCCGAGCTCGCCATTACCTTCGTGCGAACCGCCGTCGGTCCCAACGTGCGTCCAGGTCTCGAAATCATCAGGTTGATCGAGAAGGGGGATAATGAAGGGCTGGCAATGGTGCGGGAGCGCGCTTCGTTCATGCCGATGCCCGAAGAAGGCCAGTTCCGCTTTGCGGATCAGGTAGTGCTGATCCGCGCCCCATTTCGGATTACGTTTTCATTCGCGGGGCCGGATCATGTCTGGCACCCGACCTGGCGGGCCCAGATGCAGCTTCCCCATATGATCCGGATCGCAGTACGCGATGCGGGGACCGGTCAGGTCCTCAATGTCTCGAGCGTGGCGCTCGTCCACGTCAACGCGCCGGTCGACTGCGCACGATCACGCAATCCCACGGGATGCTTAAGTGCACGATTGAAGCACGACCTGGCGAAAAAAGAGGAGCGGCTCTGACAGGCTGATGAGCATGGGCTTGGGCATCACGTTCAACTTAAAAAAGGACAACGAAGGTTTTATCGTTGTGGCCGTGCTGTGGATCGTCGCAGCCTTGTCCGCGCTGGTGCTGATTTATCTTACATTCGTCGCGAACACGGCCATCACGGTGTCGGTAAATAGTGATCGGGTTCAAACACAAGCGCTTGTGACCGCCGGGATCGAGCTTGCGGCGTACCAGCTAACGGGCTTTCACGAGGATGTCCGCCCAACCAGCGGCACATTCGAAGTCGGCGTGGGCACTGGCAAAGTCTCTGTGACGTTCCGCTCGGAGTCGGCGCGGGTAGACTTGAATTCCGCACCAAAGCAGTTGTTGGCCGGACTTATGGCAGGCCTCGGGTTCGGGCAAGCCAATGCGTCGGACTTTGCGGATCGCATCGTGGCATGGCGTACGCCGACCGACGCGGGGGATGACGATCCCGAAAATTCTTTTTACCGGACGTCAGGAGTGGCCTATCAGCCCCGCCATGGTCCATTTCCGGCCGCTGAGGAGCTGTGGTTGGTGAAAGGTATACCGCCGCTCGTGGTCGAAACAATGCTTCCGTTCGTCACGGTGTTCAGTAATCTGGGTTCAATCAATATCCGCGATGCCGCCCCGCAGGTGGTCGCCGCGCTGCCGGGAATGTCATCTGAAAACCTGCATTCCGTGCTGTCGCAAAGGGGCGATCCGGCGCTTGATCCACGTACCCTGCTGCAACTGGCAGGAGCCGAAGGAGCTAGCCTTGAAGCGTCCAAGGCGTACCGCATGACCGTTGCCGCAGAGCTCGGTCCCGATCGGCGAGGTGGAGCCGAGGTCGTCATCCTGCTTCTCGAAAAGGGCAACGAGCCGTATCGTGTATTGTCGTGGCGCAATGCTCGTGAGGCCGGCGTCGGTCCGCAGAAGGCGTCGGTCAGATGAAGCTGGTTCAAACACTGCAGGCGATCCTCACCGCGTGGGCAACCAGCGTTGCAGCCGGCATTCTCCTCGTGTCCGACCGCATCGTCTCGCCGCGCGTGGTCAGGCTGATTGAAGACGAGAGCGGCGGGTTTGCTGTCGAGATGGCGGGCAAATCCGAGAACGGCCCGTCGTACGCGGCTTTTGTTGAGGGTGCGCTGTCGGCACCCAATCTCGCGCCGATCCTCAGGGGAAGCCGGGTCGAGATCGTGCTTCACCCTAGGCGCTTCTTGTTCCGGCCGCTCGAACTCCCGGCCCGGGCAGCCGGATTCCTGGACGGAATCGTGCGGGCGCAGATCGATCGGCTGACACCTTGGACCGCGCACGAGGCGGTATTCGGTTGCAGCGTCCCGACCGAGAGCGGGGTGGAGAGTATCACGACGGTGATCGCGGCCACCACGCGCAAGGTGGCCATGCTCTATGTGGAAGCAGTATCCAATTTCCATCCTGCCGCAACGGCAGTCTGCGCCCAACTGGCTGATGGCAATACCGGCCGAGTGAAAGTTTTCGAGCGAACCGCGCGGGGACGTCTGGATGCAACGTGGTTGAGCCGGGCACTTCTGGTCGCGCTTGGAATTGGGGCGGCGAGTGCGGTCATTTCCGTTACTGGTGCTGGCTATGTCACGGAGAATCTTCGTGCGCAGGAAAGCGAGCTGGCGCGGCAAATATCGGTAAGGCGCGCGGCCGTTCGTTCCGGCAGCGATGGTAACAACCCCGCGCCGCTCGCCGCGCTGGAGCGGCGCAAACACGAGACGCCCGCCAGCGTGTTCGTCATTGAGGCCTTAAGCCGCGTGCTCCCCGACCACACTTACGTCACTGAACTGCATTTAGCGGGCACGAAGCTCCAGATCATAGGCGTCACTCGTGACGCGCCGTCCTTGATCCCGCTGATCGAGCAATCCGAGCACTTCACTCGCGCCACCTTCTATGCCCCGACCACGCGAGCCCCTTCCGACCCCGGCGAGCGCTTCCATATCGAGGCACGCGTGCAGGCAAAGAACACGACAAACCCATGACATCCAGTGTGATCACACGCATGCTCGCGCAGTCCCCATTGGTGGCATTGGTGCTCTACGTGGCGGTGGGGGCAGCTCTACTCGTCATCACGGGATCCGCCATCTCGGACATCGTTCGGCAGCAACGAGCCCTGGCGCAAACTTCCGACCTTCTCGATCGTCTGCGGGGCGGTGTGGGGCAGGGCGGGCGTGCATCATCTTCCAATGCGGCGCAACCGGGAATTCCGTTTCTCGAAGGTCCCACCGTGACCGTCGCAGGCGCAGCGCTGCTTCAGCGTGTTGCCGCCGCCGTCAGCAGTGTGGGGGGTACCATCCAGTCTTCTCAGGTCGATGTATCAGGGGCTCAGGCCAAAGTCGGCTTCGTCAGCATGGTAGTCAGTTGCGAGGTGGAGCAAGCGGGTCTGCAAAAGCTGCTCTATGACCTAGAGGTTGGCATGCCGTTCCTGTTCGTCGACCAGCTCGATGTGCAAGTGCCGCATGCAGCCGCCCTAGCCGAAAATGGGTTGGGCCGAATCCGGGTTATCCTAGGAGTTTCCGGACAATGGCAGCCGACCACCGATCTGGACGAGAGAAATCCATCGCCAACCCGGTAACTTCCGGAGCGCGGCACGGAATCCATTCAAGGTGGAGTTGGTGGTTACGAACTTCCCGACTATGCTGAGCAACCGATTACTCCGTTGGGCTAACTGTGGGCCGGACACAAAATGAAGCGGTTCAATGTCACGCGATGTTTCCTGAGTTACGGCGCCGTTGTTATAGCAGGCGGGTTATCGGTCGCGGTTGCGGCGACCCCGCGAAGCCTGGGTGCACCGGAGCTCGATGACGCGATGCCTTCCTCGGAAATCAGGGTTGGCGCGGTGCGACCATTGAACGTCGATGAGGACAGCGCGGTGCTAAGGGGCAATCCGATTTGGTCCATCCCGCTTTCCGTCCTCTCTGCGACAAGGGAACGCCCGATCTTCTCTGCTTCTCGGCGTCCACCCGCGCGCGCGGTGGTCGCACCGTCCAACGTCCAGGTCACCATGCCGGCGGCCGAGAGAGCGACTGAAGTGGAGCGGCCTGCCTTGGCCCTTATCGGCACGGTGGTTGGCGGCGACGGAGATGCCGTCGCCGTGTTTCTGAACCGCACCGATCAGTCCATCCTTCGTTTGAGGCCGGGGGATATCAACGGCGGTTGGTCGGTGGATACAGTTGCGAGAGGTGAGGTGATCCTCACCCGGGCAAGCCGAGCAGAAGCATTCATGCTTCAATTGCCGGATACGTCTCAGGGCTCTGCGATCGCCCGGCAACGATAAGCGGCACACTATCCAAGCTTTAGTCGTCGCGAAGGCTGCATCTATGCCGGCCGCGCGCTCGATGACTTTAGAGCGAAGTGTGCCATTCCTGCGCTCGAGCAATGAGTCCACTTCGGACTAAACGCCATCGGGTAGTGCGACCTTGGTCTGAATCCTGCCCCGACCTAAGACTGCGGCGATCCGACCTATGTACCTTGCCGCGTCCTCAAGGTTGCCGGAAAGTTAAGCGGAGATTAAAACGCCGCTTGCCGCAGGGGGCAACCATGTATCTTTCCAAGAACGAATCGAAGCGTCGCCTGAAAGAGGCGGAGAATGCGCGCGCCAACCGGCTTGAGATAGTAAGCGCCCTGTCGCAAAACGCGATTTCGAAACGCGATCTTTTTCGCTGGGGCCTCCTCGGCGTGACAGGCGCGCTGGTGGCAAAAAACGGCTTAAGTCCATTTGCCGAAAGCGCTTACGCGCAAGTGCCGACCGGAACCCCGCCAAGCCCCTTGTTTGGCGCGAAGAAATTCGCGCGGCGCATGCCGCGCCAGAAATTGCAGAAGCCGATACCGCTGCTGGCGCAGCCAAACGGGGATGCTGCCTGGCAGACAACGAGCGGTTATGAACTTCCAGCGAAAAACTATTCGTATCACACCGACTACGACAACTCCGGGCGAACGCAGTATCAAAATCCGGTCACCGGTATCGGACCAATCGAAGGACGGCCCCCGGGCCCATTCTTCGCGCATCAGCGATGGGACGAATTCCGTCCCAAGGTCGGCTATCTGCTTTCGATCGGTCAATGCCTGTCCGGCAGCAAATTTTGCAACGAAATGCCCGATCTGAACGGCAATGCCATGTGGTCGTTTGGACCGCGAACGCCTGGGTATCAGGGTTCAAAGGATGGGCGGCGTCTGGGGTCTGCAACTCCAATCCTGATCAAGGCGCGCTACGGTGAGCCGGTGATCACCCGAATGTACAACGATCTGCCGGTCGATCGCGCAGCCAATGGCGGGTTCGGGCGCAATGAGGTCTCGATCCATTTCCACAATGCGCACAACGGCGCCGAAAGCGATGGCGCCTGCAACGCCTATCATTTTCCCGGAACGTTCTACGACTATCACTGGAGCATTGCGCTCGCCCGGCGCGATATGCCGAGCGTGTGGCCTACCAATGATCCGCTCTCTACCTACAAGGCATCAGGACCCGATGACGGCGATGGCGTCGTGCCGGTCGCGGGCGACTTCCGTGAATTGCAGGGATCGCTTTGGTTGCATGACCACCGCTTCTTCTTCACCGCGGAGAACGTTCATAAGGGGATGTTTGCTACCTGTAACTTCTACAGCGGCCCGGATCGCGGATCGGACAAGGCCGACAGCAAGGGCGTCAACTTAAGACTTCCGAGCGGCAATCGTCTGGCCTGGGGCAACACCGACTTCGACGTCAATCTGGTTGTCAGCAATCCCGCACTCGACAAGGACGGGCAGCTCTTCTTTGACATTTTCGACACCGATGGGTTTGTCGGCGACATGCTGCTGGTCAACGGCAGCTACTATCCGTACTTTGAGGTGCTTCCGCGCCGATATCGCTTCCGCATCTTGAATGCCTCGATGTCGCGCTTCATCAAGCTGGCTCTTGCAGTCAACAAGAGCTTGAAATTTGCTCAGGCTACTCCGGTGCCGTTCTACTTCATCGCCAATGACGGCAATTTCGTCGTCAGCCCGATCAAGATGACGCAGCTTGATGAGCAAGGCGTGGCCGAGCGCTATGACATCGTGATCGATTTCTCAGCGTTCCGGCCGGGCGACAGTCTCTATTTCCTGAATCTTCTCAAGCAGTCCGACGGTCGTAAACCCGATGGCCCCGTTTCCATCGCAAAGGCGTTCAAGGGCGAGGAAGACCCGTGTGTTGGTCCGATCCTTGAATTCCGGGTGGTCAATTCGCTCAACGGAGTCGACGACAATACCAGCTACAGTGCAGACATGCCCGACCCGAGCGTGGATTTCAACGATTCGGATTGGAGCACCGGTCGCAGGACCTTGACTACCCAAATCCCGATTGTGGCGCCGGTTCGCGAACGGGTGATTGAGTTTGGCCGCTTCAACGAAGGGGACTCGCGCAATAATCCCGGCAATCAATGCATACCGGACTGTGGGGATACGCAGGTGTTCCCGTGGTCGATCCGAGTGAATGGGCAAGCAGCACACACGCTGAATGCTAACCGCATTTCAGCGCTGATTCCGAAGCCGGGAGAGGTCGAGCATTGGACCCTCATCAATGCTGGCGGCGGTTGGGACCACCCGATACATCTTCACTTCGAGGAGGGGGTGACGATGAATCGTGGCTTGATGTCGATACCCCAAAGCGAGTT
>JBJMTO010000209.1:0-25172 GCA_045811665.1 Bradyrhizobium sp.
GGAGACCAGTTCGATGAAATCCCTACGTTTGGCGGCTATCACAGCGGCGGCATTGCTGTCGCTTCAGGCGGGCGTTCACGCCCAGAGCACGTTGCGGATAGGCCTCGCCGAAGATCCGGACATTCTCGATCCGACGCTTGGGCGCACCTATGTCGGGCGCATCGTGTTTGCGGCTTTCTGCGACAAGCTGTTCGACATCGATGAGAAGCTTAACATCGTCCCACAGCTTGCGCTGTCCCACGAGACCTCTGCTGACGGCAAAGAGGTTACCATCAAGCTGCGGCCTGGAGTGAAATTCCACGACGGCGAGCCGTTCAACGCCGAAGCCGCAAAGTTCTCGCTCGAACGCCACCTGAACATGCAGGGCTCGTTCCGCAAGCCGGAGCTGGCCACGGTCGACCATGTCGACGTGGTCGATCCGCTGACCGTCAAGTTGGTCCTGAAAACGCCGTTCTCGCCTCTGATCGCGCAGCTCACCGACCGCGCCGGAATGATGGTCTCGCCAAAGGCTGCAAATCAGGAAGGCGACAAGTTCGGACTGCGTCCGGTCTGCGCCGGGCCGTACAAATTCGTCGAGCGCGTGCAACAGGATCGCATCGTGTTCGAGAAGTTCGCCGATTACTGGAACAAGGAGAACATCTCGATCGACCGCGTGATGTTTCAGCCGATCGTCGATGCAACGGTGCGACTTGCCAACCTGAAATCGGGAGGGCTTGACCTGATTGAGCGGGTGCTTGCGACCGACATCAAGGATGTCCGCGCTGACTCACGGCTCAAGCTGTCGACCGCGCTCGAACTGGGCTATTTCGGCGTGACCCTCAACATTGGGAACGACAAGAACAAGGGCGCGCTCAGCCAGTCGGAGAAAGTCCGACAGGCGCTCGATCTCTCGATCGATCGGGACGCGATCAACCAGGTTGTGTTCAACGGAGAGTTTACGCCGGGCAATCAGTGGGTCAGCCCGGAACATCCCTACTATCAAAAGGCATTCCCGATCGGCAAGCGCGACGTCGGCAAAGCCAAGGCGTTATTGAAGGAGGCCGGCGCGGCGCTACCCGTCACGGTCGATCTCATGGTGCCAAAGGGAGCGGAGAATGAAGCGGTGGCGCAGGTCATTCAGTCGATGGCCGCGGAATCCGGGTTCGACCTGAAAATTCGTCTGATCGAGTTCGCAACTTCCTTCAAGCAGGCCCAGGCGGGGGAATTCCAGGCTTTCCTGATCGGCTGGAGCGGCCGGATCGATCCCGACGGCAACTCCTATGTCTTCATGCATACCAAGGCGCCACAGAATGACGGCGGCTATTCCAATCCCGAGGCGGACAAGGCGCTCGAAGAAGCCCGCCTCGTGACCGATCCGGCTCAGCGCAGGGCGATCTATGAAAAGCTCACCAGGATCGTGCTGAACGATAAGCCGCTGATCTACCTTTATCACCGCAAGCTGTTGATCGCCCACACCACCAAGCTTGAGGGTTACAAGCAGATGCCGGACGGACTTGTGCGCGTGGTCGGATTGAAGCTGAAGTGAGAGCGGCTGAGCCGAACACCTCGCCGACTCCCTACCGGCTTGCCGGGACGGGGCTAGCCAGCGGGTGCCCCGAACAGCCAGTCGCCATGCATTACTCTTGTGGCGATATCTCCGGCGCAAGTGAGGGAAGGATCACCCTGCGGCATTGCTGCGTGATCCGCACTCGAACCGCGCGGGCGCCATGCTGAACTTTCTTGCCAGGCGCATCCTGCAGCTTATTCCCACGCTGTTCTTCGTATCGGTTCTGATCTTTTCGCTGCAGCATCTGCTGCCCGGAGATCCAGCGCTGGTGATGGCCGGCGAGGAGCGCGACCCCAATGTCATCGCGCATATCCGGGCACAGTATCGGCTCGATCAACCGATACCAGTCCAGTACGTTTACTGGCTGAAGGGCGTGCTGTCGGGCGACTTCGGTGAGTCGCTGCGGATCAAGGTGCCGGTACTCGAATTGATCCGCCAAAAGCTGCCGGTGACGATGCAACTGGCGTCGATGGCAATCGTGATCGCGCTGTTGATCGGCATACCGGCCGGCATCGTCTCGGCGGTGAAGCGCGGCAGCGCCTGGGACTATGGAGCCAATCTATTCGCCCTATGGGGCATCTCGACCCCCAATTTCTGGCTCGGGATCATGCTGATCTTCCTGTTCTCGATTGAACTCGGCTGGTTGCCTGCATCTGGTTACGTGCCGCTCAGTGAAAACTGGCGCGCCAGCCTTGCCTCGACCATCATGCCCGCGTTCGTGCTTGGAAATGCGATCGCAGCGATTTTGATGCGGCATACCCGCAGCGCGATGTTGCAGGTTCTTGAAAGCGATTACGTTCGCACCGCGCGCGCCAAGGGTCTTTCGGAGCGCGTCGTCATTCTCAAACATGCCATGCGCAATGCGCTGACGCCGGTGATCACGCTGGGAGCGCTCGAACTCGGCACGCTGTTGTCCGGCGCGGTCCTCACCGAACAGATATTTTCAATTCCAGGATTCGGGAAGCTGATCGTCGACGCCGTGTTCAACCGCGATTACGCGGTGGTGCAAGGCGTTGTACTGGTCACCGCGACCATCTACATCACGCTGAACCTCATTGCCGATGTCGCCTATATCCTCGTCAACCCCCGACTGCGGGCGTGAGCGCATGAGCGATGCTGCACTGAGCCTGCCGCTTGTAGCTTCCGAGCAACTGGAGAGCCCGGCCCGGCGCGCGCTGCGCCGGCTGTTTCGGCGCAAGGGCGCGTTGGTGGGATTGATCGTGATCGCGGCCTTCATCGTGCTGGCCGCCTTCGCACCGTTGCTCTCGCCGTATGACCCGGTTGCGACAAGCTGGACGCTGGTGCGCAAGCCGCCGTCGGCGCTTCACTGGTTCGGCACCGATGATCTCGGCCGCGATATCCTGGTTCGCGTGATCTATGGCGCGCGTGCCTCGCTCAGCGCGGGGGCGATCGCGGTTGGCATCGCGCTCCTGATCGGCGTGCCACTTGGATTGGTGTCGGGTTATCGGGGCGGCTTCATCGATGGCCTGATCAGCCGCATAACCGACGCCATGCTGGCCTGCCCGTTCCTGATCCTGGCCATCGCACTGGCCGCGTTTCTAGGCCCGAGTCTCGGGAACGCCATGATCGCCATCGGCATCTCGACGACGCCGATCTTCGTGCGCCTGACCCGAGGACAGGTGATGAGCGTCAAGGTCGAGGATTATGTCGAGGCGGCCCGCGCCATGGGCAATCCACGTTGGCGCATTGCGCTGTTTCACATCCTGCCGAACATCATGCCGGCGCTGCTGGTGCAGGCAACGCTTTCGATTGCGGCTGCGATCATAGCCGAGGCCGCATTGTCGTTCCTGGGGCTGGGGCAGCAGCCACCAGCGCCCTCCTGGGGCAGCATGCTGAATTCGGCGCAACGATTCCTGACCAATGCCCCGTGGATGGCGCTTTGGCCGGGGCTGGCGATTTTCCTGGTCGTGCTCTCGTTCAATCTGGTTGGCGACGGCCTGCGCGACGCGCTTGATCCGCGCGAGCGCTGATCGCAGCTCTCCTCAGATTACGGTCTCGCGCATGACGCGTCGGCAATCCATTTCGTATTCGAGATCGACCACCGGTGGGCGGGCGAAATGCCAGGTCAGCCCTGAACGCGTAGTGCCCCGCCGAACCAGCTCATCGGCAATGACCGGATGAAAGTCATGGACGGTGTAGGCCTGAACCGCCGTGGTATCCTTCCAGGAAAACCCGAACGCGGCCAGGCGACTTTCCATTTCGGCCGTGGTGAACCGAACCTTCTCCTTGATCCCTTCCGGGCTCACGTCGCGATAACGCACGGTGCGCTCGGCATAGCTCCCCTCGCCGCCGCGCGACTCGGCGCCGCCAGCGATGACGAATGCGGGGCGCGTGCTTTGGCCGGCACGGGTAAAGGAGAAAGCATAAAACGATGGTTCGGAGGGAGGATCGAACTCCGGGCAGACGTTGCTGCGAGCTACCGGATTGACGACCCCGTCGAACAGCCCCCATTGCGCCAGTGTCTTCACGTAATGCTCGTTGAAGACTCTAAATCCGTCCTCGGTGAAGGCGGCAGGCGATCGCAGTTCGCACGCGCAAAACGCAGTCAACGGTCGCCCGGCGGCCTGAATGTATTTCGCGACCTGAGCGAACCCGTCGGCAAGCGGCACCGGCTTGTCGAAACGCACCCGCTCTATTTCGAACCCGGAATCGGCGGCGGCGCCACTGGAATACTGAAACACTGCCGGGATGAACCGGTAGTTACCTGCTGCAAATTCCCGCGTCATTTTCACATCCTTGCGCAGCCGCTATTCGAGCTGCATTCGAACGCCCTTGGCGCCGTTCAGTAACCTTCTCAGGTGGAAGCCTGCCAGCGCATCGTCTGCGTGCAGTCCGACGAGAGCGGCGAACGCCGGCATCGCCGCCGCATCGCCTGATTCAAGCTTCGCAAACGCGTCGGAATACTGCTTGGTCACCGGCCGCTCGAACACGCCATGCCGCAGCGGCTCGAACGCGCGGAGGGGCTCAGTGCGCCCGCGCAGCATGAGATCGCCGACGGGCCGACCCCTGAAGTTCTCGGTGGCATTTGCGACGGCGGCGCTGACGCAAATGCGGGTGCCGAGGAACTTGTTGGCCGCCTCGAGCCGGGCAGCGGTGTTGATGGTGTCTCCATAGGCGGTATAGTCGAAGAAGCGGTTGCCGCCGAAATTTCCCACCATCGCAGGGCCGGCGTGAACGCCGATCCGGGTTATTCCAAAATTCACCCCGGCCGACTTCCAGCGCTCCCGAAACTCTTCAGCCCAGTCATCGAGATCGTGGGCGCAGGCAATCGCCCGGGTGGCGAAATCGGGCTGGTCACCAGGCGCGTTGAAAAGGATCTGGATGCCATCGCCGATCACCTTGGCGACCGTGCCTTCGTGCGCGAAAACGATCTCCGTCATTCCGCCCACATACTCGTTGAGCAAGGGGCCGAATACTTCCGGCGCGGCGGTTTCGACCAGCGAGGTGAAACTCGTGATATCGGTGAACATGGCCGCGACTTCGCGCCAGTGCACCGTCATGCCGTCGGCCTCCCCGTCGCAGGCGAGCCTGGAGGCGATCTGCGGCGAGAAATAACGCGACAGCGAGGCGTGGGCGCGCTCCGCCTCCGCCTGGCGCCGCCGCGCATCGCGCATCATTTCGACATGACGGATGGTCTTGTCGATGGTCATTTCAAGGTCGCCGAAATCGATGGGCTTGGTAAGGAAATCGAACGCGCCGCGGTTCATGGCGGTTCGAATGTTGCTCATATCGCCATAGGCCGAGACGATGATGGTCGATTTCTTGTCCTCGGCCTCCTGCAGTTTTTGCAAGAGCGACAGTCCATCCATGCGCGGCATGTTGATGTCCGACACCACCATGTCGACATGCGGATGTTCCTTGAGGGATTCCAGCGCCTCGATCCCATCATGGGCAAACACGAACTGCACCAGCCCGTCGCGTATTTGACGACGGAATTTCTGCAGGACCAGAGCCTCGAGATCAGGCTCGTCATCGACCACGAGGATTGTTGCAGTCATGCGGTTTGCCCGAGCCTCGTGTCGATTTCGGTGCGAAGCAGCGAGAAGTCGATCGGCTTGGTCAACAAGCCGACTGCGCCGCGCTCGATGGCCTCGCGCCGGGTTTCAGCATCGCCATAGGCAGTGATCATGATGACGGGAACCTCGGGCCGTTCGGCGCGAACTCTCGGGAGCATTTCAAGGCCGCTCATGCCGGGCATGTTGATGTCGGACAAAATCAGTATGAGCGAGGGATCGGCGATATCGGCGGCGCGCGCCAGCGCGGCTGGTGCGGACGGAGCAAACTCCATCAGGAACCGTCCGGCGCGCAAGTCGCGCCGGAACTGCTGCCGGAACAGGGCTTCAACATCGGGCTCGTCATCAACGACCAGAATGTAAACGCTCAATTTGTGCCTCCGGTCAACGTTTGTGCGGCGCCCGTTCGCGGCAGTGTGATAATGAATTCGGTATAAGCACCGGGTTCGGTGTCGACGTCGATCTTGCCGCCATGTTGTTTCACCACGATGTCGTGGCTCATCGACAGGCCAAGTCCGGTGCCCTCTCCGGCCGGTTTGGTGGTGAAAAACGGATTGAACATCTTCTCTTTTACTTCGCGCGGAATTCCGGTCCCGTTGTCGCGTATCCGAATTTCAACCTTGTTGCCGCGACCTTTTGTGGTCGCACTCAGTGTCGGCTCGAAGTCTGCCTCGCCCGACTCCTTGCGTTTGGTCGCCGCATAAAAACCGTTCGAGATCAGGTTGAGGAACACCCGCGTGATTTCCTGCGGATAGAGGTCGATCAATCCCGCATTCGGATCGAGGTTGCGCTTTAGCGTGATATTAAAGCCCGATTTCTCCGCACGCGCGCCGTGATAGGCGAGGTTCAGGCTCTCTTCGACGATCGCGTTGATGTCGGCCAGCCGATGTTCACCGGAACCTTCGCGCGAATGCAGCAACATGTTTTTGACGATCGAGTCGGCACGCTTGCCGTGCTGCACCACCTTTTCGAGATTGCCCTTCAGCATATGCGTGAGTTCGTCGATCTCCTCGCGGGTTTTATCCTCCAGCGCGGTGGGCTTGAGTACATCCTGCAGCTCGTCCACCAGTTCCGCCGACAAGGCCGAGAAATTATTGACGAAGTTGAGCGGGTTTTTTATTTCGTGGGCGATGCCGGCGGTAAGTTGGCCCAGGGACGCAAGCTTCTCCGTCTGCACGAGGCGATCCTGCGCGGTACGGAGTTCCTCGAGAGAATCGCTGAGATCGTTCGTTCTCTCGCGCAACTCGCGCAGCAGCCTGGTGTTCTCGATTGCGATCACGGCTTGCTTGGTGAAGTTTTCGACCAGCGCGACCTGCTTGTCCGTGAACGGGCGAACTTCGTTCCTGTAGATCGTCATGGTGCCGATCAGCTCGTCTTCCTTCAACATCGGGACGATCAGGATAGTCCGGGCACCCGCTACGTCTGCGATACCAACCACCGTGGGGTCTCCCGCGCGGTACGCACCGCTCTCCCGCACATCGTGAATGTGCGCGAACTTGTGGGTCCTCACGACCGAGGCCAGACCGCTGTCCGGATGCGGATGAATAGGCGCGCGCTGTCGGTAGGCCTCGAATGCCGGTGGCACATTGTAGGCTGCGCCCATGCTGAAGTTTTCTCCATCCCAGAGATTCATCACTCCAAAATTGGCGCCGCAAACGCTTGTGGCATTCTCGAGCATCTTCTGGAACACCGGCCTGAGTTCGCCCGGGGACGAGCTGATGACCTGCAACACCTCCGAGGTCGCAGTTTGCTGTTCCAGCGACTCGGTTAGCTCGGCTGTGCGCTGCTCAACCTTGTTTTCCAGGTCTGCATAGGATTCCTGCAGCCGCGCGCCCATGTCGTTGAACTGGTTGGCGAGCCCTTCGAGTTCGTCGCCGGTCTTGATTGAAATGCGCTGGGCAAAGTCCCCACCGCCGATGCGCTCCGCCCCGACGCGCAACGCCTGGATCGGACCGACCATGCGCCGTGCCAGGAATATCCCCGCCAGCACCGCGAAGATCGAGGCGGCCGCGAGCACGACGGAAAGGCGCTGCAAGGCAAGGTACAGCGATGCGTAAGCCTCCTCCACGGGCAATTCCACGAACATCGTCCAACCAAGCGGCGCGATCGGCGCTGACGCGGTCAAAACCTCCTGCCCCTGAATGTTCTTGGTGCCCTGTAGCGATTGCGGGTCGCCCGGCGCCCTGCCGGCCTGCGCTGCCTGCACCTGCACCAGCTTCGACATGTCGGTGTTGCGCAGCACCAGGCTGATGTCGGGATGTGCGATCAGACGCCCCTGCGCGCCAACCACGTAGGCATGCCCGCGCTCGCCGACCTTGATCTGCGAAACCACGTCCCAGATCAGCTTGAGGTTGACTTCGGCGATGCTGACGCCGGCATCCTTGCGCGTGCCGGCCAGCGACAGCGTCATGTAAGGTTCGGACTCCCGACGAAAATACACCGGGCCGTAGTAGACCTTGCGGCTGACCGCTTCCGTGAACTTCGGGTCTTTGGAAAGGTCGAGGCCGCTGTCGACCACGTCCATGGCCAATCGCGAGACTCTCAGACGTTCCTTTCCGGTCGAGTCAACTTGCGCAAGCTCGGTGATGGCGGGCACCTGCCGCAAAAGCCTGAGCGCGTCGAACCGGCGGTTCTCGAGCGAACTGGCGGACCACGGCAACTGGGTGGTCCACCCTAACTGGCTTTCGATTTCCTTGACGAACTGGCTGATCTTCGCCGCCGCCGCCTCGGCTTGCTCGTGCTGGATCCGGATCAGTGAGCTTTTGTGCTCGCGGTAGTAGAAAAAGACTTCAAAGATACCGTTCGACAGCAATGCGACGCCCACCACCGCCACAAACAGCGCGACATACTTCGTGAACAGCCGGCTACGGGTTTTGCTCCCGGACGGGGCCGCCGGAGACACGCCAGCGACAGGCGGGGCCGCCAGCGTCCTGCCGTCGGGCGTGTCGGGGTGAAGCGAAATGCTCATCGAGCCCAACCTAGCAAGAAGGCACGCCCTTGTCTCTTGTCGCACTGCGGGAGGATCATTCGATCACCTCGTCAGCACGCGCCAGCAGAGTGGACGGGACGCTCAGGTCGAGCGCTTTCGCGACCCTGAGATTTATCACCAACTCCAGTTTGGTTGGTTGCTCAACAGGCAGCTCCCCGGCCTTGGCGCCACGGAAGATCTTGTCGATGAGACTAGCGGAACGGAAATAGAGGTCGGGATAGCTCACCCCGTAAGCCATCAGGCCGCCGGCCTCGACGAACTCGCGCGATGGATAAATCGCTGGTAGCCGACACTGCGCGGCGAGTTCAATGATCAACGGCCGGTGTTCCTGGATCAGCCCATCGATCCCGACCAACATCGCATCCACCTGCCTCGCGCGTGCGGTTTCGAATGCGCGTTGAATGTCATCTCTGGTTCGGACATCCAGCAGAGTGACTGCGATGCCGAGCGACTGTGCCGCCTTTTTGGTCTCTTCCCATTGCTGAGGGACAACCGGGTTTCCCATGTTGGCCAAGAACGCCGTGACCGTATCGCCCTGCCGGAGCTCCCGAAGTAGTTCGACCCGCTTGCCTGCCAATTCGGTCACGAACCCGCTCAACCCCGTCACATTGCCGCCTGGCCGCGCCAGACTGGCAACGACGCCCATCCCGAGCGGCTCACCAATGGCGGCCATCACAACCGGAATTGTGTCAGTTGCCTCCTTTGCGGCACGGGCGGCAGGCGTACCCCGCGTGACGATCAGGTCGACGCCTGACCGCACCAGTTCATCCGCCATCGGGCGGAAACGTGCAGCATCGCCGTCGGCCGACCGGTACTCCAGAACGTAGTGCTGATTTTCTATATAGCCCAGCTCGCGCAGGCCGCGCCGAAGCGCCTCCAGGTTCTGGGCGTTCAGCGGCCGCGATACTGTTTCCAGCATTCCAATCCGACGGCTGTTTGCAGGTTGTTCCGAGCGAGCAGAGCCGGACGCCACAAACGCGCCGCCGATCAGGGCAATGAAGTCCCGGCGTTTCATCAGGAGGCCCCGGGTTGCACCGCCAAAAAGGCGTACCCGGGGGCAGGATACCACGATGCAGCCCCAAGGGAACGGGCAGCAAGGTTACAGGAGAGCGAGGGCGGCTTAGATGCGCCCTCCTCAGGTTGCCTTCAAGGCCTCCGGAGCCAGTTCGAAATCCCTGATCTCCTTGCTTCGCTTGGAGTCGGCAGCCGAGCGGTGATCGGTGGCGATCGCCACGTAAACCGCGGGCAGCACGAACAGGGTAAACAGCGTTC
This sequence comes from Bradyrhizobium sp., assembly GCA_045811665.1. Lineage (GTDB taxonomy): Bacteria > Pseudomonadota > Alphaproteobacteria > Rhizobiales > Xanthobacteraceae > Bradyrhizobium. The sequence goes on from JBJMTO010000209.1 coordinate 9,842, forward strand.
CGATCGACATGCCGGCGACGACCACAAGACCGATCGAGAACCGGCTTGCCGCGCCCGCGCCAGTCGCGGTGAGCAGCGGCAGCAATCCCGTGACCATCGCCGCAGTGGTCATCAGGATAGGGCGAAGCCGGATCCGGGCCGCCATCTCGATTGCCGAGCGCCGGTCGAGACCTTCCTTGAGCTGCAGTTCGTTGGCGAACTCGACCATCAGGATGCCGTGCTTGGTGATCAGGCCGACCAGCGTCAGCAATCCGACCTGGGTATAGATGTTCATGGTCGCGGCACCAAAGAACAGCGGGATCAATGCCCCCACGATCGCCATCGGGACGCTGATCATGATGACGAGAGGATCGCGGAGGCTCTCGAACTGGGCTGCCAAAACCAGGAAGATGATGATCAGCGCAAACGCAAAGGTAATCGCAAGCTGGTTGCCTTCCTTGACGTACTGCCGGGAGTCGGCGAGGTAGTCGTGGCTGAAGCCTGCCGGCAAGTTTTTCGCCTCGCTCTCAAGGAAGTCCACGGCCTGCCCTACCGTTACGCCGGGCATCGGCACAGCCTGGAAGGTCGAAGAGTTCAGCTGATTGAAATGGGTCAGCGAATTGGGATCGGTTCCCGTTTCGATCGTGACGATGGTCGAGAGCGGCACCTGCTGTCCGGTGTTGGTCGGGACGTAGTATCCGTTGAGCGCGTCAGCGGCGAGCCGCTTCTCGCGCGGGACCTGCGGGATGACCTGATAGGATCGACCTTCCAGATTGAAACGGTTGACGTAGTTACCACCGAGCAGCGTTGAGAGCGTGTTGCCGATCGCCTGCATGGTGATGCCGAGATCGCTCGCCTTCGAGCGGTCGATCCTGACCCGCACCACGGGCTGGTTGAAATCGAGATCGCTGTCGGAGACAATGAACAGCTTGCTCTTGCGCGCGGCATCCTTGAGCTTCTGCATCTGATCGTACACCGCCTGGAAACCGGCGGTCGAGCTGATCACCATTTGGACCGGCAGTCCTCCCGGCCCGCCTGGCAACGGCGGCAGATTGAAGGCAAAGGCGTTGACACCTTCGATCTTGCTCAGCTCCGCCTGCACCACTGGCTTGAGCGCGATCGATGATCGCTTGCGCTCATCCCAGGGCTTGAGCAGCATGCCTGCAATTCCGCCCTGTGGGCCGTTGATGCCGTTGAGCACGAAGCGAAGATCGGTCTCGGGGAAGCTGGCAAATGCCTTGTCAAGCTTCTCGCCGTAGAAGTCCAGGTAATCGATGTTCGCGTACTTAGGCGCTTTGGTCACAGAGAAGACGATGCCCTGATCTTCCTCTGGCGCGAGTTCCTTCGAGGTGTGCATGTAAAGGAAGCCGACCAGACCGAGCATGGTCACGGCGAACAATGCCGTGATCGGACGATAGTCGAGCGAGCGGTCGAGTTGGCGGCCGTACCAACGCGTCAGCCCGCCGAACACGCGATTGACTAGCCTCGCGAACCGCCCCTCCTCCCCGCTCTTGAGGAAAACCGAGCACATCATCGGTGAAAGCGTCAGCGCGACCACACCGGACACGATCACCGAGCCGGCCAGCGTGAAGGCAAATTCCCGGAACAACGACCCGGTGAGGCCGCCAAGGAATCCGATCGGCGCATATACCGCGGCAAGTGTAATGGTCATGGAGATGACCGGCCCGACGATCTCGCGCGCTCCCTGCAGAGCGGCCTGCACTGGAGGCTTGCCCTGTTCTAGATGACGGTGAATGTTTTCCACGACCACAATGGCGTCGTCCACCACAAGTCCGATCGCCAGCACCATCGCCAACAGTGTCAGCAGATTGAAACTGAAGCCAGCCATCAGCATCAGGCTGCAGACCCCGATCAGTGACAGCGGAATCGTAACCACGGGAATCAACACCGACCGGAATGAGGCCAGGAACAGGAAGATCACCACGACGACGATGATGACCGCCTCGCCGAGGGTTTTCTCCACCTCCTCGATGGAGGACTGAATGAACCTGGTGGAATCGTAAGCCACCTTCATCTTCATGGAAGGCGGTAGATTCCGCTCCAGCTCAGGAAACAGCGCGCGAACGCCTTTGACGAGCGTCAGCGGATTGCCTTGCGGGGTTGCCTGCACGCCAATGAAGATCGCGTGTTCGCCGTTGAATGCGACACTGGCATCGGTGCTCTGGGCCGCGAGTTCGACCGTCGCGATATCCTCCAGCCGCACAAACCCGCCATCCCTCGACTTCACGATCATGCGCTTGAACTGATCGAGATTCTTCAGGTCGGTGTTGGCCGACACGTTGGAGACGACGAAGTATCCCTTGGCCTGACCGGCGGCGGCCTGGAAATTATTGGCGGCGATCGCGACGGAAACCTCGCTCGGAGAAACGTTGCGGCCCGCCATGCGAACGGGATCCAGCCACAGCCGCATCGCAAACGTCTGGCCGCCGAGAATATCGGCCGAAGCAACGCCGTCCACCGTCGAAAGCACCGGCTGCACCACGCGGGTGAGATAGTCCGAGATCGCAGACCCGGACAGCACTTCGCTGGAGAAGCCGAGATACATCACGGCCGTGGTCTGGCCAGTGGTCTTGTTCACGATGGGGTCGTTGGATTCCCTGGGAATGAGATATTTTACCGAATTCACCTTGGCGAGGACTTCGGTCAGCGCCTGGTTCGGATCGAAGTTCAGCTTGATGTAAACCTGGATCGTACTGGTGCCCAGCACCGAAGACGACGTGATGTAGTCGACGCCTTCCGCGGATGCGACAGCCTGTTCGATGGGCGTGGTGATGAACCCCTGGATCAGGTCGGGCGAGGCGCCCGGGTAGACCGTGGTGATGTTGACCACCGTATTCGACAGCTTCGGATACTGGCGGATCGGCAGATTGGTTGCGGCCCTGAGGCCGATCAGCAGGATCAACAGGCTGACGACCACCGACAATACGGGTCGCTTGATGAAAATATCGGTCCAGACCATCTCGGTGCGCTCCGTTTCTCAGTAACGCGGCGGAGTTGCAGGGGTTGTCGGAGCGGGGTCGGTCGAAATGGAAACGGGCGATCCCGACTGCAGCTTGAGCTGCCCGACTGCGACCACCCGGTCGCCAGGTTTCAACCCGCTGACGATTTCGGCGCGGCCGTGGACCCGACTGCCGGTCCGCACGAACGTGCGCACGGCGGTGAGACTGGTCTTGCCGTCATCCTCTTTTTTCTCCGTGATGAGAAACACCGAGTCGCCGTAGAGCGTGTAGTCGACGGCGGTTTCGGGCACGCTGACCACTGGCGGCTTCTCTGGAAGCACCACGGTGGTGGTCGCGAACATCCCGGGCTTTAGAATACGCTCGGGGTTATCGAGCGTGCCCTGAACGCGGATGTTGCGCGTCTCGGTAGCGATTTGAGGTTCAATCGCCGTGATCCTGCCGGCAAAAGTGCGGCCGGGATAGGCGTCGACGCCGACGCGGATGACTTGTCCGACCTTGAGCTGCGCGCTGTCCTTTTCTGTCACCGTGAAGTTGGCGTACAGCTGCGAAAGATCGGTCAGCGTCACGATCTGCGTGCCTGCGGTGAGGTACTGACCGACCTCAACATGACGAACGCCGAGGTCGCCGTCGAACGGCGCGCGAACCAGCTTCTGGGAAATGATCGCCTGCGTTCTGGCGATTCCCGCATTGGCCTGGTCATAGGCCGCCTGCGCCTGATCTACCGTGGCCTGCGGTCCGAACTGGCGCGACGCGAGCTGCTTGGCGCGATCGAGAGACAGTTGGGCCACCGTTGCCTGGGCCTTGAAGTTTGCAAGATCCGCCTGCTCGGGGCCATCGAACAACTGCACCAGCGGACTTCCCGCCTTGACCGGCGATCCAGGAGTGAACATGACGTCGGTGACGCGCCCGCTGACATCGGAACTGACATTAACCTGATGTACCGCCACGAGATCGCCGACCGCAGTCAGCAGATTGGGGATCACTTCGGACCTGGCCTCGGCGATAGTCACCTGCGTGGGCGGCGGCGGCTTGGAGAGAAACTGCGCGATCATCTGGCCGCGAAATTGATTGAACCAGAGCAGGCCACCGACCAGCGCCGCCAGCAACGTGCCCACGATGATGAACCACCGTAGCATGCGAACCGGACGCTTGCGCTGTTGCGGCGCAATCGGTTTGCCCGACAGATTGGATTCAGTGACGATATTCATTTCAGGCTCTTTCTGCGCTTAACGTCTCATCAAGGCGCGGCAGTTCGCGATCCAGGTGAGAGGCAATTGCGGTTTCGTTTAATCCAATTCCACGGAGAATGAATTCGCAAAGCTGGCGTTCGAGCTGCGCCGGGTTGCCATAGGACAGGCATGGCACGGACGGCAGCCGCGACAGCGTCGCGGTAAGCACTGCGTGATGTGCGAACCAGAACAGGTTCAGCGGCTCGCGCCCGATGACGGTGGCGTCCCCAGCCATCACCGCCCTCTCAAGCGACGAGACAAATACTGGCCCGATCAATTCTCCGATTTTTTCGTAGCAAAGCCTCGCGAACTCACCGTCGTCGAGATGACTGCCGATCATCAGCCGGAGGCGCTGAGCTTCCTGCTGATCGGGCTTCTCCGCCACATGTTGGAAATGCCGAACCATTTCGCGGATCAGCACCACAAGCGTTTCTGTCGACGGCTCCAGCTCCAGCAAGCGATGCAGGGCCGGATCCGCCTCGCACGCTTCCAGGAGGATTTCGGCGTACAGCGCCGATTTCGTCGGGAAGTGCTTGAACAGCAATGCTTCCGATATCGCTGCCGCAGCCGCCACGCTCTTTGTGGTCGTTCCGGCAAAGCCGTGGCGCGCAAAGCAACGCTTGGCGGCATTCAGGATCAGCTGGCGCCTCAAGTCGCCAGTCATTCGAAGAGTGCTCATGGTCGTGAGTAAGCACTCACCATACTTAAAGTCAAGAAATTGCTGCGCTGCACACGCCGACGTGAATGCTAGATCGGGCCGAACCCGAGCGCCCCGCGGACCCGGTTGACTATAAAGGTACCGTCCCGGCTGGAGAGCACGCGCTCCAGGTTGGCGCTGTCGATCTTGACGCTGGCAAATCGCGGCCCTGCGCGAACGTCGTGCATTCCCGTCGCAAAGGACTCGATCTCCGCGATGGTCGCCAGGGCGCGGGAATCCGCGAGGCCGCAGGCACGGGCGACGCCGATGAGGTCGACGGTTGCTGCCGTATGGCTCGCCTGTCCCCCGGTTTCGCCATAGACCTCGTTGTCCAGCACCACGATCGTCAGGTTGCCCGGCTTCTGCAAGCCTACGGTGGCAAGACTGCCCATGCCCATCAGCATCTCGCCGTCGCCTGTGATCACCACCACCGGGAGCTTCGGCTGCGCCAGCGCGAGGCCTAGCCCGATCATGACTGCGCCGCCCATCGCGCCCCAGAGATAGAAGTTGCGGTCGTGGTCGCCCGCCGCGGCGATATCGTAGGTGGAAGCCCCGAGCCCGCCGACCACGATGGCATCCTTACGCTCGGCCAGAAGGCTCGAAACGACACTGCGGCGGTCGAGAAGATTTGCCTTGCTCATTTGGTGAATACCTTCGCCCCGATCAGACGCTGGGACAGTAACATGGCGGTCGGTGTACAGGCATTATAGGCCTGCCCGGCCGCGGCTTCGACGACATCGCGCACCTCGTCCGGTTGAGAAGCGCGCAGCACCTTGATGCCGGACAGTTCGAACACGCCCGCCGTGCTCGACCCCATCGGCACCTGCCACGGGTTGAACTCGCCCCATTCGCCGCGCATCGTCACCACCGTCAGAAAGGGAAAACGGAAGATCTGGGCCAGCGACAGCATGTTCACGCAATTGCCGACGCCGCTGGATTGCATCAGCAATACCCCGCGCTGGCCGCCAGCCCAGGCGCCGGCGAGCAGCGCCACGCCCTCTTCCTCCGTAGTCAGTGGAACGGCGCGCATCGAGGATGCGCCCAGCACCCGCTCGATCAGTTCCGAATGCCCGGCGTCAGGCACGTAGGGCACCTGACGGACGTCGAAGCGCTGCAAGGTGTTGAATATCTCCTCGGGCCAGGAGCGCGTATTTCCGGGCGCCGTTTCGGTGGCGGCTTCGGTGCGGGCGTGCATTTTCATTTCCACTTGATTAGGCGAGACTATAGGACGGCGCCGGACTGTAGAGCCCGCCACGGTTTGTGAAAGAGCGAAAACGGCATATCGGTTTCCCCCGGAGAGTATGGCAGCATGAATCAGGGCCCGCGAGAGCTGGCGGCAAGTTTCGACATCGAGAAGCTGACGCCGGAATTCTATGCCGATCCGTATCCGACCTATCGTGCACTGCGGGAGCATGAGCCCGTCAAGCTGCTGCGAAACGGCTCGTACTTCCTGACGCGATACGACGATCTGGTCGTCGCCTACAAGAACACAAAACTATTCTCCTCGGACAAGAAACAGGAGTTCGCGCCCAAATACGGCGATTCGCCGCTCTACGAACATCACACGACGAGCCTCGTCTTCAACGATCCCCCGGCCCACACCAGGGTCCGGCGGCTCATCATGGGCGCACTCTCGCCGCGCGCTATCGCATCGATGGAAGGCGATGTAATCGCGTTGGTGGACGGCCTGCTCGATGACCTCGCGCTAAAGACGAAAGTGGATCTGATCGATGACTTCGCAGCAGCGATCCCCATCGAGGTCATAGGCAACCTGCTCGACGTGCCGCGCGAGGAGCGCGCACCGCTGCGCGACTGGTCGCTGGCTATCTTGGGCGCGCTCGAGCCCGTAATCTCACCGGAAGCATTCGCGCGCGGCAACAAGGCTGTCACGGACTTCCTCGGCTATCTCGACGTTCTGGTCGCGCGCAGGCGAGCAAAACCGGGCAATCCGGAGCGCGACGTGCTGACACGGCTCATTCAGGGCGAGGAGGATGGCGAACGGCTGACGCAGAAGGAGTTGCTGCACAACTGCATCTTTCTCCTCAACGCCGGACACGAGACCACGACGAATCTGATTGGAAACGGACTGGTGGCGTTGTCCGCACACGAGAACCAGAAAACACGGCTGCTCGAGCATCCTGAATTGATCAAGACCGCGGTCGAGGAAATCCTGAGGTTCGAAAGCTCGAACCAGCTCGGCAACCGAATGACCACCAGCCAAGTCGAACTTGGAGGCGTCACGCTCGGCCCCGGCACTTTGATAACCTTGTGCATCGGCGCGGCGAACCGCGATGCCCTGCAATTCACCGACCCCGAAACATTCGACGTCGGCCGTACACCGAACCGGCATCTTGCGTTTGCCACCGGCGCGCACCAATGCGCCGGGATGGCGCTGGCACGGCTGGAGGGCGCTATCGCAATCTCGCGGTTTCTCGCACGGTTTCCCCACTACGAACTGCAGGGTGCGCCGGTGCGCGGTGGCCGAGCGCGATTCCGTGGGTTCCTGAGCGTGCCCTGTGTCGTCAAGCAATGCAACGGATCGCCTTGGCTGGCGGGCATCGGCAAAGCTGGTATCATCCGATCGAGTTCATAAAACAGGGAGCATCGCATGGACGCCGCGACCCCGTCGGGCGCCAAGGGCACCGACACCCATTCCCACCTGGTTCGGCCCGCCACCATGGAGTGGCAGAAGACCCGCTTTCCCGGCTGCGAGGCCAAGACGCTGCTGTTCGACCGCGCCACCGGCCTCATGACCGCGCTGATGCGTTTCGAGCCGGGCGCGGTGCTGCCCGATCATGAGCACGTCAACATCGAGCAAACCTATGTCCTGGAAGGCCACCTGGTCGACAAGGAAGGTCCGGCAAAGGGCATCGAGGCCAAGGCGGGAGAATTTGTCTGGCGCGAGCCCGGCAGCCGCCATGTCGCATGGTGTCCCGAAGGTGGACTGATGCTCGCGATCTTCCAGGTGCCGAACAAATTCTTTGAAGCCGACGGCCGCGTCGTCGATGCTTCGGGGCAGGACTGGGACGAGACCTGGGGCCACACCCGCAAGGACTGAGACAGCTTCGCGTGATGGCTGTCCTAGCGCGCAGCTATACCGCCGAGCGGTGGCGCTCGATGCAGGCCTGCAAAACCTGATCCATCGGCCGTTCCCACCAGGCATTGGAGAAAATTTCTATTTCGCTGTAACCGGCGAAACCTTGCGCCTCGACCGCGCCGCGCAATCGCTTGATATCGATCACGCCGTCGCCCATCATGCCGCGGTCATTCAGGAGATCGGTCGTCGGCACCAGCCAGTCGCAGACGTGAAACGCCAGCAGGCGATCCGCGCCAGCGCGTTCGATCTGCGCCATCACCTCCGGGTCCCACCAGATATGATAGACGTCGAGCGCGACGCCTAGCGCGCCGGTGCGTTGCGGATCAAGCCGCTCGCAGATATCCAGCGCTTGCTTGCTCGTGTTCACGCAGGCGCGGTCGGCGGCATAGGCCGGATGCAGCGGCTCGATCGCCAGCGGAATCTTTGCGGCGCGTGCATACTCCAGCATTTCGGCGAGTGCTTCTTCCACCTGTGCGCGGGCGGCCGCGATATCCTTCGAGGGCGCACTCCCGGGCCTCGAATATTGCGGCAAGCCGCCGACCACCAGCACCAGGCATGGCGCTCCCAAAGCCGCGGCTTCGTCGATAGCCCTTCGATTATCGTCGCGCGCGTCGATCCGGTGTGCGGCGTCCGCTGTGAACATCCCGCCCCGGCAATACCCGGACAATTGCAGGCCGGCGTCGCGGACCGCGCGCACCGCCCGATCAAGGCCGATGGCTGCAACCTGATCGCGCCACGGATCGATCGCTCGGATGCCGTGCCGGGCGCAGGCTTCTACAATCTGCGCAAGGTCGCCCTGCTTGCGAACCGTCGCGGTATTGAGCGAAAGCCAGCGATGATCCGCGGAGAAATCCCGCATCACCCTTCGATGCCGCGCAGCGCAAGCGCCGCCTTCATGCGCCGGGTCGCAAGTTCGGGATTGGTGAGCAGGCCTGCCTGGTCGGCAAGCCTGAAAAGCTCGGCCAGATGCAGCGTCGACCGGGTGCTCTCCTGTCCGCCAACCATCGTGAAATGATCCTGATGCCCGTTGAGGTATGCCATGAACACGATCCCGGTTTTGTAGAACCTGGTCGGCGCCTTGAAGATATGGCGCGACAGCGGCACCGTAGGCCCCAGCACGTCGTGAAAACCGGCTTCGTCGCCCACCGCCAGCCGGGACAGCGCGTAGGACGCCGCCGGAGCGATGGCGTCGAAGATCCCGAGCAGCGCGTGGGAAAAGCCTTCCCGGTCTCCCGCGATCAGTTCGGCGTAGTTGAAATCGTCGCCGGTATACATCTTGACGCCCTTGTCCAGCAGGCGACGCATCTCGATCTCACGTTGCTTGTCGAGCAGCGAAACCTTCACTCCGTCCACCTTGGCGGGGTTGGCGTTGATCACGCCTACCGCGACGTCCATCGCGCGGTCGAGATCAGCAGAACCCCAGTAATTCCTGAGTTCCGGATCGAACATGTCTCCCAGCCAGTGAATGATCACGGGCTGACGGACCTGCGACAACACGCGATCATAGACCTTGCCGTAGTCCTCGGGATCGCGGGCGATCCTTGCCAGTGCGCGCGACGCCATCAAGATAATTCGCCCGTCGATCTTTTCTATTTCCGCGATTTGCTCCTCATAGGCGCCGATCACGTCGTCGAGATCTTTGGCATCCTGCGGCGCGAGGTGATCGGTGCCGGCGCCGGAGAACACCAGTGCGTTTCCTCTCGCCTTGGCCGCGGCCACCGATCGCTGAATCAATTCCAGCGAGGTCGGCCAATTCAGTCCCATGCCCCGTTGGGCAGTATCCATCGCTTCCGCAACGCCAAGCCCGAGATCCCAGATGTGCTCGCGAAACGCAATCGTCCTGTCCCAATCGATGGCGGCCGATAGCCATGGATCGACATCGGCGAGCGGATCGGAAACCACATGAGCAGCAGAAAACGCAACACGGTTCAGCGTGCCCTCGAGTCTCGCAGGAAAGGTCCGCGACGCTGCCAGCCGATACGTCTCGAGTCCACGATCGGTATTGGGCAGTTTCACAGACAGCGATGACTTGGGTAGAACCGGCTTGTTCATGGTTTCGGCCCTCACACCTTTATGGGAGCGACGTCGATCCAGCGCCGCTCGCGCCAGCTCTGCAAGGCGCACTCCGCCAATTGCACGCCCTTGGCGCCTTCCAGCAGCGTGTATTTGTAGGGCGCGTCCTCGCAGACGTGGCGAATGAACATCTCCCACTGCTCCTTAAAACCGTTATCGTAGGTGCTATTCTCCGGCACCTTCTGCCAGTCGGCATAGAAATCCTGCGTGCGCCGCTCGTCAGGGTTCCACACCGGTCGCGGCGTCGCTTGGCGCGCCTGGATGACGCAATCGCTGAGTCCTGCGACCGCCGAGCCGAGCGTGCCATCGACCTGGAAGGTGACGAGATCGTCGCGATAAACGCGCGTCACCCAGGACATGTTGATATGCGCGATCACCCCGCCCTTCAGCTGGAACGTGGCGTAGGCGGAATCATCCGCGGTCGCCTTGTACTTTCGGCCCTTTTCGTCCCACCGCTCAGGGATATCGATGCTGCCGATGCAACTGACGCTTTCGACTTCGCCAAACAGGTTATCGAGCACATAGCGCCAGTGGCAGACCATATCGAGAATGATGCCGCCGCCGTCCTCGGTCCGGTAGTTCCAGGATGGCCGTTGCGCTTCCTGCCAGTCGCCCTCGAACACCCAGTAGCCGAATTCGCCGCGCACCGCGGTGATCCGGCCGAAGAATCCGGAATCCCGCAGGAAGGCAAGCTTCTTCAAGCCTGGCAGGAACAGCTTGTCCTGCACGGTGCCATGCTTGACGCCCTTGGCGGCTGCGAGCTTCAGCACCGCCACGGCTTCCTCGAGGTTGGTTGCGATCGGCTTCTCGCAGTAAACGTGCTTACCGGCGCCGATCGCTTTCGTCAGCAGGGACGGTCGCGCCTGCGTGGTCGCCGCATCGAAGAAAATCGTGTCGTCCTTGTTGCTCAGCGCCTTGTCGAGATCGGTGCTCCAGCGCTCCAACTTGTACTGCCTGGCCAGACGCTCGACCTTCTCGGCGTCCCGGCCGATCAAAATCGGATCCGGCATGACGCGATCGCCGTTGGAAAGCAGCACACCTCCCTGATCGCGGATCGCGATGATGGAGCGGATCAGATGCTGGTTCAGTCCCATGCGGCCGGTGACCCCGTTCATGATCAGCCCGAGCCGTTGCGTCGTCATATCGCTTGCTCCCTCAGGATTTCTGCTTGTGGTTGTCCGAGCGGCGACATCACAGACCACAGCGGATGCACGCCGCTCGCAAACCCCGGCGCACTCAACGATCCCGTTTGAAGATCGCCGCCATGGATCGCCAGCCGGATACTGCTGCCATCACGAACGTATAGGTCAGGATGGGCGGATAAAAACGCTTCGGCCTCCGCGCCGGGCGCATCAGCGAAGCCATCGACATAATGATGGCCGTTGCGCTCGGCATGGGTGATGCCGATCAAGGCACCCAGCGCGAGGTCTTGCTGCACGCCGAGGCCGGCCTGACACGTGAGGTCCTCGCCGGTGATGAAGAACTTTCCACCTTCCGCACTCCACTTCGCCGCACGTGTGGCATTGATGATAGACTTGTAGATGCCCTTGCAGCATTTAGAGGAGATGCCGCGATAGCCCAACTCTCGTGCCGCCGGAAACGCGTTATAGCCATCGTCGGCCTCGTCGATGATGAAGTCACGGCGGGCAAGCGCCCCGAGCGGCGACTGCCCGGTAATCTCGCGCGGCATCGGCTGCTCAACGTAGAGCAGTCGGGCCGCAATCGGCGCCAGCGCGGCGTCCCGGTCGAGGCGGTCGATCAGTGCCGCCAAGGATGCTATATCGGCATACTGTTCGTTGGCGTCGAGCGTCACGCTGTAGTCGTGCGGCAACGAGCTCAGTTCCTGCCCGATGCGGACAAGACGGGAGACATCGTGCTCCACATCGCCGTTGAGCTTGAGCTTGAAATAGCGCGCCCCGGCATTTTGATTTGCATCCGCTACGCCGCCTTCGCCCTCGACCCTGTCATCGAGGCCGACGGTGTGCCGGATCGCGACCCGATCAAGCCGTCGGCAGTAACCGAGGAACTGCGTTACATCCTCATTTTTCAGATCGGGCGTCAGGCTCGCATCCACGCCGGCGATATTTCCGGCCATGCCGTGAAAGAAATTCACGCCGTGACCGCGAAGCAGTGCATCCAGAATAGCCTTGTCGATTTCGGCAGGACCGTATGCTGCCGCTAGCGCGGGGATATCTTCGCGAGCGCAGGCGGCGACCTGTGCCGCGATGGATCGGGCGTGCAGGGCGAACGCGGTGTGGAAGCTCCCAACGGCGAGATAGATTTCGCGCGCTATCTGCAGCGAACGCCGCAGGGCCTCAACCGTCTGCTCCGGTGAAAACCCCGGACGCTTGTCGAACCATTTCGGCACCAGCATTTCGGCGCTGGCGCCGACCGAAGTACCTCGGCCCTCCACCTCGATTTCGGCGCGTACGAACGCCTGCGGTGCCGCGTTGATGACCACGGCGCCAAACCGGAACGGGCGGACGAACCGCACCGGTCGTTCGAAGAAAGCGATCTCCCGCACGGCAACACGTGGCGGCATGACTGCCTCAATCCAGCGCTGTTTGGGTGAAGAAATGTTTGCGAATACGCTGCACGAGTTCGGTGAAGGCTGGGTCCGCCATGGCATCGAGCGAACGCGGACGCGGCAACGGCACGTCATAGATCGCGGCGATCGCGCCCGGCCGCTCGGTCATGACGAGCACGCGGTCGGCCAGGAACACAGCTTCGGGTATCGAATGGGTGATCAGCAGCACGGTCTTGCCGGTTTCGCGCTGGATCCGCATCAGTTCGACGTTCATGCGCTCGCGCGTCATGGCATCCAGCGCGCCAAACGGTTCGTCCATCAGCATGATCTTGGGATCGTGCACGAGCGCCCGGCAGATCGAGGCGCGCTGCTGCATGCCGCCCGACAACTGCCAGGGCAATTTCCGCTCGAATCCTTCGAGTCCGACCAGTTTTAAAAGCTCCATCGCGCGCGGCAGATACTGCTCGCGTGGCAACCGCTTCATGTCGATCGGCAGCATGACGTTGTTGAGGATGTTGCGCCATGGCAGCAGCAGCGAGTTCTGGAACACGATGCCGACATTGCCGTGCGGTCTTGTCACTAGGTCGCCTTCGACGAGAATCTCCCCCGTCGAAGGCGCGAGCAGGCCGGAGATCATCTTCAGAAGCGTGGACTTGCCGCATCCGGACGGCCCGACCACGACAAAGAACTCACCTGCGTTGATATGAAAGTCCAACGGACGGAGCGACGCCACGTCACCGTCGCGCGAGCGATAGGTTTTCGACACTCCGGAGAGTTGGATTCCGCTCGAGCCAGCGCGAGCCCGGTCGCCGACCACGCGCAGATGCGCTCCTGAGTGGTCAACGCCGGTCGCTTTGGTCGCTGGGTCCATCAAGCCAGATCCGTTCGAAACGGTGTCGATGCGCCGTGGCTGCGGCAACAACGGAACACTTCAAGCCCGACTGGGCGCCGGGCCGTGGATTGCTTCGCGGTCGCAACGCTCGCAATGACGGGCCTACTTCGGCAAATAGTCATTGGTGTAAAACGCCTTCGGATTATCTTTTGCCTTGGCGTCGAGCCCGCCATATTCGACCATCAGATTGACGCTGTCTGTCATGTTCTGTTCGGTGACCTGGAACGGTCGCTTGCCCTTGGTTTCCGGGGTGCGATAGAGCGGGATCGTCAATTCGAAGCCTTGCGTCAGCGTGTCGATCTTGCCGCCCTTCGGATTGGCGTCGAGAATCGATTGCGCCGCAGCTTTCGGCTCCTTCTCGGCGGCTTCGACTGCTTTGGTCGTGGCCGACATGAAGCGTTTCACCAGGTCGGCGTTGGCCTTCACGTACTCCGTGTTGGCGATGATGCCTGAGGAAACCATGTTGATGCCGTACTCCGCGAATTTGATCGGATAGACGTCCTTGCCGGTGGCGTCCTTGATCTTCATCGACTGATCCATGACGTAGCCGAGCAGGAGGTCGGCCTGACCGTTGATAACCGCGTTCAGCTTGGTCTGGCCGTCGCCGGCCACGGTGGTGAAGTCGCCTTCCTTGAGCCCTGTCTTTTTCAGGAACAGCGGCCAGATCTGCGTCATGGAATCCGCCGGCGTAATCGCTACGGTCTTGCCCTTGATATCCTCAGGCTTGCGGATGTTCTTTTCAGCAAAGCCCATCGCCGACATCGGGCTGGTCTGCAGCAAAACCCCGGTGGCGATCACGGGCGCGCCTTTGATGGCGGCGCGCATCATGGTGGGCACATCGACATAGCCGAAGTCGGCGGTCTTGGCAGCAACCGCCTGCGTAGTCGCGGCCGAGCCGCGGCCTTCCTGGATTTCCAGATCGATGTTCTCGGCGCTGTAGATGCCCTTGGCTTTGCCGTAATAGAAAGGGGCGTGCTCGCCATACACATACCAGTTGAGCATCAGCACGACCTTATCGGCAGCCGCGGCCGGGACTGACGCGAGCGCCGTCCATATCAGCACCGTCGAAAGCGCCGCCATCAATCTGATCATTTGATTCCTCCCGTTGGTGTTGCCGCGGCACATTGAGGCCGCTTGTCCTGACCTTTTTACCGCTCATGCGGCGAACAAAAGTTCCTCACGCTGGCTGACGTGCCAGGGAATTACCAGACGCTCGATGCGGTCGACGATCCAGAACAAGATGACGCCGAGCAGCGCCAGGATGACCAATGCGGCAAACATCGTCGGCAGGTCGAAGGTTCCAATCGAGCGTTGCAGCACGTAGCCAATGCCGGAATTGGACCCGACGAATTCGCCGACCACCGCACCGACTACCGCCAGCGTTACCGAGACCTTGAGTCCGGAGAAAATCGCCGGCATCGCATGCGGCAGGTTCACGGCGCGGAACACATGAAAGCGACTGCCCTGCATTGCGCGGGCGAGATCGACCATGTCGGGATCGACCGACTTGAAACCCTGTACGGCCGAGACCACCACCGGGAAAAATCCCAGCAGGAAAGCCGCAATCACCTTCGGGATGATCCCGAACCCGAACCAGACCACAAACAGCGGTGCGATCGCGACCTTCGGTATCGATTGCGAAAATACCAACAGCGGATAGATGTAGCTCTCCACCGTTTTCGATCCGGCAATCAACATGGCGACGAGAATGCCGAACACGGCCGACAGCAGGAAACCGCAGACGGTGGCGTAAGTCGTGGGCCATGTCTGTCGCAACAGTTCCGGCCAGTCGTTCCACAGCACCACTACGACATCGGCAGGCGCCGGAATTTGATACGGTGGAATCTTGAAGAGCC
>JBJMTO010000210.1:0-6048 GCA_045811665.1 Bradyrhizobium sp.
AGGCGACGGAGACCACCCCGACGACGAGGCCGGCCCACGGCCGGAAGGCAGCTGCGAACGTGCTGTCGCCCTTCACCGGAACATCCTCGGCACCCAATAAATGAGCACGTAGATGGGCAGCCAGCTGAGCCAGACGAAGCGCCCGTACAGCGCGTTCTCGTCCGTATCGACCATTCGCCGCGGATCTTGCCCGTGCGGCGTCTTCACGAGCCGCCAGAGCACGACCGTATCGACCCAGTCGGTCGCGACGTGCGTCGTATGCAGGAAGAGCAGCGCCCAGATGATCGAGCCGTAGGCGCTGTCGTACCACATGACGTGGAGCGCATTGAATTCGAAGCCGCGGATGACGAACAGCAGAAGGCCGATGACAGTCATCGCGAACAGCAGCTTTTGCACTTTGGGCAGATCGTAGGCGGTCGCCGCCTTCTTGATCATGCTGTTTGGAATTTCGCTAACCAGCAGGACAGCCGTGAACAGTGTTCCGGCGAGCAGTCCCGGCGGTTCCCATGGACGCGGCGCCCATTCTTGCTCCTGGCTCATCAGGAAGAAATATGCGGCGATGGTCAGGGCGAATGCCGCACCTTCGATGACCATGAACCCGATGATCCCCCACCAGGTCAGGCTGCGATAGCTGAACGCGTGCGTCGGCAATCCCGACACATCTTCGGTGAAGCTTGGGCGCAAGCTCATGAGATCACCGGCTCGCGTTCGGGGGCGGGGCTTTTCGGCCAGAACCAGGCGATCAGCGCAATGGTCGCAGGCACGGCGCCGAACAGCACCGCCCACGGGCTGAAGATCGAGCAGATGAACATGACTGTCGTGGCGACCGTCGCGATGAACGGCCAGGCGCTCGGTTCTGCGCTCGGTTCGCGCAAGTCAGGTTTTGCGGTCATGACGGTGGTCAGCAGCACTTCGCGGTCATCGGCGCGAAGGCCGTGCACGACGGACATCGTTTCCCCGGCGTCCCACAGCGGCGTGCGGCTGTCGACCACCGGAATATGCTCGAAATTATACTTTGCCGGCGGGCAGGTCGCGGACCATTCGAGCGACGCGCCACCCCAGGGGTTGGGCTGGGCTTTTCGTCCACTGCGGAGCGACCAGACGAGGTTCATCACAAAGAGCAGCACGGCGAGCGCGACGATCATCGAACCGATGCTGGACAGCAGGTTCGGAAGCTCCAGGCCCATTCCCGCCGGATAGGTGTAGACGCGCCTCGGCATGCCGTTGATGCCGGCGATGTGCATCGGGAAGAAGGCGAGCTGGAAGCCCAGGAAGATCATCCAGAAGGCGATCTTGCCAAGCTTTTCCGACATCAGCCGGCCCGTCGCTTTCGGATACCAATAGGTGATCGCCCCAAGCAGCGGGAACACCGCGCCGCCGATCAGCACATAATGGAAATGGGCGACTATGAAGTAGGTGTCGTGCAGTTGCAGGTCGAGCGGCACCGCAGCGATGATGACGCCAGTCAGTCCGCCGATGACGAAGGTGAAGATGAAGCCGATGACGTACAGAAGCGGCACCTGCAGCCGCGGCCGGCCTTCCCACAGCGTGGCGATCCAGCAGAAGATCTGCAGCCCCGTCGGGATCGAAACGGACATGCTCGCGGCGGTGTAGAAGCTGTAGCCGATGCGCGGCAGGCCGGTCGCGAACATGTGGTGAACCCACAGTCCGAAGGCGAGGATTCCGGTCGCCACCAACGACATGACGACGATCGGATAACCGACGATCGTCCGGCGCGAGAAAGTCGCGACGATCTCGCTCACGAAGCCCGTCGCCGGAAGGAAGATAATGTAAACTTCCGGGTGGCCGAAGAACCAGAACAGGTGTTGCCACAGCAGCACGTTGCCACCCGAGGCGGTGTCGTAGAAGTGGGTATTCACCAGTCGATCGAGGATCAGCGTGGTGGAGGCGACCATGATCGAAGGCATGGCGAACAGAACCAGAAACGAGGTCACCAGCATCGCCCAGACAAAGATTGGAATACGATCGAGCGTCATGCCGACCGCGCGCTGCTTGAACACCGTGACAATGATCTCAACCGCCACGGCTAGTGCTGCGACCTCGGTGAAGGTGATCATCTGGGCCCAGACATCGGCGCGTTTGCTCGGGGTGTACTGCAGGTTGGACAAGGGAACGTAGGCAAACCAACCTATGTCGGGACCTACATTGAAGAAGAACGCGATCCACAGGAAACAGCCGCCGAACAGAAACATCCAATAGCTGAACGCATTGAGGCGTGGGAAGGCGATGTTACGTGTTCCGACCATTAGCGGGACGAAATAGACCGCGAACGCTTCCATCACTGGCACCGCGAACAAGAACATCATCGTTGAGCCGTGCATCGTAAAGATCTGGTTGTAGAGGTCGGGTGACAGCAATTTTCGTTCAGCCCCAGCGAGCTGAAGCCGCATCAAGACCGCCAGCAAGCCACCGAGAATGAGAAACGCGAACGCGGTGAGGATATAGCGCTTGCCAATCACCTTATGATCAACCGAGGTCAAAGCGCCGAGCCAGCCGGAGGGCGTGCGCCACAGCCTCAGCAGCACGGTTGCGAGTTCGGACTGATCCAGTTCGTTGTCGCGCAACTCACCGCCGGGCTCGCTGACGAACTCGCTCACTGCAACTGCTCCAGATAATGAAGGATTGCGATCATTTCGTCTGAGCGTAGCGACATTTTTGGCATCAGATTGCCAGGCTTGATGTGCTGCGGGTCGGAGATCCAGGCGGCGAGGTTACCGGGGTTCTGCGGCAGGGTGCCGGCGGCGATGGTCTCTCGACTGGCAATGTGCGTCAGGTCGGGGCCGAACTGTCCGCCGGCGAGCGTGCCGCGGATTGCGTGACAAAGACCGCAGCCTCGACCGCGAAACAGTTGCTCACCGCGGATGCTGAGTGGATCACTGGGGGTTGGTGCACTCTGGTTCTGGTGATCGCGCCAACGCGCGTATTCGTCCGGTGGCAGCGCCCTGACGGTAAAAGCCATATGGGCGTGCTGTGCCCCGCAGAATTCGGCACATTGGCCGCGGTACAGGCCGGGCGCCTTCGCGGTAAACTGAACCGAATTCTGTTGACCGGTGATGAGGTCCATCTTGCCCGTCAGGCTAGGGACCCAAAAGCTGTGAATGACGTCTGCGGATTCCAGCTGGACCGTTACCGGCTTGCCGACGGGAACGCGAATCTCGTTTGCGGTCGTGAAGCTCAAATGCGGGCTATCGGCCTGATACTGGACCTCCCACCACCATTGATGGCCGGTGATCTTGATGGTTACGGGGTCAGGTTCGTTGGCAAACACCGTGCGCTGCGCGCCGTAGCTGACGATCGACAGAACCAGAACGGTGACCGTGGTGGCTATTCCGAGAGCGAGGATAATTCGGCCGGCACGGCGTTCAAATGCCGCTTCAAGATTTAGCGGCTGTTCACTCGGCCGCTTGCGGCGAACCAGGCCGAAGAGGAGGGCCAGCATCACGCCACCCCAAACCACGGCGGCAACCGCGATAAAGATCAGGAGGACGCGCTTGATTTCCTCGGACTGAAGGGCCTGTGCATTTAACGACGACTGCACCCCGGTGCAGGAGGCGAGCAGCCAAGTCGCGGCAGCCGCGAGACTTGATCTGAACCAGACAGCCATCTCCGTCCCGAACTCTTGTTCCCGAGCTTGCGCAACCGTGCGGGGCTACAAAGGTTCCATTCTCGCGCGGTCCGCGCTTCCCAAGCCGCTCGACTATGTTGTTTTCGCTGCGCCAGGCCATGTCTGCGGGAGCGCTGCGTTCGCGCCTAAGTCTTTGATGACCTTCAAGATTGGTGCACCCCAGCTGCCGGGCGCGGCTTCGTAGGCGCCTCGGAAAAAGCGGGGGATGGTTGTGGGGGCGAAACCGATCTCGCAGCCGCAGCCAGGTCCAGGGGACAAGAGGCAATCTCCGACCAGGATGCGCTGGCCGCAAGGATGCACGAAGGGCCCACTGCTCGTTTTGACGGCTGCCTGAACGGATCAAGCTGCATCTAGCTTAGCGCAAGACATGGCCTCATTTGACCTGCACCGCAAAGACATCTTCCGTCCCTACGGAGCAGGCCTCAGAACGGCCACCCACGTGCGGCGATTGCTATTGCCACATCGCCCATCGCCATCACAAAAAGGACGAGAGAGATCGCGATCAGTGCTCCGGGCTCCCTAAAGGCCGCGAACTCGTCCGCTAAAATTTTCCTCATCTTGCAGAAACTGCGAAAGGCGCAGACTGTTCCGCAGCTCACGAGCTCCGCTTCGCTTACAGCGTCGAAGAGCTTGCTCGTTTGTTTTGTAGCAAAGCTCTTGCCGATCGTCATTCGGCTGGGGACGATCAGATCGAACCGGTCAGTTGAGGATGTGCCGGAAGGTGAGCGCGAGGAGGCTTTTTAGTCCGAATTACGGAGTTTGTAACTCTGCGGTCTCACGCAAAGAAGCAGAACTAACTCGTTTCGACCGCCGTGATGCAAGTAAGGGCAAAGGCTCATCACGGCACAAAAAAAGGGGCCGCCGAAGCGACCCCAAGTCAAGGGAGGAAACGCCCCATGAGGGCAGCGTTGTGATGACACATTTGCCGCTCCCTCACTATGCTTCCTGGGCAACAGATTGAAAATTCCACCAAAATCTCCGGCCCGATCCACTGGTGGATCGCGGCGGCTCGCAGAGGGTGGGGCGGCTGTCCTGAATTAAGCTGCCGGAGCAGTGCGAGCTTGCTGTCTTGGCTCAACCTGATGAGGAGCGGTGAGCCGTTCGGCATTCATGTCGCTCGTGCCCACTGGCATCATCTTGGCCTTCATTTGCAGGTAATACTCTTCGCGCGCTCGCCGAATCTTTTCCTGATGCGCTTTGAAGCTGTTCACCCGAGCTCGTATGTGTCAGAGGCTGTGATGGAAGCGCAGGACTTGGACGTAGGCGCGCATTTCTTCAGTTGTACTCAGATCGGCTGGAAGTTCTCGGCACGACGGCCGCAGCGCTCGACATCTTTCATCCGGTCGGCAAAAACGCGCAACCTAAGTTACGTCGGGTTTCCCCGCCTGCTGCTTTGCGCGGCCGGTTCGCAGGTGCCAGCTGCGACCTGTTATCACGGCTTCCGTTCGCCAGGAAGAATATCGGCGGCGGACGTGGTCACGGCCATTGCGGGCGGCCAGCGCAATCATTGGCCTGACGTGACCGTTTGCAGGTACGAAACTATCCTAGCCCTGTCTTCGCTCGACGCGAGTCCGCCATACGGCTTCATATTGTTGCCCGGGACCAACTCGTCCGGATTTGCGATGAAGCGCTCGAGCTTTTCCCTGTCCCACACGAAGTCTGCACGCTGCATCGCGCTGGAGTAGCCATAATCCGGCAATGCACCGGCCTTCCTTCCAATGATCTTGTAGAGGTGAGGCCCTAACCGATTGTCACCATCCTTCACCGTGTGGCAGCTGCGACAGGCATTATTGAAAACCAATTGCCCTGACGCGGCATCCTGAGCGCGCGCATCTTGCGACCAACCGGAGGTCGCAAGCAGGGCCACGAAGGTGACGAGCGATAGGCTTAGAAAACCTTTCCTGCCGGCGGCGGTCATTCACAGAACTCCGACGAACCAAATCGGTCCATAAAGCTTTGTTCCGATGGAACCAAGACCATGGCTGAGCACGACAGGACATCAGCAGGCTACACGACATACTTCCATTGGGACCGTAAACAGACGTCGCCGCGCCCATACCACTGCTTAGGGATTTGCGCCTGACGAGCGGCCGCAAGCAAGCAACGGATTGTGAACGATCAACGCAGTCCCCTGCCGTTAGGAATGTCTACATTGTACCTCCAGGCCCAGACACGCCGCCGAGCGGCGTCGGCGAACCTGGCGTGCCGCCTTTTGCACCGGCGCTGATCAACGCGATCTTCGCCGCCCTGGCAAGCGCATTCGCACACTGCCGATTGGAAAGCAGTTGGACACGTAAGCGAAGACCCTCGATCGCAATCGGCGAAAAGGAGAGACTCCATGAAAGTCAATCGCACCGTGTTCGGGGCATTACTTGTGGCGAGCGTGTTTCTATTCGGTGCGT
>JBJMTO010000211.1:0-38310 GCA_045811665.1 Bradyrhizobium sp.
AAACCGCACTTCCAGCCGACAGCCCTGGTCGGCGGTGTAGTCCGGCGGCCGACGCAAGGAGATGACCGTGTCGAGCACGTCCTCCTTCTTTGAAGTCCCGCGCTGTTGCCCGCCCTTCCCGTCATGGTGCACTAGCAACACGCTCTTGCCTTGCCGGCGCAGCAGCAGAATCCAGGCTTGCATCACCGCCCAGGCGTCGGCGTCGTTTTCTGCAGAACCGGGACAAAGGGTCGAAATGTTATCAAGGAGGATGAAGTCGGCGTCCGCGACCACGTCAGAATAGAAACCCTGCATTGACGGATTCGAGAGGTCCGGCAGGCCATCCCGGAACGTGTCGGCAGCAGCAATTCGGAAGAAGCCCGGCGCTGGCGTGAGTTCGCTGCTCTCTTGAATGTTGCGCAGACGGACCTGAAGATCGGACGCCGGCATCTCGCCGTCTACGATTAGAACGCGGCGCGGCTCGGGCGCCTTCCAACGCCAAAATCCGCCTGCGACTGAGATCGCCCAGGCCGATCCGTGAGCCATCAGGGTTTTGCCGAAGCCACGATAGCCGTGAACCATTGCGAGGCCCTGACGCTGTAGCCAGGGCGACAGCATCAATTCGCGCGGCGGAAAGGTGCAAGTGAGGAAGTCGTGAAGATCAACGGACGTGACCGGCTCACGCTTCGTGTCAAAGGCAGCGGGAACTAATTGCAGAACGTCTCGCCTTTCCGGCATTGGTAGATCGTGAAGAACGACGTAAGGCGCGGGTGCTGTCATGCAGCCCTCCCGCAGACAACGTCAGCCATATCGAGGCCGCTGGTAGTCGGAACTATCCGAAAGACCTCGCGGCGCTCGCTCGTCCAACGTTCCGAGCATTCAAGGGCACTCGCCTGCCCAGTGCCGCTGGCGTCATTGTCCACTAGGATCGTCAAGCATTCGATGCCTGACAGGACCGGAAACGTTGCGACTGCACGGGCATCCCCGAGAGCCCACATCGGGCGAAACTTCAGGGCCATTCCTGCAAGCGCAGTTTCAATTCCTTCGGCCACGGTCAGCCCTTGTGCGACATTTTCGTCTGCCGTCAGCTTGATCGCGCAGCCCGCCTTGGGTCCTAGCGCCTTCCGATCGATCTTCTTGGCGTGTGATGTCAGTGCCGTCCGGTGGATCGCTTTCGGCTCATTGGTCCGAATGTCCCGATACAGTGCGATCATGCAGGGGTGACGTGTGCCCTTGCCGAAGGGACAGGACGGGTGAAAGCGCAACACTTCTTCGTGCCGATCAGGCAGCACAAGTTGGCGCGACGCCAGATATTGTTCGGGCAGCGCGCCGCGAGCGGTGACGGCCTCTGACCAAAGCTTCAGGGAAAAGCCAGATGCGCGGCAATCTGCGACCGATTGGAATTTCGTTGCAGATTGACTCGAAATTCGCCTGGGGCTGTACTTGAGCCCCAGCGCAGCGGCGACGTAATCGCGGCAAGCCTGCCAGTCATCGCCCGCGAAGCTATGGACCTTGAAGCCCAACAGGTCCGTGGGCTCAATTCGGATTGAAAGCGATTCGTCTGCCTTGCTATGGCCGGGCCCAGGAACGTTGCAGCTATCGCGGCCGGTGACGGCGCCGCCCATAACGACGACGATTGAACGAGGATCGAGGGAGGCCATCAAAGCACCTCCACCCGGGCAAAATGATCAAGTGCCACCGCGATTGGACTGTTAACTGAATGCCTGATCGTCTTGGTATCGACCCCATGTTGCAGACAAAGATTTGCCAGGATCGCGGTGGTCTCAGCGTTCAGCTGCAACGGCGTGCCGGCCGTCGCGCGGTATTTGGGTGACTCGAATTCAAAACTGAAGGCAATGGAGCGGCGCCGGTTAGGAAGATGTTGCCTCATCTCGCGATCCCCCACGCTCGAGACGCAGTGGCAACCGCAATCTCGAACGCAAAAGCCGGGGTCGGCCGGAACGCTCCGATGTGGCGCGGTTTATGTTGGTTCCTGAGCTTCTTTGCGGATGACTCGCGATAGAAAGCCGGTTCACCGTCTAGCGCCATGGCCGGCTTCGCCGTATCTGGTGAGGCCATGGATCACGCGACCTCGATGCCGAGCTGCCGCCGGAGCGCCGCTGTCGGTACCTTCAGCAGCCGACCAACCTTGATAGTCGGGATTTCCCCTCGCGAGGCGGCTGCATAGCTGCCATTTCGGCTCAGCGCGTAGCAGACCCTTCCAACTTCGGGCACGTCCGCCGTAGGCTTTGAAAGAAGCTTCTCTAGTTCGTCGTTCATCGTGTCCGGACCTTTTTCAATTGGGAAGCGGCCCGGCGACTCGTGACAAACAGGGGCGTTCTGTGTATTTTACGCACTGGTTTTCCAGTGCCATAATCTAACATAAACTTAAACGCTGCCTTGTCAAGGTTAGTGGCACGTGATATCCAGTGCATAAATCGCTAAGGGATCTGAAATGGCGCAATCCGACGAAAAGCGGCCTCGGGGTCGCCCCCCGGTTGCCCCGAGCGAGAAGAAGGTCCGCAATGTTACCTTCCGAAGCCGGGGCGACATGCACGAACGCCTCTCGCAAGCGGCAGCAAAAGACGGCCGCTCACTCAGCGAAGAAATCGAGGCCCGTCTTGCTCAATCATTCGAGGTTGAACAGCGGATAACCGCGTTTCAGGAGACTTGGGACAAAAGGATCGAAGACTGGCGACGGATTGCCGAGCAACTGCGCGGAGACGTAGAGCAACAGCGACAAGAAATCAAAAACATCAGGGAACAGGCGAAACTAGACATGGCCCAGCAGGCCGCCGAACTTAAAAAGATGGAATCCGAGGTAGAGAAATACGCCACAACTGCCACGATGATCGACATCTTGCTCGGCGAAGACAAACTGAAGTCAGACCTTTTGCGCCAAGCCGTATTGTCACTAGCAAAACTGTCTAGGGACGAGCTGAGAAATATGATGAGAAATCCCAAGGCCGGCGACACACTGCGGTTTGCAGGCTAATGACCGGGCACGTAAGGCGCCGAGGCGAACGCTCATGGGAGATCAAATTTGATCTCGGGACTGATCCACTAACCGGCAAGCGCCGCATCCGCTATGTCGCCTTCAAGGGCAGCAAGCGCGCGGCTGAGATCGAGCTAGCCCGACTTGTTTCGCAGAACGCCGCTGGCGAAGGTGTTGATCCATCAAAGTCGACCGTTGCCGAATTCGTCGACCGATGGGAACGTGATTGGGCTACCGCCAATGTCGGTCCAAAGACGCTTGAGCGATATGGTGAGTTGCTACGGCTTTACGTAAAGCCGCACATTGGCTGCGTACGTATTCAGAAGCTCCGCGCTGTCCACCTGAGCGAGTTGTATGCCGCCCTGCTACGTTCGGGCGGACGTGACGGCTCATCGCTCTCAGCGCGCTCCGTAGGCCATGTGCACCGTGTTCTGCACCGAGCGCTTGGACATGCCGCTACATGGGCAGTCGTTTCGCAGAACGTCGCATCACTCGTCACACCCCCTCCGGTTCCTGATGAAGAGATCAGGATACTTGCAGAGGACCAGATGGGCGCCATTCTGCGCCACCTTGAAGGGCGTACCCTTCGGCCTATCGTCTCGTTTCTGCTTGGCACCGGGGCTCGCCGCGGGGAAGCTCTGGCCGTCCGTTGGGGAGATGTGAATTTCAAAACCAACGTGGTCCGGATCGAACGTTCTTTAGAGCAGACGAAAGGCTCGCTTCGGGTCAAATCACCAAAGACTAAAAACGGGAGACGCAGCGTTACCATCTCGCCATGGCTTGCGGCCGAGCTAAAATCACACCGAGCGCGCCAAGACGAACGGCGGCTGTCGCTCGGAATGGGCCGCGCTCCCGATGGCAGCCCGGTATTCGCCAGATGGAACGGTGAGTTTCGGTCGCCAAGCCGGCTGAGCCAGGATTTTGCGGCAGCAATGGACGCCCTGAAGATCGATTGCACCCTGCATGGGCTACGTCACACGCATGTGTCGCAACTGATTGCGGCCGGTCTTGACGTACTGACTATTAGCCGACGAATAGGGCACGCATCACCCGCGATCACGCTCAATGTCTACGGCCATCTCTTCGCTAATACAGACACTCGCGCTGCAGATGTGATGGAAGCAACCTTCGCGAAGGTCCGCAGTACGGAGTGAGAACGATATTGCTGCCATCTCGGTGGCAATCCGGTGGCAATCTATTTCGAAGCACGTTCTAAATGATTGAAATTGCTGGAGGCCACGTCCGGAATTGAACCGGAGTACACGGTTTTGCAGACCGTTGCGTAACCACTCCGCCACGTGGCCCCAGCGATGAAATGCTTGATCTGGTTGGCTTTGTCAATTTCCTTGCGGACGCCTCAAGCGCCTAAAACCCGCGAAAAGCGAAACACAGGTGCCAGATAAATGCCCGTAGCAGACAGATTGCGAATACCGGAAAGAGGACCCAGTTCGTTTCCCCAGCATAATTGATGTAAGTCAACAAACTGTGGTCGAACCTAACGACGCTTCAAGGGGACCTCAGTGGTCAGTGGTCACGGTTGCCCGCCGAAATCCCTGGGGAGTAGCACATGAGCCAGCCCGCTATTGCCGCCCCCACGCCCACTGCATTCCTGAGGCGCGCCTTGTACTGGTGGCTCGCACAGGTGAAGCATGCGCTTCCGCCGACGATCTTCTTCTTCATCGGCTTCAATCTGATCCTATGGACCAAACGTCTGATTCTGCAGGAGCACGGCGTCGAGTTCAGCGGCTTCTTCACCGCGGTTCTGGCGGCGTTGCTGGTCGGAAAAGCCGTTTTGGCGACAGACAACCTGCCCTTTATGCGCCGCTTTGACGGCGCGCCACTAATCCAGCCCATCTTGTTCAGGAGCGCGATCTACTGGCTATGCGTGCTTATCGTACGACTGGGCGAGGAGGTCGTCCGTTTCGTGTCCGGAGGCGGTGCAATCGCCAATTTCGGAGACCATTTCGTCAATCACTTTTCGTTGCCGCGTTTTTTGTCGATTCAGATATGGCTGATGGTTCTATTCCTTGCCTACGTCACGATACACGAACTTAACCAGCTGTTCGGCGACGGTGAACTGTATCGCCTGTTCTTCCGCTGGCGCTCGTCTGAAGCCAAACTTACCCGTCGTCAGCGCATTCGCATGCTCACACGTCTCAACCGCCTTACTGAAGCAAATCCAATCGAGACGTTCAGTGATCGGACATCGCCTGTTCACACTGAGCTAGTCGCCATACTCCACGAACTCGCTTCCCCGCCCGCGCCTTCGGCGGCCCACTCGTGACTGCGGCGTTGGCACAAGAAGCAGATCGGGTTCTGCTATTTGGAGATCAGACCGGTGTTGCCTCCCTGAAACTGCAACTACGGAATTGTTTGCAGCACAGAGCGGGGTTGCGCGTTTCCCGCACAATCTCACTCGCTCCAAAGGGCCTTGCCGCCTGACTGAGGAGGTGAGCGCCATCGATCCTCTCCGCCGGCCCGCCTTCCGCGTTCGGTTCTCATGGTCTGGCGCCAGCGGACCCTCCGTTGATCTACGTCAACCTCAGCGATCCATTGGCGCTCAGGCTATGTTTAGCCGCACCTGAAGCGGCTCCGTCAGCTTTCATTCCGCAAACGCAAGGGAATTCCGCCATGCAGCATCTTTCGATCAAGTCCGCGACGATGACCGGCATTGCTGCCAGTGTCCTGTTGGGACTTACAGGTCTCACACTCAATCCAGCGCCTGCCAAGGCGATCGTGTACTGCCAGTACGTCGAATATCCGCAAGGATGCGTTGCCCGCGCAGGCGTTGTGCTCAGGCCTCGTCCGGTGGCGCGCGCTGCGGTCCGTCATAACGCCGGTGGTAACATGAATGGTGGCGTCAATCGCGTTGGGGTGCGGCGATAAAGGCGTGTTTCGGGGGTCACCGAGCCCTTGGCAGCCAAATTGAGGGTCGGGCGACGCGCTGCCGCGCGTCATCAATCTGCGTGAACGCATGCGCGGCACGGC
The DNA here is from genome assembly GCA_045811665.1 of Bradyrhizobium sp. GTDB lineage: Bacteria > Pseudomonadota > Alphaproteobacteria > Rhizobiales > Xanthobacteraceae > Bradyrhizobium. The sequence continues at coordinate 5,963 of JBJMTO010000211.1, forward strand.
CTGCAAAATGCGGTTCGGTGCCTTCGTCATCCCCGGTCGTCTCCGTAGCGCGCCAAGAGGCGTTCACGGTTCACCGATTCCGCACGACGTAAGACGTGGGCAGACGAGGAAGTTTATTCTCGAACGAGGCTTGGATTTTGTCTTGAACACGTTTCTCGGCGACGCAGCCGAGAAGGCATACCGCTGCCGCGGCATGCTGAAGAAGCGCGAGCAAATGAAAGCACAGCGCAAGGCCGACCTTCCGTGATGTTTGACCATGGACGATCGATCTTTCGTGTCAGTTGCCGAGCACGTGGGCGTTCTGACGGACTCGCTCTTAATCTAGGTGACGCCGGAAAAACATGCTCTCTGCGCACCGGTGCGAGGGCGTCCAGTGCATTTTACTTTTACACACCTGTCCTCAGGGACAATATGAAATGCACGGATAGAGAGCTAATCACCCCTATCGCTCATCGGCGGGCAGAGCATTGCAAAACGTTGTTTATGTGGTTGATGACGATGCTGCGACGCTGCGGTCGTTAGGGCGACTGCTGCGCCAGCATGGTTACGAGACTGTGCTGTTTCCGTCTGCTGAGGCTTTCGAGGATCACCTCGACTATGAAAGGCCGCTTTGCGTCATTCTCGACATTAACCTTAACGACGGTAGGTCAGGCATCCAGCTAAGACAACACCTCAAGGCCGCCGGGCATGCTGTGCAAGTGATCTACATGACTGGAAACGACAGGCCTGCTGTTCGCGAGGCGGCCCTGGAGTCTGGATGCGTCGCTTATCTCGTCAAGCCTGTCTCTGCGAGTTCACTGGTCGAGCCCCTGGAGAGCGTCCGGGCCAGGATGACATTATGATCCCTGCCCAATGGTACAATAGCAATTGCCCGTCCGAGGGCTAACATCGGCATAGGCGTCCTCATTAGTAGGAGGATGATGCATGGCCACGTTTGGTTGCGTATTATGATTGGTCAATCGGGTACTGCGATACTTGCTTTCGTGATGCTGATGTTCGCGTTAGCTGGGCTCGAACGCATGCATGCACCAGAGAAGAGAGAATCGCCCCAGTGGCCTATATGGGCGCTCCTCGGCGCTGCGGCTCTTGGCTGCTACGTCATGCGCGTTGTGGAGTTGGAGTAGACATTGGCGGCGGCTACACCGCCCGGCGGACGCCATCCGCTTAAGGCGCGCGCGCCTGGCTCCGGGTCTGGCTGCTATCAGGCGCGCCAATTGTTTGCGGTCGGACGAGCACCACTGATATTTCTCTGAAAGATGTTTGGCGCATTCCTGCGCTTTAAGTTCGGCGAACAATGAGTGCCCTGTTGTGCTCACCCGCGTGTAACTATGGGTGAGCGTTAGCGGACGAAAAAGAATCATAGCGGCTTTGCCCGATTCGTGGACCTCACTGCCTCAATGCTTGTGTCACCCTATGTTGTTGGCAACGGTGAACGGGGAAAGTGGACGATCAGCCAATCAGAACCGCGATTGGCAATCACAAAGGTCACGCGGCTCATATCGGTCATAGGTAGGCCATCCCTTACGCCCGTAATGCTGTCGAAACCGGCGATGACGACCGTGTTGTCATCGACCACAAAGGTCTCCGAAGCATCGAGCTTAGCGGTACGGGGCTTGTACCTCTTCAGAGCACCATCGAAGTATTCTCGAATCTGCTCTGGATTGGTTAGCACCACCCTGCCCGATGCAACGCCGAAACCGCACAAGAAATGCTGAATTTTCCTGACCCTGATTTGCGGAGCTGAAAGCGTTGGTGACATCGTGCGGGGGCGCGCCAGCGAAATCATTCGGGAATGAAGACTCTCCTGACGAAGGCACCCTACGAACTGAAGCGCCTCGACCTGAAGGATCTCGTTCGCGCACCATTATCGAGGCGCACCGCGGGCTGATATGGAATCGAAGTTTCTCGCTGATGCTCCCCAATCCGGGCCGAGTTCCGCTCTGTTGTTCGTCTGAAACAAAGGGGTCCGTTGATCCATATCAACCTCCCCCGCTGAGAGCGCCACACTCTCCTTGCATTTCGAGAGTTCGTAGGAGGTTAGTGTCGTGCTGCGATGTTCTTTTCTCGCTGCTTTTGCAGTACTGGTTCTGCTCACCGCAAGCTTGATCCCAGATGATGCCTATGCTCGCCGAGGCGGAGGTGGCGGCTTCCGTGGCGGTGGCGGCGGATTCCACGGCGGTGGCTTCCGTGGCGGTGGTATGCATGCCGGACGCATTCATGGCGGCGGTCGCTATGCGGGCGGGCGTCTTCGCCCCTCGCATCCAATAGCAGGTCGACCCATAGCAGGTCGTCCGGGCCGCCCGATGGCAGGTCGCCCCGGCCGCCCGGTCGCGGGGTATCCCGGTTATGGTCGCGGCTACTACCGCCCAGGTGTGGGCTACGGGGCTGCGGCAGTGGGAGCGGCCGCTGCGGCGGGTGCGTATGGCTACTACGGCAACAATGGCTGCTACTACGACAGCTATGGCCAGTGGATCTGTCCGCAGCAATATCCGTATTAGGATTGGTTGCTGAACCGAAGTCTCGGGGTGACGGTCTATTGCCATCGCCCCGGTACAGCTTTGAACGGGCTGACCGCGCTAGACGTTACGTCCTTCGTATCGAAAGCTGGCAATCTGCCGAACCTGAAAATCTATCCCGATGCCGCGCACTTCATTCGGATCTGATGGAATACCAGTTTGACCTCATGGACTCATGACCAAGGGTACCGTCGACACCAGTTCGCGGCTGGCGAGCCGGATCGTTAAGGGCTCAGCGGTCTCGGCACTGCCTATAGCGCCGACACTGCCGTTCTCATTGTCTCCATCGACACCGAAGGCGAGTAGCCCGTCTTTAAGTCGCGCGAGACGCGTCGATCTCGTATTCGTCACTGCATGTGCTCGTATGCATCAGCCAGGAAATGATCAAAATGCTCTATCCGAATAAGGCCGAGGCGCGGATACTCCATGTCGGTGACGATGTAGAGCGCAACGGTGAGGGTCCCTGCAAATAAAAGCATATGTACCCAACTCCGGGCGCGGCCGGCGGCCATGCCAAAGCCACCGAGGAGTGAACATCCGAGACCAAGCCCGAAGAGCATCACATAAATGATCTGCGGCGGATGCTTTTCAGCTGCACCAGCGCGCAATCGAGCGACCTCAAACAGACTGTTGAGCGCTGGCAGCGCCAACCCGCAGGCAGGTTGGTAGGCGCTTTTTGGACAGGCCGCGGCGGCCGCGTTCCAAAGGGCGGTCGCGCGGCGGACCAGTTGGTTCTGCTGCTCACGGGAAAACTCCTCCATCCTGTGCCACAGCAGGAAATCGTGCTGCATTCGGTAGAGCTCGACGCGCGCGCCGACGTAGTCCTTGAGCTGGCTTCGGAGTTCGCCGGCGACTTGCCCATCGAAAAGGCCGAGGCGATCATAAGCCGTGGTTGCTGCGGTCGCCTCCTGAAGCACTAACTGACGGCGGTCATCGAAGCGCTGCAGAGCACCAGCAATTGTAAACGCCAACAGCAATCCCATGATGCCGAAGATGGCTCCCTCGACCGTGCCTAGCCCCGCCATGCTGTCGGCGCCTTCGTGCTTGCGATACCGCTGGCCTAAATATCTGCCGCAGTGCAGCGCAAGCAACGACGCGACAAAGAAAATTGCGGCGATTCCGGCGGCGAACAGCATGAAGAACATCTGCAGGGAGTCTCCGTTTTGGAAGTGACCGTTCGGTCGCGCCGTTCCGGACAATCAAACGCTTCACGATCCCCTTCGTTCGGGAACGCCTATTTGCAAGACGGTAGCGAAGAGACGTCCGGCTCCTGTATGATGGAATTTTATGTCGATTTGCAGGAAGGATTCGATTCTCTGGCTGTCGCCGTGGGCTTGACGCCTGGCGCGCAGGCGAACGCGTCCCACGCGTGCGAAACGCATCAGCGGCATTTCGTCCGTCAGGAAAAACCGACTTCTAAAAAAATCTGCAAAGATTTGAGTGCGCGTTCTTCCGGCTCGCTCTCGCCTCCAGAGCAACCTGCACGGCTCAATTAGCGGCTCACGACCTGAATTATGTTTCGGTTCAGCGCTGCTTGTGCTGGCACCTGCGCCATGGTTTCGAAATCGCGCGAGATCCGGATGCTGATGACGCGATTTTCGCGTCGGTGCTGAGGTTTGATTTGGATCAACGTGACGCCTCAATGCGACACCATTTTGCCGTGCCTGGGGGCAACTCCTTAGGAGATCAGCGATGTTGAAAATAGTAGTGGCCGGAACAACTGCACTCCTCCTTACGGCATCCCCGATTGTCAACGCGCAAACCTCGCAGACCTCTGCTGCGCCTACGGAACGGTTGAATGCAGCGGACCGGAATACGTTGACTGACATGAGGATTGATCTGGCGAAGGCCGCATTGCAGCTGACGCCTGAACAGGAAAAATACTGGCCGGCTGTCGAAAGCGCCATTCGTGCGAGGGCGGAGGACCGGAAAGCCCGTCTGGCAAAAATCGCGGAGACGGTGGGTCGAAGGGCCGACGAAAGCCGCGTCGAAGTCCTTCGCAATCGTGACCCCATCACCTTTTTGCAACGTCGATCGGAAGCATTGGCTGAACGATCAGCCGATTTGGATAGACTAGCCGAGGCGTGGCAACCACTTTACAAAACGCTAAGTTCGGAACAGAGGCAGCGCATGGCCGCCATCGCGATCTTTGTACTCCACAATATGAGTGATGCTGTAGAACGGCGCCGAGCCCAGTCCGAAGACGAGGACTGAGGCTGCCCCAGATGGTCGGAGCATACCCAGCTGACGAACTTTATGCCGGTGCAGTCCGCTAGCGAATGGGTTCCCGTCGTTCCGGGGTCAGCCGGTACTTGACTGGCTCACCTGGGAACGTCGGGCTTACCCGCGCGTTGAAGTCATCCCGACAGAACTGGAGAGATCGCGATGGATTGGAACCGAGTCGAAGGGAATTGGAAGCAGTTCAAGGGAGCCGCCAAGGAAAAATGGGGCAAGCTCACTGATGACGATCTCGACGTGATCCAGGGCCGCCGCGAGCAGCTCGAAGGAAAGCTGCAGCAGCGTTACGGCTACGCCAAGGAACGGGTCAACAAGGATGTGGACGAGTGGTTCTGGTCTCTGAAGTAATATGCGCTCCACACCCTCAAAAGCCCCGGCAAGTTCGCCGGGGCTTTTTGATGAGGGGTAAGGCGATACATCTCTCCGCAACCTTAAACTCAGCTCTACCTCCGACCTGGCGAGCTTCCACCCGGGTATTCTGAATTGCAGCAGCACGGAGCGCATTGCAATAGAACTCATCACTGTCGCCCTGTCGCCAGGATCGAAAGATTGGGACATGCAATGCTGATGGTGGAAGGCAAAAGGCTGCCCCAAAAAGTCGGCGAAGGCGAGCGTTCGACTGGAAGAGAGGAAGGCTGCTTAGCAAGCTCTCGGCCGAGTGCCGCCTAAGAATGTCAGCTGCATCCGCACGAGGGTCTCTCAGCAGTCGGTGTACTGCCGCGGTGTAACGGGGAACCCGTCAGGATTATGGGTGTTGACCAGATTGCGTCCCGAGCGTCCTCGCGGAGCATGTATTAGGAGAGTTGCATGAAATTACGTACGGCGACGTTCGCAGCGGCCGTGCTGGTCGCTGCTGTCACTCCAAACCTTTCAACAACTGCGCAAGCGCGACCCTTCGGCTTCCATGGCGGCGGCTTCGGCCATGGTGGTTGGGGTCATGGTGGCTGGGGCCACGGTGGTTGGGGTCGTGGCGGTTGGGGGCTGGGTGGTGTCGGTGTGGGGCTTGCCACAGGTGCTCTTATTGGCGCCGCGATCGCTTCACCCTATGGCTATGGCTACGGTTACCCCGCTTACGGGTATGGCTACGGTTACCCCGTTGGCTACGGCTATGCACCGGCTTACACGGAGGACTACGCCTACGATTACGCCCCGGCCTACGGTTATGCTGTAGCAACCCCCTACTGGGGCGGCTACCGACGTTACGGATATGGTGTGGGATATAGGGGCTATGGCGTCTCCAGGATTGGGTACGGCGGATACAGAGCCGGATACATCCGCTCGGGATATGGGCGAACGATCGGGTATGGCGGGTACAGAGCCGGATACATCCGCCCGGGATATGGGCGGACGATCGGGTACGGCGGGTATCGAGCCGGATTTGCTCGGGTAGGACACGTAGGAGTAGCGTCTCGCGCCCACGGCCGGTTCCGTTAGTCCTCTCACCGCCTGTTTAATGTTGCCCCACCAACGGAAGGCCCGTCGTGCTGAAAGCGGCGGGCCTTCTGTCTTTCATCAAGCGCTACATTCGTATGGGCCAGAATTTTCACGCTATCTTCCGGCGCACCGCAGTTTTAAGCTGATAAATTCTCAAGGGCGAAAAGCCCGCTGAAGTGCCCCTCGAGTGCCAACTGAATTTGAGATTTCTGTTCGACAAGACGCCCAAGGCACTCAGCATTACGCGTCGGAATCATTGTCTATTGCGTGCCAATGAAATCATCGAATAAAGCAAGATCAATATGAAGCGTACGTTTCGCGCATTGAACCCCTTGCTCAAAGAGATCCGGCACAACGCCCTGCTCTGGTTGCTGGTCTTTGTGCCCGTGCTGTTCTCCGCTCAGAAGCTCACGCCAGAAGCGCACACCCTTCTTTTTGTATTATCGGTACTGGCAGTCGTGCCACTGGCAGCCCTCCTCAGTCACGCCACCGAATCCGTGGCGGCCAAAACCGGCGATACTGTCGGGGGCTTGCTCAACGCGACGCTTGGAAACCTGACCGAACTTGTGATCGCGCTGACCGCGTTGCACGCCGGGCAGCATACCCTGGTGAAGGCCTCTATCGCCGGAGCGATCGTTACAAACACGTTATTCATGCTGGGAGCGTCATTCTTCCTGGGCGGCCTGAGGCACCACACGCAGGAATACAACAGGGCCAGTGCCCGTCTGCAGGCGGGTCTGCTTTTCCTAGCCACGATTGCGATCTTGATTCCATCGGCGGTCTCGCAAGCCGACTCGGTGGCGACCTCGGCGTTCACGGAGATGTTGAGCGTGGGTCTGGCGGTGTTGCTCATTGCCGTCTACGGAATGGGGTTGTTCTTTTCACTGAAAACCCATCGCGAATTATTTGCGGGTGCGGAGCACGCGGCGCACGGCGAAGCGCCGTGGCCGCTAGGCCTCGCCCTGGCCACGCTCGTCGGCGTTACTGTTTTAGTGGCGCTAGTCAGCGAGGTGTTTGTTGAGTCGGTGCAGGAGGCCGCGGTGGCATTCGGAATGACCCCAGCCTTTGTGGGTTTCATCGTGGTGTCGTTGGTTGGCGGCGCGGCGGAAATGGCTTCTGCGTTTTCCGCAGCGCGCAAGAATCGGCTGGATCTGAGCGTGGGCATCGCCCTCGGCAGCGCATCCCAAATTGCGCTTTTTGTCGCTCCGGTGCTGGTATTACTCAGTTACGTCATCGGCCCGGGACCAATGAATCTGCAATTCTGGCCAGGAGCGGTGGTCATGATGTTTCTCGCCGCCATGACCGCTTCCCTGGTGACCAACAGCGGTCGATCGGCCTGGTTTGTCGGAGTGCTGGTGTTGACGGTGTACCTGATTTTCGCGATGACGCTTTACCTGTTGCCTCCCAAACCATCCAGCGAAAGTGCCGCGCCGCATAAAACAACTGAACGGTCCATGCGGCGCGGACAAGACGTTGGAAAATTCGCATCAATTGCGATCGCGCCGAAGCAAACTTCATGCTCGCCATCGCGCTGTGACCGACTTTTCGGCGCGACCGGCCTGATCGTTTGACGTACGCCGGACAAAGACGTGCCGAAACTGTCATTCGTTTCCTCGACTGGTCCGCCGGTCGGTTAAAAGATACACTTGAGCACAACGCGAAGCCCGGACATCACCATGCGGATTGATCCCGTCGAACTTTCACGCGAACTCATCGCGTTCAATACGATCAACCCGCCAGGGAATGAGCTGAGTTGCATATTGCACCTGGAGAGAATCCTAAAAGGAGCCGGGCTGACGACATCGCTCCAACAGTTCGCTCCGGACCGCGCCAATCTGATTGCGCGGATAGGAGCTCTCAGCAGCAAGCTCCCGCTGTGTTTTACGGGCCATGTAGATACGGTTCCGCTTGGAAACGCGCCCTGGAGCGTCGATCCGTTTTCAGGCGAGATCATAGACGGTAAGATGTACGGCCGCGGCTCTACCGATATGAAATGCGGCGTAGCAGCATTCGTTGCCGCCATCGGAAACATGGCCACGGAGTTAGAGGGCACCCGTGGCGCGATTCTCGTGATTACTGCCGGCGAAGAAATTGGCTGCGAAGGTGCATTTCATCTCGCCGGCGCCGGCATCCTGGGACGGGCCGGCGCGATCGTGGTGGCGGAGCCCACCTCGAATGCAGCGCTCGTTGGACACAAAGGCGCACTCTGGCTCCGTTTGACCCTGAAGGGCGTCACCGCGCATGGATCGATGCCTCATCTCGGCGTCAACGCCGCGTATAAAGCCGCTCGTGTGCTCACCGCCCTCGAAACATTTCAGTTCAACGTTGCACCGCATCCTTATCTGGGATCGCCCACGCTCAATGTCGGCACGGTTCACGCCGGCCTTAACGTGAATTCCGTGCCGGATCTCGCGGAAATCGGAATCGACATCCGCAGTATTCCGGGACTGGATCATTCACGCATACAGGAGCATTTGAAGGCGGAGCTTGGTGACGATATTTTGCTGGAGCCGACCGTAGACGTCGGCGCCGTCTGGACAGATCCGTCCTCGCCCTGGATCAAGGAAGTATATCAAGTCGTTCGCGAGGTAACTGGCGAAGACGCCGGCGCCGAGCCCCGGACGGCTCCCTACTTTACGGACGCGTCAGCCCTGACTCCTGCGCTGGGCAACCCGCCGACGATCATCCTGGGACCAGGAGAAGCCGGCAAAGCCCATCAGACAGATGAGTATTGTTCTGTTGAACGCATCCGCGATGCGACCGACGTTTACTCAAGGCTTGCTGCACGATGGTCGGCAATGTCCGAATAGATTTCGCCGGCAGCGCAGCCACACGGCCGAGCGAAGCTAAAGCACCTCAGCACGAACGTGAGCGACGCCGCGATCGGTAATCCCCAGGGTGCGCGCGGCGGCAAGCGAAAGGTCGAGTATGCGTCCGCGGACCCACGGTCCGCGGTCGGTGATGGTTACCGTTACCGATTTGCTGGTCGCAGGATTGGTCACGCGAACTCTCGTACCGAAAGGCAGGCTGCGGTGGGCTGCGGTCAACAAATTCCGGTTGAACAAGGCACCGCTAGCTGTTTTTCCTTTTTGATACGAATAGTACGAGGCCTTGCCGGTGAAGCTCCGCCTGACAGATGGCGTTGCCCTGCGATCTTCCGCGCGCCGTTTCGGCTCTGCTTCACCAGGAGGTTTGTCCGGAACCTGCCTAATCTGCCCATTGGGCTCAGCCGCATTTGCCTTCGGAATGATCGAAAATCTCTCCTCGAAGCTCTGAGCCGCAGCAGGGTTCACATGCATCCCCACTGATACCGAGAACATCGCAATCGCGATTGTTGAAAGAACACGCATTATCGCCTCGCAAACAAATCGATAATGCGAAATCGTCAGCGTGTGTTCCTGCGGATGAAAGTTCCCGCCCCTCGCTCTTCCTAAAACTCAACATAGATCAACGCAGATGCTTCCGCAGTGCAGCACGGAACAGATTCTCCTGATCCCCCCGCGGTCCGGCATTGGTGGTCGGCAATCAATCTGGCCCTCCGCCCCGTCCGAAGTTGATCCGCAAAGCTCTCTGATAGACGTTTATCCATGAGAGGAGAACCTCAGGCGAGCGCGGCAGCGGTCTTCGATCGATCTTGCGCCACGTCGTCCGTATCGAGCGCTAATGTCGGCTCGGAGTACCAGCCTTCTCGTGGACTGCCGGTCAAGGGCATCAGCTGACGCTTGGTAGCGGTCCAACGTGAACGCGATTCAATGCATCGTTTCGGGCGACGTTTTCGTTTGCATTGCCAAAAGAAGGCAAGCTTCCCGAGCCGGTCCCTTCTCCGCTTGCTCCACCAAAATCCTGAGCCGCTGCAGCTGCCGATAGCTTCTTGATAACTGGCTGGTGGCTCGTTTCAACACCGTTGGGCGAGTGTCCATGCCGAGCGATCCTGCGGTTTTGTTAGCTCCGCTCATGCCGTGTCACCTCTGCTTTTTGGCTCACGTTAACTATAAATGTTGTGAGGCCAAGCTGCACAGGGTCCAAGGTATGAACGACCAGTCCGACCAAAGGTCACACTGTTAGCGACCTTGGTCGGATGCAAACTCCGGAATCCAAGGCATGCTTGACTAACGTCTCACCTCTTCGTGAAGCAACGCGCGACCGACGCACTGCTTCACCATCGCCGCGTAATCACTCGGTCAGGTGACCTTGAGTCTGCGAGCACCGATTCACGCCCGTTTCCGGCGACGGTAATCCCGCTTGGGGCGCGGCTTGGGCGCGAGTTCGGGCAAGACGTTTTGGGCCTCCCGATATTTCGCCAACATCCTTTCGAAGCTTGCATGCAGCGTTTCTGCGATGTCGGGTCGCTTTTCCAAGCTGGACATCAGCATGGCCGCGGCTTCGATGGTGGACAGGCCATCGGTACGCGGTTCGCGGCGCAGCTTCCCATAGCGGGATGGATGCGCGGGACCAAGAATAACCCGCTGGCATTTCAGCATCCAGGCGTTGCGCCACCAGAGAGCCTTGGCCTGGCTCCAGGTTCCATCGAGCAGCACGATCCCTTCAATGTCTCGCAGGATGGCGCGTTGATTGTCCTGAATTTCACCCTTGCGGTCGATGGCGAGGATATCGCTCTTGTTTTCGAAATCACTGACCTTCGCCGAACCGAGATAGAGCACCGCCCAGCGGGATGGATCCTCGACCGACCGCCCCAGCGCCTTGGACAGGCTCGGCCATGATAGCCCTATTTTTAGAACGGCATTCTTGAAATGCAGTGCCGTCAATCTCGCCGTGCCGAGCGCCCTGTCCTGCTCCTGCGGATGCTGCAGGATCAACAGTGAGATGCGGCTCTCGATCGGCTTGATGCTCTCGCAAATGCACAGCGGCAGGGGCTTGAGGCAGCGCGGGCAGTCGGATGGAGCGCCCGCAGTTGCGCCTGTTTGAGCTTCGGAATGTTGTGACATGCGCTTGTATACGATGCCGAGCACTGCGCTTCAACAACGCCGACGATCGCAAGTTTATTCCGCCGGCGCAGCAATCGCGCGTGTGTCGGATCGCCGGCGCAGCCGGTCGATCAAGAGGTAAATCACGGGCGTCGTGTAGAGAGTGAGGATCTGGGACACCAAAAGTCCCCCGATGATCGTGATGCCAAGCGGCCGGCGCAGTTCGGTGCCCGGTCCGGTGGCAATCACCAGCGGTATGCCCGCGAACAAAGCCGCCATGCTCGTCATCAGAATGGGTCGGAAACGGGCACTACATGCCTCGAAAATGGCTTCCGCCGACGTGAGGCCGCGGTTGCGCTCCGCATCGAGTGCAAAATCCACGATCATGATGCCGTTTTTCTTCACGATACCGATCAGTAGGATGATTCCTACAAAGGCGATAATCGTCAAAGGCGTGTTCGTGACCTGCAGCGCTAGCAGTGCACCGAGCCCGGCAGAAGGCAGCGTGGAAATGATCGTCAAAGGATGCGCGAGGCTCTCGTAGAGCACGCCCAGCACGATGTACATAGCCACCAGCGCTGCCAGGATCAGGAGCGGCTGCCGCCCGCTCGTCTTGCCGAAGTCGCCGGCGTTACCCTCGAAGCTGCCTCGAATGCCCTCCGGCATATGCAACTCGGCAACTGCGCGCTGGATATTCGTCGTTGCGACTTCCAGCGGTACGTCGGGCAACAGATTGAACGAGACCGTGGTGGATGGAATCGACTGCGAGTGAAAGACAGCAAGCGGCGAGAGGTTACGCTGGTAGCGGACGACGGCCGAGAGCGGGACCTGCGCGCCGCCGGCCCCGGCGACGAAAATATGCTCGAGATTGGACGGATCGCTCTGAAACTTAGGGTCGATCTCCAGTACAACCATGTACTGATTTCGCTGCGTGTACACGATCGATATCTGCCGCTGCGAGAACGCGTTGTTCAACGCGTTGTCGATGTCCTGAACCCGAACACCCAGCATCGATGCCTTCTGCCGATCGATCGAAAGGGTCAATTGCAGACCACCGGGATCGCGATCGCTGGAAACATCCGTGATGCCCTCGATCGTCTCCATGCGCTTGCCGACGATCGGTGCCCATTTTTGCAGGAGATCGAGCTCTGTGCTTGAGAGCGTGTACTGGTAGTCAGAGTCGCTCTGGCGACCTCCGGTGCGCACATCCTGCGCCGCAAACATGAACAGCCGGATTCCAGCCACGCGATAGAGGTTTTTCCGCAGCCGATCGATCACCTGCGGGGTGGTCATTCCGTCGCGCTGAGCCGGCGGTTTGAGGCTGATGAACATGGTGCCGCGATTGGAGCCGGCACCGCCTGCGCCGCCGCCGCCTCCAAGCACGGAGCCGATCCCGGCCACCGCCGGGTCGGCCATGACGATATCGGCGAGTTGCTGCTGAAGGCCAAGCATCGATTGGAATGAAATATCGGCGGATGCTCGGGTGGCGCCGATCACGAATCCGCTATCGTCGACCGGGAAATATCCCTTCGGGGTCTTTATGTAGAGCGTGACCGTCAAAGCGATGGTTGCGAAGAAAACCAGGAGCGTCAACAACGGGAAACCCAGCACCACGCGCAAACTGGACGCATAGAACGCCACCATCCGCGACAACGAACCCTCGATCGCGCGGTCGAACCAATTCACTCTGACGGAAGTATTCGACTTGATGTAGTGGGCGCAGATCATCGGCGTGATCGTGAGCGACACCACCGTGGAGACCACGATAGCAAAGGTCAGGGTCAGAGAAAATTCCCGCAACAGCCGACCAACGATCCCGTCCATGAATATCAGCGGCGTGAAGGCCGCTATCAGCGAAAGGCTGATCGACAGAACCGTGAAACCGATTTGCTTCGCCCCTTCCACCGCGGCCTGATACGGCCGCATGCCTTGCTCAAGGTTGCGGTACATGTTCTCGATCATGACGATTGCGTCATCAACCACAAAGCCAACTGAGATCGCGAGCGCCATCAGCGACAGATTGTCGATCGAAAACCCCGCGACCCACATTCCGGCGCAGGTGCCTGCCAACGACAACGGCACCGACACGCCGGCAGCAATCGTCGGCGTGATTCGGCGAAGGAATCCGAACACCACGACCATGACGAGAAAAGCGGTCGCCAGCAGCGTCAATTGCATGTCTTCGACACTGGCGCGGATGGTTCCTGTGCGATCGACCAACGTGGAGATCTCCACGCCGCCCGGAATCCATTGCTTCAGTCCAGGGATCAGCGCGCGCACCCGATCGACCGTATCGATGACGTTGGCGTCGCCTTGCTTGGTGATCTGAATCAGCACGGCCGGCTGCTTGTTGAACCAAGCTATCGACCGGCTGTTGCGGACTGAATCCTCGACCTCGGCAACGTCGGACAATCGGACGAAGTTGCCGTTCGAACTCTTGACCATGATGTCGCGGAACTCGGCCGCGGTGCGCATCTGCCGGTTGGTCGACAAGGTTTCGCTCTGCCGGTCGCCATTGAAGATGCCGACCGGTCCAAGCGGATTGGCATTGACGATCGCGAGCCTGACATCCTCGGTCGCGATCCCCGCGTTCGACAGCGCCACAGGGCGAAGCGCAATACGTACGGCCGGCTGGTCGGCCCCGCTGACGGTGACATCGCCCACGCCAGGAACCTGCGAAATGCGTTGCGCGATAACCGTATCGGCGATGTCATAGATCGCGCTTGAGGAGATGGTCTTCGATGTCAGAGCCAGCACGAATACGGGTGCGGCCGCCGTATTTGCCTTGCGAAACCTCGGCAAACTCGGCAGGTCGCTTGGCAGGTCGGCGAGCGAGGCGTTGATCGCTGCCTGAACGTCGCGCGCGGCGCGGTCGATGTCACGGCCGATGGCAAATTGGAGCTGGATGCTGGTCGTGCCCAGCGAACTGGTCGAGGTGATCTGGTCGAGGCCGGCGATTTCACCGAGCCGCCGTTCCAGCGGCGCCGCTACCGTCGCCGCCATCACTGACGGATCGGCCCCTGGGCGAGAGGCGGAAACCCTTATTGAAGGAAAGTCGACGTTCGGAACCGCAGCGACAGGGAGAAAGTGGTACGCCACGAGCCCGACAAGAAACAACCCAATGCCCAGTAAGGTGGTGCCGACCGGACGGCGGATGAACGGCTCCGAAATGGATGCCATCACTGAATCCCTTCCGTCGCTCCCGGCACCGGCGTTGGCATTTCAGGGCCAGCTGGCGGCACCGCCTTCTCGAGTCGGCGGTTCACACGGTCGAGCGCAAGGTAAATCACCGGAGTGGTATACAGCGTCAATAACTGGCTTAGCAGTAGCCCGCCGATGATCGAAATTCCGAGCGGAAACCGCAATTCGGCGCCAGTGCCACTTTCCACAGCCAATGGGAGTGCGCCGAACAAGGCCGCAAGCGTCGTCATCATGATCGGACGGAAGCGCAGCAGACACGCCTGCACGATGGCCTCAGGAGCTGACAGACCCTGGTGCCGCTCCGCCTCCAGCGCGAAATCGATCATCATGATGGCATTCTTCTTCACGATACCCATCAGCAGAATGATGCCGATCAGCCCGATCACCGACAGGTCTTGTCCGAACAGCATCAGCGCCACAATGGCCCCGACGCCGGCAGACGGCAGGGTCGACAGAATTGTGATCGGGTGAATGTAGCTCTCGTAGAGAACGCCCAGAACGATATAGATCGTGACGAGCGCCGCCAGGATCAGCCAGGGTTGCCCGGCGAGCGATTTCGCGAACTCGGCTGCATCGCCGGCATAGATGCCCACGATGCTTCCGGGCATGGCGATCCGCGTTTCGATCGCCTTCACGGCTTCCACAGCATCGCCAAGTGCAACGCCAGGCGCGAGATTGAAGCTCAGGGAAACCGCAGGAAATTGTGCCTGGTGCGTAATCGACAGCGGCGCAGTGGTGCGTGTCAGCGTCGCTACCGCCGACAGTGGCACCTGCGCGCCCTGCGCTCCCGGCAAATAGAGTTTCGAAAGTATCGAGGGGTCGCGCTGGTACATCGGCATGGCTTCCAGCACCACGCGATACTGGTTGGCCTGTCCATAGATGGTCGATATCTGCCGTTGCGAAAATGCATCGTTCAGCGTGTCGTTGACACCCTGTATGCTGACCCCGAGTTGGCCGGCACGCTGTCGGTCTATGTCAAGAGCCGCCCGTAAGCCTCCGTCCTGCGCTTCGGAGGAGACATCGCGGAACAACGGATCCCTCCGTAGCTCGGTCACCAGCCTCCTGGCCCAGTCGCCCACCAGCACAGCATCCGTGCCAGTCAAGATGTACTGGTATTGCGAGCGGCTGGACTGCGTCGAGATCTGCACATCCTGGACCGGCTGAAAATAGATCGTGAGGCCGGGGATCGGAGCCGTCAGCAACTTCAGGCGAGCCACCACGGCGGATACATCGTCGCGCCGTTCGCCCCGGGGCTTAAGGGTCATCACCAACCGCCCGACATTGGTGGTCGGATTGACAGAACCCGCGCCGATCACGGAAACGACGCCGGTCACGTCGGGATCCGCCCGGATGGCCTGCGCCGCCTGGGTCTGGCGACTCTGCATCTCCGCAAACGAAACGTCAGGACCGGCCTGAGTTACCGCCGTGATAGAGGCAGTATCCTGCAACGGCAGGAAACCTTTCGGCGCGACCACGTAGAGCACTAAAGTCGCGGCAACCGTTGCCAAGGTGACCAGCATCGTTGCGCGCTGGCGCTCCAGCACCCACAGCAGCGTGCGATGATAAAAGTTGACCATCCCGTCGATGAAACGGCTCACAACCGCGAGGCCCGGGACGGCGATCTCCTCCCCCGCGTGCTTCAGCAGCCGCGAACACATCATTGGCGTCAATGTCAGTGAAACGACGGCCGATGTTATGACGGCGATGGTCAGGGTCAGCGCAAACTCACGGAACATGCGCCCGACCAGTCCGGACATGAACAGCAGCGGGATGAACACGGCGATGAGGGAGACGGTAAGTGAGATCACGGTGAAGCCGATTTCACGGGCGCCGCGAAGCGAGGCCTCCATCGCGGATTCGCCATTCTCCATGTGCCGCACGATGTTTTCGATCATCACGATTGCGTCGTCGACCACGAAACCGGTGCCGATCGTCAATGCCATGAGGGACAAGTTGTCGAGGCTGAAGCCTGCGAAATACATGATCCCGAAGCTCGTGATCAGCGATAAAGGCAATGCTACGCCCGCGATGAGCGTCGCCCGCAACGAGCGAAGGAACAACAGCACCACAAGCGTGACCAGCACAACGCTCAGAATCAACGTGAACTGCACGTCCCGAACCGACGCGCGAATGGTGACGGTCCTGTCGCTGACGACGGTGAGGTTCACGCCGGCGGGAATGGCGCGCTGCATCTTCGGAATCTCCGCGCGGATCTGACGGACGACCTCGATGACGTTGGCGCCGGGTTGACGCTGAATGTCGATGATGACGGCTGGAATTCCCTGGTACCAGCCGCCGGTGCGGTCGTTCTCGAGCCCGTCTATGATGACGGCAACGTCCCCGATGGTGACGGGGGCGCCGTTCCGGTACGCAATGATGATGGGCTTGTAGGCCTCCGCGGCCGCTATCTGATCGTTCGCGGCGATCGTATAGGCCTGTTGGGCGCCGTCGAGCGATCCCTTCGGCCCAGACACATTCGCTCCCGCAATCGCAATGCGCAAATCCTCCATTGCGATTCCATACGCCGCGAGCCGTGCCAGATCGGCTTGGACCCGAACCGCGGGCTTGAGCCCCCCAAGCACCGAAACGCGTCCGACTCCGGAAATCTGGGCCAGGCGTTGCGCCAGAATGGTGTCGGCAAGATCGCTCAAGGCCCGCAGCGAAACCGTCTCTGACGTCAGCGCCACCGTCAGAACCGGCGCGTCGGCCGGATTCACTTTGGCGTAGGTTGGCGGATACGGCAGGTTTCTCGGCAGAACTCCGGCCGCCGCGTTGATCGCGGCCTGGACATCCTGGGTGGCGCCATCGATGTCACGGTTGAGATCGAACTGCAGTGAAATCTGGCTGACCCCAAACGAACTGGTCGACGTCATCGACGACAGCGAGGGAATCTGCCCGAGCTGGCGCTCCAGGGGCGCTGTGATCAGCGAAGCGATCACATCGGGGCTCGCGCCGGGCAACTGGGTCGAGACCTGCACGGTGGGGAAATCGACCTGCGGCAGTGCCGAAACCGGAAGCGCCCAATAGCCCAGCGCACCGCCGATCAATAGTGCGATCCCCAACAGCGAGGTCGCGATCGGACGGCGGATGAACGGTTCAGAGACGCTCATGGTGCGCTCACGATCGCAGGGGCCATTGAATCATGGCTGCGACCTGGCTGCGCCGCCCGATCGCTCGCCTCCCTGCGCCGCCCCACCCTCGCCACGGCCGCTATCGCTGTTCTTGCCCCGACGTTCGCCCTTCCCGTCCTGACTTTGCACATCCTTGCCTTGAGGGCCGCGGCTGCCTTTTTTGCGCGGGGCAAGATCGGCCGCAGGCGTCTGGTCGTCGCTGCCTATTATAACCTTGGCTCCATCGGACAGGTTGGCAAAGCCGGTCGTCACCACCCGATCGGTCGGTGAAAGGCCGCTGGCGATCACGGCGTCGTTTTCGTTCTGTTGCGTCACTACGACCGGTTTTGCCGTCACAATCTCCCCGGCCCCGATCACATAGCTGAACGTACCCGCCGGTCCACGCTGCACGGCGGATGTCGGTACGACCAACGCCTGCGAAAGGGTGTCGACCTTTAGCCGCACGTTGACGAATTGCCCGGGCCAAAGCTGAAAATTCGCATTGGCAAACTCGGCCTTCAGCTTGAGCGTCCCGGTGGTCGGGTCGACCTGGTTGTCGATGCCCTTCAACGTTCCGGTATCGATCACCGTCACGCCGTCGTTGCCGAACACGTCAACGGCCAGCGCGCCCTTGGCCGAAGCTGCATTAAGGCGGACGATCTGCTGCTGAGGTAAACTGAACTGCACCGCAATCGGCTGTAGTTGAGTGATGATGACCAGGCCCGTCGCGTCCGCAGCGTGGATGATGTTGCCCTGATCCACCTGACGCAGGCCGGCGCGGCCCGATATCGGCGCTACGATCTTAGTGTAGCCGAGCATTGCTTTGGCATTGTCGATCGCGGCTTGATCCGCGTTCACCAGCGCTTCCTGCTGGGCGACCACAGCGCGCTGCGTATCATATTGCTGCTTGGAGCCGGCATTGGTCACCGAAAGCTGCTGATAGCGCGCCAGGTCCAACCGTTGGTTGGCAAGTTGCGCTTCATCCTGCGCCTTCTTCGCAACCGTTTGATCGTACTGCGCCTTGTAAAGCACGGGATCGATCTCGCCGAGCACGTCGCCTTTCTTGACGTCCTGTCCTTCCGTGAAGTTGACGGCGATCAGTTTACCATCCACCTGAGAGCGAACGGTGACTGTGTTCAGCGCGCGAACCGCGCCAACGCCGTCCAGATAGACCGGTACGTCCTGGATGCGCGGCGTCGCAGCCAGTACCGGCACCGGCAGATCGGGCCGGCCTCGGTTCGAGACTTGCTTCTGTTGCAATGCTGTCCAGCCGACGTAACCCAAGCCGCCGAGAATGAGCAGCGTGATCGCAATCGATACGATTCGACGACGAGCGCCCGAGGCGACTCGACGACCGGCAATCTCCGTGCCCTCCTTCACATCCGGCTTAAAGAGCATCGACCGGCCTCTCCATCCTTGGCTCCCAGCCGCCGCCCAGAGCCTGGTAAAGGCTGACCACCGCAAGCAATCTGGCAAGCTGCGCCTGCCACAGCACATCCTCCGCCTGAAACAGCGTTACTTGCGTATTTAGCACAGTTACGATGTCCGCGGTTCCGGCTCCAAGCTGCTGCTCCGAGAGCTGGAAAGCCCGGCGCGAGGCCGCCACTACCTCGCGCTGCAGTCGCAGCCGAGCAGTAGTTTCCTTTAGCGAAACGAGCGCGTTATCGACGTCCGCAAATGCCGAGACCACCGTTCGGCGGTAGGTCTGGAGCAGTTCATCCTGCCTCGCCTTCGTGAACTCAAAATTGCCGAGAATCCTGCCGCCATCGAAGATCGGCTGCGTCAGGCTTCCGACCATGTTGAAGAAAGCCGCGTGAGGCTGGAAGAGCGACACCAGCGCTGAACTTTGATACCCGCCCTGCCCGGTCAACTGTATGCTTGGGAAAAATTGGGCGCGCGCGCTGCCAACATTAGCGGTCGCGGACGCAAGCTGCGCTTCCTGTCGTCTGATATCCGGCCTTTGCGTCAACAACTCCGATGGCAGACCGGGAGTAACCCGCGGCGATGCAACCGCGTTGAGCGAGCCGCCGACGACATGCACGCTTTCCGGCGGCCGCGCAACCAGGGTCGCCAGCGCGTTGATGTTCAGAGCCAGCGTTTGCCGCAGCGGCGGCAGCGCGGCTTTTTGATTCCCCAGGATCACTTCCTGTTGGGCGACGTCCAGATCGGTTCCTGTTCCGGCCTTGAACCGTTGCCTGATCGCCTCGAGGACGCGAGAGGCGCTCGCAATGTTGCGCTCGGCGGTGCGTATCCGGTCCTGTGAGGCTAGTACCTGAAAATAAGCATTGGCGACGCTGGCCAGCGTCGTGAGCGCCACTACCTCGCGATCGAACCGGTTTGCGATCGCCGTCTCCTCCGCTGCTTGCAGGGCCTCGCGATTCTTTCCCCAGAAGTCGAGTTCGTAACTGGCGCTCAATGAGGCTGAATAGTTGACCACCTCGCGGCCGCCATTGGTTAGCCCGCTTGAACTTGAGCCTGACGTCCGGGAATAGGCCTCCTGGCCCGAGCCGCTTAGGTTTGGCAGCAACGCCGCTCCAGCGATACGCGCCTGCGCGTCTGCCTGCCTGAAGCGAGCAACGGCCGCGGCGATGTCCAGATTGACGGTCTGGGCCTCCTCCATCAGACTGGTCAACTCCTTCGACCGAAATCCGCGCCACCAGTCCAGCTTGGGTGGCGCTTCCCCGGGCTTCAGCGACGCGGCCTTATAGGAGCCGGGAATATCGAGCGCCGGATCGGGGAGGTCTCGCGTAAGAAGGCAACCGGAAGAACTGGCCACGATGCAAGCCGTGACCAGCCCTCTCGCCAGACGATCCAGCCCAGGAACGGCTACACGCAGGCCCTCGGACGCGACCCCTGACCCGTGTCTCACGTTGGTCCGCCCGGCAAGGTGAGCGTCACGCGCCGGCGGAAGAACCGCCACACCGATGCACGGCAGAAACTTGTAAGGATTGGCTGAGACGTATTCAGGTGTCGTTATTCCTGTGGAACCTGTTTCCATACTACCCGGGGCATCATCATGCGGACAGCCTCTTCCGCCCGCTGTCCCCTGCCGTGCCATCGGTTGACGCCTGCTTTGGCGCAATTAGAACACGAGAGTTATCCCTTTCCCGCAGGCGTTTCCGTCTGTTTGGTCGGCTAGCCGCTGGCTGCAATCTTACCAAGATTTCATCTGAGATTTTGAGACTTTGCAGCGGCCCAGCTCAATATCCGTTGCCTCGGGCTGTTGAAACCCCGGCCTGAGATGCCACTGCGAGCTGGCTGCTGACCACTGTTCATCACTCCGACATCGTCAGCGTGCGGCATCGCGAGCGCTCCGCTCCGGCTCGAGAACATCCGGCCGGTCGATTCGCTGATACCGCAACTGCGAACGAGCTTAATCCCGCCTTGGCGGCTGGCAAACCCAGACTATACTGCTCCGGCATTTCGCCGCGCTCGCACCGGTAAAGGTCGAAAGCAGATCACCCGGACCGAGAACAGAACCAAATTGTTTGGATCTGCCCATGCCCGATTTGATCTCGCTGACGCCGGATAAAGTGGACGAGAAATTTCCGGACCTCCCGCGCATCGTCCGGCTCGCGCTCGGCTTTGGCTCCAGGCTGCGGCGGGGCACGCTTGACGTGACACTGCCGGACGGGCGCAGGATCAGGCTGGGCGGGGCAGAGCCCGGTCCCGCCGCTGCCATGACGCTTTACAATTACGCATTCGCCTCCCGTCTTGTGAACGGCGGAGACATCGGCATCGCCGAAGCCTATCTGAACGGAGAGTGGGATACTCCGGACCTGACCCAGTTTCTTTATCTGTTTTGCGTCAATCACGACCTGATCCAGGCAATGCTTGGTGACAAGCCGCTGATGCGCTTTGTGCAGATCGTCAGGCACTGGCTCAATCGAAACACCAAGCGGCAAGCGCGCCGCAACATCTACGCCCATTACGATATCGGCAACGCCTTCTATTCGGCGTGGCTCGATCCGAGCATGACTTATTCGTCCGCTTTGTTCGAGGAACACACCCCCGATCTCGCGGCCGCGCAAAACAACAAGTATCGTCGATTGGCCGAAGCGATCGATCTGCAACCGGGCCAGACACTGCTCGAAATCGGATGCGGATGGGGCGGCTTTGCCGAATATGCCGCCAAGACCTGCGGCGCCAAGGTAGTCGGCCTGACCATTAGCGAAGAACAGCGCGACTTCGCGCAAGCGCGCATTCAGAAAGCCGGGCTTGGCGAGAAGGTCGAGATCCGGCTCCAGGACTACCGCGACGAACGTGACCAGTATGAAAGGATCGCTTCGATCGAGATGATTGAGGCGGTCGGGGAGCAGTTCTGGCCTAAATATTTTTCGCAATTGCGCGATCGGCTGCTACCGGGCGGACTGGCCGGAATTCAGGCGATCACCATTCAGGATAACCTTTTTCACACCTATCGGCGCGAAGTCGACTTCATCCAGCGCTACGTGTTTCCGGGCGGAATGCTGCCGTCGCCACAAGTGTTGAAGGCGCTTGGTGAACGGTTCGGCATTCCTGTCATTCGCGAGCGTATTTTCGGGCAAGATTATGCCAAGACACTTGCGACATGGCGAAATAATTTCCGTGCCGCCTGGCCCAACCTGACGCCGCTCGGATTTGACGAACGGTTTCGTCGGCTATGGGAATACTACCTCGCCTATTGCGAGGCCGGCTTTTTGTCCGGAAACATCGACGTGCGCCAGGTGGTGTTCGCGAAATCAAGTTGAGAGACGCTCGCTGAAGCATCCGCTGGTTGGCTTGTATGCGTTGCGGCGCTCCATTAGGGTCGATCTTCGATCCACCAACAAGCGGCGATGTCCAGCATGAAGATCAACAACGATGTCGTCGAGGCGATCGGCAACACGCCGCTGATCAAGTTGAAGCGCGCTTCCGAACAGACCGGCTGCACCATTCTCGGTAAGGCCGAGTTCATGAATCCCGGTCAGTCCGTGAAGGATCGCGCTGGAAAGCAGATGATCCTCGAAGCTGAAAAACGCGGCGAGCTGAAGCCGGGTGGACTCGTCCTCGAGGGCACTGCCGGCAATACCGGCATCGGGCTCGCGGTTGTCGCCAAGGCACGCGGGTATCGAACCGTGATCGTGATTCCGGAGACCCAGAGCCAAGAGAAAAAGGACACATTGCGACTTTGCGGCGCTGAACTCGTCGAAGTACCGGCATTGCCGTATAGCAATCCGAACAATTACCAGCACGTTGCAAAACGGCTGGCGGAGCAACTGCGCAAGACTGAGCGCAATGGGGTGTTGTTCGCGGACCAGTGGAACAATCTCGATAACCCGAAGGCGCATTACGTTTCGACCGGCCCGGAGATCTGGGATCAGACCAACGGCAAGGTCGATGCATTCGTCTCCTCGATCGGGACCGGCGGAACGTTGGCCGGTACCAGCGCCTACTTACGTGAAAAGAAAAAGGACATCGTGATCTGCGTTGCCGATCCCCGAGGTGCAGCGATGTACGATTGGTTCAAGCATGGGGAGGCAAAGGCGTCACCGGGCGGGTCCATCACGGAAGGAATTGGGCTCGGACGGGTTACACCCGTGATCGCGGATGCGAAGGTCGATGAGGCCTACATCATCCCCGACGAGGAAGCGGTGCCCGTGATCTATGAGCTGTTGGAGCACGAAGGTCTCTGCCTCGGCGGCTCGAGCGGCATCAACGTGGCCGGCGCCATTCGGTTGGCCCGCCAACTCGGGCCGGGCCATACCATCGTGACCGTACTGTGCGACTCCGGGGGTCGTTATCAATCGAAGCTGTTTAATCCGGCCTTCATGCGTTCGAAAAACTTGCCCGCGCCGGAATGGCTGGAGCGGAATACTAATTTCGACGTGCCATTCGTGAAGGCGTGACGGCGCCTCGTTCCTAGCGAAGGATCTGGCTGAGGAACAGTTTGGTCCTTGCGTGCTGCGGGTTCGCGAAGAAATTCGCAGGGGTGTTCGCTTCGATGATCTGGCCGGCGTCCATGAAGACGATTCGGTTGGCCACCTCTCTTGCGAATCCCATCTCGTGCGTGACGACGAGCATGGTCATCCCCTCCTCGGCCAGATCGACCATGGTGTCGAGCACCTCCTTGACCATTTCGGGATCGAGCGCCGAAGTCGGCTCGTCGAACAACATCACCTTCGGGTTCATGGTGAGAGCTCGCGCGATCGCAACCCGTTGCTGCTGGCCACCGGACATCTGGCCCGGATATTTGCTGGCCTGATGCGGAATTTTCACCCGCTCGAGGTACTTCATCGCGGCTGCTTCGGCGTCTTTCTTGGCCATATTGCGTACCCAGATCGGCGCCAGCGTGCAGTTCTCAAGTACGGTCAGATGCGGAAACAGGTTGAAGCTCTGGAACACCATTCCAACCTCCCGCCGCACTTCGTCTACGCGCCGCAGGTTTGGGCCCAATTCGATGCCGTCGACGACGATCTCGCCCTCCTGAAACTCCTCGAGCGCATTGACGCAGCGGATCAGCGTGGACTTGCCCGAACCGGACGGACCGCAGATCACGATCCGCTCGCTCTTGGCGACGTCGAGGTTGATGTCGCGCAACACATGGAAATCGCCGTACCATTTGTTGAGGCCGGAGATCTTGACGATCGAGTTTTCGGTCATGGTCATTTACTCAGGTGCGCCGGTGAGCGTTAAGCCGATGCTCGACGAATAGTGAATAGCGCGACATTCCAAAACAGAACACGAAGTAGATCAGTCCAGTGAAGGCGAAACCGGTAAACAGGGTACTCGGAGTGGCCCAGACCGGATCGGAGAACGAAGCACGCAGCTGGCCGAGTAGATCGAACAGGGCCACGATCGAGACCAGTGAGGTATCCTTGAACAGTGCGATGAAGCTGTTGACCAGCCCGGGAATGACGTGCCGCAGAGCTTGCGGCATGACGATCAGCCCGGTGGTTTTTGCCCAGGACAGGCCCAACGCGCTGGCCGCCTCCGCCTGCCCGCGCGGAATCGCTTGCAGGCCACCTCTGATGACCTCGGCCATGTAAGCGCCGGCGAACAGCGCTATGCCGATCAGCACACGTACCAGGCCGTCGATCGTGAAACCCGCCGGCATGAACAACGGCAGCATATAGGTTGCGAAAAACAGAACCGTAATCAGCGGTACGCCGCGCCAGAACTCGATAAATGCAATCGAGAAAACTCGCACCAGAGGGATGGTCGAACGCCGTCCCAAAGCCAAGGCGATACCGACCGGCATTGAGGTGACGATCCCCGTGACCGACACCACCAGCGTGACGAGAAGGCCACCCCAAAGACGGGTATCGACCAGTGGCAATCCGCCGTGGTCGAGCCCCATTACCGCGATCACAAGCCCGATGCCGGCGAAAACCGCAAGGCTGACTGTGAGCGCGCGCCACCCGGCGCGGATGCCTCCATTGAGCCAGAACAGGAGGAGCGAAACGATGACCGTGGTAGCGGCGAAGTCGACCCATACCGGACGGCTCGACGTCTGAATATGCTCGCGGAGCCAACTCAATGGCCACACAATATACGACAGCACCGTCGAGAGCAGGACGAGCAGCATTCCCATCAACTTCAATAGCAGTCCGACGATGGCGATCGCGTCTCCGGCACGCGTCAACGCACGACCCCCATCGCCGATGCTGTCGGCCAGCCCTGACAGAAGTCCGGCCGTCCAGCTAACGCCGAAACCAGTGAGACCGCCGCCAAGCAGCAGGAAAAATGCGACTATCGGAAATGCGACAAAGAACAGGCCAGCATTGAGGCTCTTGGCCGGCACCCGAGGAATCAACAGCGGCAACAACAACACCGCGGCGAGAGCGAAAACGAGGTTGACCCGCCAGCGCTCCGGCTCCGGATAAAACCCGTAAACGAATTGCGAGAACTTCGCCTGGATATAGGGCCAGCATGCCCCGACCTGGTGTCCGGCGTTTTCGGCCAGACATGCGTTTCGATCGCTGCCGGTCCAGACCGCGTCGATCAGAAGGAATTTGACCGCCGGAATGACCGTGAACCACAACAACACCACGCCGACGATCGTGAGCAGGATGTTGGTCGGCGAGTTGAACAGGCGGGTGCGCACAAACCCGACGAAGCCGGTGGTTTTTACCGGCGCAGCGCGCTCAGGCACAAGCTCCTGGCGGATAAAGGACGATGCGGCAATGTCGCTCATGCGCCGAGGCTCCGGCCGATCCGCCACCCGTAGAAACTCATGATCGCGCTGGTCACGAGCGATATCAGGAGATAGACGCCCATGGTGATCGCGATGATCTCAATCGCCTGCCCGGTTTGGCTGAGCGTGGTCCCAGCGAAAACTGAAAACAGGTCCGGGTATCCGATCGCTACCGCCAAGGAGGAGTTCTTGGTGAGATTGAGATACTGGTTCGTCAGCGGCGGCAGGATGACTCGCAACGCCTGCGGCACCACGATCAGCCGCAGTGTCGAGCCGCGCGTCAGGCCAAGCGACGCTCCGGCTTCCATCTGCCCCTTGTGAACCGATAGGATGCCCGCGCGCACGATCTCGGCGATGAAAGCCGCAGTGTAGGTGGACAGAGCCACCGCGAGCGCCACGAATTCCGGGATGAGGCGCGAACCTCCGGAGAAATTGAAACCCCTCAAGACCGGAGTTTCAAATGTCACTGGCGCCCCGAACACCAGCGCGCTCACGAGCGGCAGTCCGATCAGAAGACCGACCGCGTACGGCCAAACCGTGATCTTCCGGCCGCTTTCAAACAATTGCCGCCGCGCGTAACGCGCGAGCAACAACGCAACGACGACAGCAACCAGCAGCGCCAGCGCGAACGCGCCAAGACCGGGATCGGCGACCGGCCGCGGAACCACTAGTCCCCGGTTCGATAGAAAGAACCTGTCGAAAATCGAGATGCTTTGCCGAGGGTTTGGCAGCGCGGCGAGCACCGCCAGATACCAGAACAGTATCTGGAACAAGAGCGGCAGATTGCGGACCAACTCGACATAACCGCCGGAGATGCGCGACAGCAGCCAGTTCGGCGATAGCCTTCCGAGCGCAACCATGAAGCCGAGCACGGTGGCGAAGAAGATGCCGACGATCGAGACCAGCAGGGTGTTGAGCAAACCGACGAGGAAAACGCGGGTATATGTGTCGGACCCGGAATACGGAATGAGGCTTTGGCTAACGTCAAAGCCCGCCGTGTTGTCGAGAAATCCGAATCCGGACGTGATCCGCTGTGCTGCCAGGTTGGCGCGGGCGTTAGCGACGATTTCGTAGGCGACCCAGACCAGGGCTGCGACGAACAGTATCTGTAAGGCAAATCCGGCCCACCCCGCACGGCCACCGAGCGCTCGCCGCAATCTTGCGACGAACTGCGATGGTGGCGATCGGGGCTCGATGCTCATGTCGTAGCCGCCTGGCTAGCAATCACCGAATCGGTGGTGCGTACTGAATTCCGCCCTTGTTCCATAGCTGGTTGAGCCCGCGGGCAATCCCGAGCTTGGAGCCGGCGCCAACGTTACGATCGAAAGATTCGCCGTAGTTGCCGACTGCTTTGACGACCCGCGACACCCAATCCTTGGTGAGGCCAAGCTGTTCTCCGAGGTTGCCGTCGGTGCCGAATACCCTCCTGAGTTCCGGCTTGTCGGACTTGGCCATTTCGTCGACGTTCTTCTGGGTAATCCCGAGTTCTTCGGCGTTGACCATTGCAAAAAGCGTCCATTTCACGACGTCCAACCATTGATCGTCGCCATGGCGTACCATCGGCCCGAGCGGCTCCTTCGAGATCACTTCGGGAAGCACGGCATGGTCGGCCGGGGTCGCCAGCTTCAAACGTTCCGCATAAAGCTGGGAGACGTCGGACGTGAAGACGTCGCAACGTCCGGACTCGTAAGCCTTCACGGTCTCATCGGCGCTGCCGAATGCGATCACCTCGTACTTCATGTTGTTGCTCTTGAAGTAATCGGCGAGGTTCTGTTCTGTGGTCGTGCCGGTCTGCACGCAAACCGATGCGCTGTTCAGCTCAAGGGCGGAATTGACCTTCAGGGACTTCTTCACGAGGAAGCCTTGACCGTCGTAATAGGTCACCCCGGTGAAATTAGCGCCCAAAGAGGTGTCTCGGGAAAGAGTCCAGGTCGTATTGCGCGAGAGGACGTCAATTTCGCCCGACTGTAGCGCAGTGAAGCGATCCTTGGCCGACAACGGCACGAATTTGACTTTGGTTGGATCATTGAGGATCGCCGCCGCGACGCCACGGCAGACATCGACATCCAGTCCGGTCCAGTTGCCCTTGTCATCGGGCGTTGAAAAGCCCGGCAATCCCTGATGGACGCCGCAGGACAGCATGCCTCGTTCCTTCACCGTCTTGAGCGTTTGCCCGGTAGCGGCCTGGGTTGAGAGAACGCCAGCAGCGGCAAGGGTTAGAACCAGAGATACGCGTTTCATTGCGAAGCCTTTCAAGTGTCGTCCCGGAGACGTTTGCCAACTCGCGTAAGCCAAAGGGCCGACCTGTGATCCATTGCTGCGAACGTCGGCCCGACAGGCGATTTGACGCGCAGTTCTTCTAAGACGGTGGATCGAAGATCGCGGCAGGCCCCTCAACGTGCAGCGACTTAATACGAGTTTGTATCACAGAACGACTGGCGATCCGGGTCAAGGGGTTGACGGCACTGTTCTGTGTCCTGTTATTAACCAACCGGCCCAAACCGCCGCCCGGCGGGTGCTCAAGGCGCGTCCGAGGGCTGCGGCGAAGGGTCTCAAGGTGGCTGCCAAAGCATGAATTCTTCGGGGGATAAAGGGGCGCCACGCAAACCGGAGACCGAGCTGGTTACGGCCGGGCGTGACACCCAGGCGCAGAAAGGGTTCGTCAATCCACCGGTCGTCCACGGCTCAACCGTGCTTTATCCCACGGCGGATGATCTCCACGCCCACCGCGGGGAGTACCAATATGGCCGCCGAGGGACGCCGACAACCAAGTCTTTACAAGAGGCGGTGATGGCCCTCGAAGGGCCGCGCTGCGCTGGCGTCGGCATCGCTCCTTCCGGGTTGGCCGCGATCACCACGACCTTGTTGGCGGTGCTGAAGGCCGGCGACCATTTGCTGGTTTGCGACAACGCCTACCGTCCGACCCGCAATTTCGCGAACGGGATGCTGACGCGCTACGGGGTCGACACCACTTACTTCGATCCCTTGATCGGTGGCGGCATCGCCGCATTGCTCAAACCGAACACCAGGGCTGTGGTTGTCGAAGCACCGGGCTCCCAGTCGTTCGAGATGCCGGACATCCCGGCGATCGCGGCGGTGACGCAGGCGCGCGGCGTACTGCTGATCGACGACAACACCTGGGCGACGCCGCTGTTTCACCGCTCGCTGGATCAGGGCGTGGACATCAGCATACAGGCAGCGACCAAATATATCGGCGGCCATTCCGACATCATGTTCGGGACCATTTCGGCCAACGCCGAAGCTTGGCCGTTGATTGCGGAGGCGGTCCAACTGCTCGGGGTCTGCGCCGGACCCGACGACGTGTTCCTGGCGATACGCGGGTTGCGAACGCTCGCGGTACGGCTTGCACAGCATCATCGCGCCGGACTGGAAATGGCACGCTGGCTGCAGACGCGACCCGAAGTGGTCAAGGTGTTGCATCCTGCCCTCGAAAGCGACCCGGGTCATGCGATCTGGAAACGTGACTTTACCGGCGCATCAGGCCTGTTCAGCATCGTGCTGAAGCCCGCACCGCAGAAGGCGGTCGATGCGTTGCTCGATTCCGTGCAGCTATTCGGGCTGGGCTATTCATGGGGTGGCTTCGAAAGCCTCGTCATTCCATTCGACTGCTCAGGCTACCGAACCGCCACGAAATGGGCACCGGGCGGACCGACGTTGCGTTTCCATATCGGATTGGAGAGCGTTGAGGATCTCAAGGCGGATCTCACGCGAGGCTTCGCCGCGTTCAACGCCGCGTCGTAATAGCACCCACGCCAGCCGTGCACGGCGCTCATCGCTCCGAGGGGCATAGGCAAACTGAGGAGCCCGCATGAGCGCAGCGACATGCGGGACCGAGAGAAATCCCGGATGTCGCTTTGCTCATCCGGGCTACGATTGTACTGCGTGCTCACTCCCCAATGCGCACGCGAGTCTTCGCCTGCATCGAGCACGTTCCACATCTTGATTCGTCATTGCGAGGAGCGCAGCGACGAAGCAATCGAGCTTCGTCGCTGATGCGCCATGGACTGCTTCGCTGCGCTCACCTGACGAGCAATTCTCCACGCGATGACGCCGATGCAACGGAGACGCCCGGAATACCGCACGTCCAACTGCGGCGGGAGACCGTACGTCCGCCCCAAACCAGGACAGTCAGGCCTTCTCCACGATAACTCTTCGTTCACCATGACGGGAAATCCCCGACCGCCTTGCGGCCAACTCTCCCCCTCCCAGTTCGGTCATAACCGCTTAGTCACGCTTAGAGGAGAAGCTGCCGCCAACATAGAAGTGTAGTAGCCAGCGTAGAGTAGCGAAAGAGTATGAATACCGCGCGCATCCTTGTCCTGATCATCGCTCTCGGTGCCGGCGGCGTTGCAGCATACCTTGCGAGTGGATTTGAGAACAAATCTCAGCAGGCCGAGCCAACCGTGCAATTGCAGACGGTGGACGTTCTGGTTGCGAGAGCCGACATCGGCCTTGGTCAATCGGTCAGCGCGGAGAATGTCCAATGGCAGACCTGGCCCGCTGCAACCGCCAGCAATAACTTCATTCGCCGCAACGAGCGTCCGGATGCGACAACGCAGGTCGCAGGCTCCATTGCGCGCGCGCCGTTTCTAGCGGGAGAACCGATCCGCGAACCCAAGCTCGTCAAGGCCAATGGATCGGGCTTTATGGCCGCGATCCTGCCCGTGGGCATGCGCGCCATCTCCACCGAAATATCGCCTGAAACCGGCGCCGGCGGCTTCATTCTCCCAAACGACCGGGTCGACGTGATTCTCTCCAAGCGTGAAAAGAATCCGAGCCGCGGCAACGCAGCCGACGAGGTCAAATCGGAAATCATTCTGCCAAATGTGCGGGTCCTTGCGATCGATCAGGCACCGAAGGAGAAGGATGGTCAGAACGCGGTCGTTGGCAAGACTGTGACGCTTGAACTGCGGCCCGAACAGGCCGAGACGCTCGCCCGCTCGCGCCAGACCGGCACGCTATCGCTGGCGCTGCGCAGCATCGGCGACGTCAACATGGTTGAAAACAGAAGTGACGAGCAGGCTCCAAAGCGGGGCGGGAGCATCGACGTAGTTCGCTACGGCGTCCCAAGCTCGACGACGACACAGAAGTGACTGACAGGATACCCGATATGAAACGCAGGAAGAAGCAAACGACCATCCGGACCCTTGTGGTTCGCGCCCTGCCATTTTCGGTTATCGCGGCTCTGGCGCTTTATCCGACCCTCACTCCCGTTGTCGCCGCAGACTCCCCTGCCCTGGCTTCTGCCGGGCAAGGCAAGGTGCGGTTTCTCGCGCTAGGGATCGGCAAGTCCGTCGTCATCGACCTGCCGCGCGACATCAAGGATGTGCTGGTAGCCGATCCGAAGATCGCCAACGCGGTCGTGCGCTCGCCGCAACGCGCATACATCATCGGCGAGACGGTGGGTCAGACAAACGTGGTGTTCTTCGACGCCGCCGGCCAGCAGGTCGCCGCCTATGACATCGCCGTCAAGCGCGATCTCAATGGCGTGCGCGCCGCATTGAGGCAAATGCTGCCAGTCGCGGGAATCCAGGCCGAAGGCGTCGGCGATGGCGTGATGCTGACCGGTTCGGTGGCCAGTCCGATCGAGGCACAGCAAGCGGGTGAGCTCGCCGCACGGCTGGTCGGCGGCGCCGACAAGGTCGTGAATTCCATCGTGGTTCGCAGCCGCGACCAGGTGATGCTGAAGGTCACGGTCGCCGAAGTGCGGCGGGACATCATCAAACAGATGGGCGTCGATCTCAGCGCCAGCATGAATTACGGCACGGCGGTTGTTAATTTCAACAACAGCAATCCATTCACCGCAAACAACGGCCCGCTCGTCCCTGGCAACGGATTGGCCGCGGCAAGCCTCACAAAGGGTCTTCCCTCCGTCACCGCAACCTTGCGCGCGATGGAAACGGCCGGTGTCGTTCGGACTTTGGCAGAACCAAACCTGACCGCCATCTCCGGCGAATCCGCGACCTTCATCTCCGGCGGTGAATTTCCCATCCCCACCGGCGTGACCTGCCAGACGACGACGAGCGGGGCTATCGGACAATGCGTCCAGACCGTCAGCTTCAAGAAGTTCGGCATAT
This sequence comes from Bradyrhizobium sp., assembly GCA_045811665.1. Taxonomy (GTDB): domain Bacteria; phylum Pseudomonadota; class Alphaproteobacteria; order Rhizobiales; family Xanthobacteraceae; genus Bradyrhizobium. The sequence goes on from JBJMTO010000211.1 coordinate 37,640, forward strand.
CGCTCAACTTTACACCAGTGGTGCTGACTGAGGGACGGATCAGTTTGCGGGTGATGACCGAGGTCTCGGAAGTCTCGGCGGAAAACGCCCTGACCGGTGGCGCCGGCGGAACCACGATCCCATCGATCAAGACGCGCCGTGCCGAGACCACGCTGGAGATACCCTCCGGTGGCTCCATGGCGATGGCGGGATTGATCCAGGAACAAACCAAGCAGGCGGTCAACGGTCTGCCTGGGCTGGACTCGTTGCCTGTTCTAGGCGCGCTTTTTCGAAGCCAGGACTTCGTCAACAACCAGACCGAGCTGATGGTGCTCGTGACTCCTTACGTCGTTCGAGCGGTCGCGCAGCAAGAGTTGTCGCGCCCGGATGACGGCTTTGCACCTGCATCGGATTCGCAATCGACCCTATTGGCCCAGATCAATCGCATCTACGGCGTTGCGGCCCGCGCCGAACAGGTCGGAAATTACCAGCCCAATTTCGGCTTCATCATCGATTGAGACGGAATTGCCCTGCGGGGACGAGGACAGCCTCCATGAGATACGGAACACTGACCGATCAGCCGCGAACGCTGCGCCTGCTTTGCGCGCTCGGCGGCCTTTCCCTTGCGCTCGGTGCGTGCACCTACAGCACCGGAGAAGTGGTGACCGCAAGTGTCCCGGACGATTACCGTC
>JBJMTO010000212.1:0-27976 GCA_045811665.1 Bradyrhizobium sp.
ATCCGCTTGATCAGGCCTTTTTCGGTCAAGATCCGATGCGCCTCCGGGAGGCGGTAGCACGGCAAGTACATGAACAGATGATGCTCAGCGTGGTAGTTCACCCAGTATGGCGCGATCAGCAGACGCTCGATCGGATTCGCGCGGGTGGTGCGGGCGTAACTGAAAGGGTCTTCGCCGGTAGAAGTGCATGCGTGTTCGGCGATGTTGCGGATGCGTGTCACCAAGGGCAGCCACGTCGCCATGGCAAATACCCAGACCGCCCAATACCAGACGCCCGCGCCGGCCAGCCAGAACAAACCGAACAGAAGCGCATTCAGGCAAAGGAAGCGCGTCATCTTGTCGGCGCCGCTAGAGACGAAGCTCTCATGTGAGACATCGTCTCCGGAGCTTCCGCGCCTGAACAGCGACAGGAACAAAGGCAGCCGCTGCTTCACGAATGTTTGCCCCGTGAGGTCGCGGATCACCTTGCGATAGTAGCTGTCTTTGCTGATCGGAAAAGGCGCGGACAGCGATAGATCGGGATCCTCCGGCTGCTGGGTGAACTTATGATGCTGCAAGTGATACGACCGGTAGCTGGCAAGGTCTGCGCCGACCGGCACCGCGCACATCCACTGGCCAATCCATTCATTGATCGCCTTCTTGGTATGTAACCCACCGTGCGCCGCTTCATGCATCAGTATCGCAAGCCCGAGCTGGCGCGCCCCGACCACCATCACGGCGATCAGCCAGGTGATGGGATTGGGCCAGAGTGCAACGAGCGCGATTGCGGCGGCAATCGTGCCCCATGCGTGAACCACAAGCCACATGCCACGCAGCGAGCTGCGCGAAGTGAGCAGGCTCCATTCCGCTCCTGTAAAAACGTTCTTGGGATCGACGCGCGCGACAACCGGCATTTTGGCTCCTTGACGCGGCGATGATACGCGCCCTCGATGGTGCGTCAATCCGCGACCCTGGTCACGATGTGGATCTCGGAGCTGAGGGTGCGATGCACTGGGCATTTGTCCGCGATTTCCATCAGCTTGCTGCGCTGCTCGGAATCCAGCGCACCGTCCATGGCGATGATCCGATCGATGTGATCGAGCATGCCGACCTTGGTCTCGCAGTCCTGGCAGTCATTTGCGTGAATCTTGCTGTGCTGGAGCGTCACCGTCACGCGCTCAAGGGGCAGCGACTTTCGATCCGCATACAGGCGCATCGTCATCGAGGTGCAGGCGCCGAGGCCAGCAAGCACCAGGTCGTAGGGTCCCGGGCCGGTGTCCTCGCCGCCCGCGCCGATGGGCTCATCGGCCTGGAGCCGATGCGGCCCGACCGCAATGTCTTGCTGAAACTTGCTGTTGCGGGTCTCGCGAACCACCACGCGCCGCGGGGCTTCAGCGAAATCCGCTGAGGGCTGCTCTGCGGCGCCGGAGTCGACGTAACGCATCGCCCAGGCGGCGATGACATCAGCGGCGTAGCCCGCATCGCGTCGATCGCTCAGCAGGTGGTTCGCCCCGGCGAGAGAAACAAAACTCTTCGGATGCTTTGCGGCCGCAAAGATGCGGGTCGCATTCTCGATGCCGACAACGTCATCTGCCGGCGCGTGCATGATCAGAAGCGCTTTGCGGAGCTTGGTCACTTGGGCCAGCAATCCATGCTCGGCGATGTCGTCCAGGAATTCGCGGCTTATATAAAACGCGCGGCCGGCCAGTGAGACCTCGGCTTTGCCATGCTTGCGGATATCCTCGATCCGTTCCTTGAACAGGCCCGTGACGTGGGCGGGATCAGAAGGAGCGGCGATCGTCACGACCGCCTTGGCATCTGCAATGCGGCTGGCTGCGGCGAGCATGGCGGCGCCCCCGAGACTGTGGCCGATGAGGATTGCCGGAGCTTTGCGGACTGTGCGCAGATGATCGGCGGCACGGACGAGATCGGCGACGTTCGAGGAAAAGGTAGAGTTGGCGAAATCGCCTTCACTTGAGCCAAGGCCTGTGAAGTCGAAACGAAGCACCGCAATGCCTTTCGACGCCAAGGTCGTGGCGATGCGCTTGGCAGCCAGCGCGTCCTTGCCGCAGGTGAAGCAATGCGCGAACAGGGCGTATGCCAGCGGCTCGCGCTCGGGCAACTCCAGCGATGCGGCGAGTTGATGGCCGCCTTCGCCCGTGAATTGGAAACGCTCGGTCGGCACGTTCGGCCTCCATCGTGTTGGGTGAGCGATCGCTCAGTCGCCCGAATAGCGCTGCTCCTGCCAGGGATCCCCCCGGTTATGATAGCCGCGTACCTCCCAGTAGCCCGGCGCATCCTCTGTACGAAATTCAATGCTCTGCAGCCACTTCGCGCTCTTCCAGAAATAGAGGTGGGGGACCACCAGCCGCACCGGGCCGCCGTGCTCGGGCTCAAGCTGCGAGCCGGACCAGCTATGCGCGAGCAAGGCGTCTTCGGCGGCGAAATCTTCGAGGGCGAGATTGGTGGTGTAACCGTCACGAGAGTGCAGCGTGACGTGGCGCGCTTCCTCCCGAGGCTGGCACGCCATCAGCAGATCGCGCGTGGCCAAACCCTCCCACTGGTTGTCGTACCGCGACCATGTGGTGACGCAATGGATGTCGGATGTCGATTTTGTCTGCGGTTGCGCGATGAATTGCGCAAAGTCCCAGAAGATCGGATGCTCAACCGCGCCGTAGACATCGAGCCGCCATTGCTCGCGGGAAATCCGCGGCGTCAGGCCGAGGTCGAGGACCGGCCAGTCCCGTGTCAGGTGCTGCCCCGGCGGCAAGCGCGCCTCTTCGGGCCGCGAGGTTTTCCCGGTGAGGAACCGGCCTTCGCGAGCCCAGCGTTGCTTGGTGCGCGTCAGCTTGCTGGCGACGGGTTGTCGTTCATTGTCGGCCATCTCGGATGCGGTGCTCTACTGATGACGGTGCATCGCCGATTCATGCTTGGTGTCGCGCATCGTGGCGTAGATGATCAGCGAGATAAAGATGATGCCGGTGAGATAGTAGTAGAACCATTCCTCATGCCCAAGGCTTTTGAAATAAAGCGCAATGGCGGGCGCGGTACCGCCGAATACCGAGACTGTAATGGCATAGGGCAGACCGACGCCGAGTGCGCGGACGTTGGTTGGAAACAACTCGGCCTTTACGACCGCATTGATCGAGGTGTATCCGGCGACAAAGATCCAGGCTGCGCAAATCAGCAGGAAAGCCGTGAAGGGGGTTTTCGTCTCCTTCAAGGTAGTCAAGATCGGTATGGTCGCGAGCGTGCCGGCGACGCCGAAGAAGATCAGCAGCGGCTTGCGCCCGATGCGGTCGGAGAGCGCACCGTAGATCGGCTGCAGCAAGGTTGCGAAAACCAGAGATCCGAAGATCACGAACGTGGTCTGGTCCTCGCTGAGGCCGGATGAAAGTTTGACGAAGGTCTGCATGTAGGTGGTGAAGGTGTAGAACGCCGCGGTCCCGCCGGCAGTCAGCCCCACCACCAGCAGCAGCTCCCGCGGATATTGCAGGAGCCCACGGATCGAGCCGCTCGGCGATGCGACCCGTTTTGCCTCCACGAATGCCTCGGTCTCATGCAGGTCCCGTCGCATCACCGCGGCGAATACCGCCAGCCCCGCGCCAATCAGAAATGGAATGCGCCAGCCCCATTCTTTCAATTGCTCCGGCGTCAGGAAGACTTTTTGCAACAACAGGAGCACGATGATCGCAGTTAGCTGCCCGCCTATCAGCGTGACGTATTGAAAGCTGGAATAGAAGCCGCGATGAGGGGGGTCGGCGACCTCGCTGAGGTAAGTAGCGCTGGCGCCGTATTCGCCGCCGAGACTCAAGCCCTCGATGACTCGCGCCAATGCCAGGATGGCGGGCGCGGCGAGACCGATCGAGGCGTAAGTAGGCGTCACCGCGATGATGAGCGAGCCGAAGCACATGCAGACCACCGAAAGCGTAAGCGACAGCCTGCGGCCATAACGATCCGCGATGTAACCGAAGAGCCAGCCCCCGAGCGGGCGCATGAGGAAGGTGGCCGCGAACAATACCGCTGCGTTGAGCTGCTGCACCACCGGATCGCTCTGCGGGAAGAACGCCGGCGCGAAGTACAGCGCGAACGCCGTATAGGCGTAGAAGTCATACCATTCGACGAGGTTGCCGATGGACCCGATCAAGATCGCCTTGATCCGGCGTTCCACATCCGCAAGATCGAGTTGCTCGTTTGCCGGCCTTGCGACTTGATCTGTCACGTTCGATCTCCACGAACGAACAACGCAATCCCCTGAAACGCACGCCTAAAGCGTCAGCCCGCCTTTCCGAACAGCAGCGGAAGCTGGCGCGGGCCGCGCACGGTGCCCTCCGACCATTTCACCTGACCGGCGGGATCGAGCCTGAAATCCGGGATTCGCTTCAGCCATTCCTCGATTGCGACAGTCATTTCCATTCGCGCGAGGTTTGAGCCGACGCAGCGGTGGATGCCGAGGCCGAACGCGGCGTGCCGGTTCTCCTTGCGGTCGAGCACCACCTTGTCGGCGTCCGGGAACATCGCCGGATCGCGATTCGCTGCCGGAAAGGATAGCAGCACCATGTTGCCCGCCTTCACAGGGCAGCCGCTGATAACAGTGTCCTTCATCACCTCGCGGGCCATGGTGACCGGCGAATAGGCGCGCAGCAGTTCCTCGACCGCGCTCGGCATCAGTTCCGGCTCAGCCAAAAGACGCTCCCGATCCGCAGGCGTTTTTGCCAGGTGCCACAGCGAAGAGCCGATTGCGCTCCAGGTGGTATCGATCCCCGCGATCAGCAACAGGCGGAGCGAGCCCAGGACGTGCATGTCCGAAAACGGCTCGCCGTTTTTGTCGCGGGCGTCCATCAGCGTCGAGATCAGATCGTCGGTCCGCTGTTGCTTACGCTGATTGATATGGATGGCAAAATATCCGGCCATCTCATGCACCGCCCGCATCAGGGAGGCCTCGTCCTTGATGCCAAGCTCAAGGATTTCATGGATCCATTTGATGAAAAGATCGCCGTCCTTTTCCGGGATCCCGAGCATATGCGCGATGGCGCGTACCGGAACGTGTTTGGTATAGCGCGCGGCGGCATCGCATTTCCCGTCGCCGATGAACTCATCGATCAACTCGTTGCAGATTGCGCGGACCCTGGGCTCGAGCTTCTTCATGGCGTCGGGCGTGAACGGCGGCAGCAGCAACTGCTTGGCGGGCTTGTGGTCCGGCGGGTCGGAGGTGATCGGAGGCGCGGTGTTGGTGATTTCCGGGCGGACGTCGCGCACGATGACACGGCGCGACGAAAAATGTTCGGTGTCGTTGGCGATCTGCCTTACCGATTCGTAGGTGGTCGGCAGGTAACAGCCGAGGAAGCGGTCGGTGTGAACCACCGGGGATGCCGCCCGCAATTGGTCCCAGATCGGAAACGGATCTTCCGTCCAGCGCGGATCGGTATGGTCGAAGTCATGAATCCAATCGGTAACGGGGGGATGATCGGGCATCTCAGGGGCGGCGGCATCGGGCGTCGCGCGGGCGGAGTCGGACATCAGGATTCCTTTATCTCTTTCGGCAAGGTCAAGTACTGCGCTCGTAAATGGTTGCGCGGCGTCATTCCTCCACCACCTCTATCGCCAGTTCCGGGCAATTGGACTGTGCCAGCCAGGCTTTGTCTTCGAGGCCGGCAGGGACGCTGCCGTCCCCGATCTCATGGGCGTTGCCGAACTCGTCGAGCTCGAACAGTTCGGGCGCCAGCGCTTTGCAGCGGGCGTGTCCCTGGCACTTCTCCTGATCGACATGAATCTTCAGTCTTCCGCCCATTCCAGCGTTCCCCTATGACCCGCGTTTTCTCCGCGCGTTCGTATCTTTCGAAACGACTATAGTATGCGCCCGTTAGAGCGCCATCGGCCAATCGCCTGATTTCAGCACAGGTTAGGTCGCTCGCGCCGGTTTTCGGGGGTCGATAGGCGTGCTGCCTCGAAGGCCCAGAACATCCTCCAGCAGTTTGGCCCCGGCGAGGAGTTGCGCCTCGCCGCGCGGCGCCGCCACGATCTGAAGCCCGACCGGCAAGCCCGACGCAGTGAACCCGCATGGCAATGACATCGCCGGGCAACAGACCAGCGTAATCGCATAGACGATCCCGAGCCACTCGACATAATTGTCGAACTTTTTGCCGGCGCATTCGGCGACGTAGCGGTTCTCGACCGGAAAAGGCGCCACGATGGTTGCCGGCGTCAAAAGCAGGTCGTAGGTCCGAAAGAACTCGACAGTGCGTTCTGTCATCGCGACCCGTTGCGCCTCGGCGCGTTCGAGTTGCTCGACGCTCAGCTTGAGGCCTTCCTCGATATTCCAGATCACCTCGGGCTTGAGCAGATCGCGCTTGCTGCGCAACAACGCCGCCTTGCTGATCGCAAAGTCGAACGCGCGCAATACGTGGAAGCATTCATGGGCTTCGCGCAGATCCGGATGCGCTTCCTCGACGATCGCGCCGGCCTCGGCGAACCTCGCCGCCGCCTTGCGGGTGATGGCGGCGACCTCGGGGTCGACCGGGGTGATGCCGAGATCGGACGAATAGGCGACACGTTTGGGCTTGCTGCCGGAGCGCGCTGCCGAGAGGAACGAAACCGGCAGCGCCGGCAACGAGAGTGGATCAGCCCGATGTTCGCCGCTCATCGCATCGAGCAGCAACGCAAGATCCTCGACATTGCGCGCCATTGGGCCCTGTACACCGAGGTTGCGGTCGATCTTGGCTTGCGGAGTATGCGCCACCCGACCGATGCTCGGTCGCATCCCGACGATCCCGCAGAAGCTCGCGGGGTTTCGCAGCGACCCGCCCATGTCCGAACCGTGCGCAAGCCAAGCCATGCCGGTTGCGAGCGCCACCGCTGCGCCGCCCGAGGATCCGGCTGCCGATCGCGATGTATCCCAGGGGTTGCGGGTCGCGCCGAAGACCTCGTTGAATGTGTTGGCGCCGGCGCCGAATTCCGGCGTGTTCGATTTGGCGTAGATCAATGCGCCGTTATGTTCGAGGTGCTCGACCATAAGATCGGACCGCGCCGGGATGTTGTCCTTGTAGATCGGCGAGCCCTGCGTCGTCAGGACGCCTTCGACATTGGTGAGGTCCTTGATCGGGATCGGCATCCCCGCGAGCAGGCCGCGCTCGGCGGCGGGCCTTTTCATCAACTGTTTCGCGCGGGTCCTGGCCCGATCCAAGCACAGCGTCGGCAACGCATTCACGTCGCCATCGACTTCCGCGATCCGCTGCTCGAGTACTTCGATCAGATCCAGCGGCGTGAGTTCGCCTGACTTCAGTTTGTCGACGACCGCGCAAGCCGTCGCCCGCACCAGCGCTTCATGAGCCGCCACTTTGATCTCCGTTTGCCGTTTCGCGATCCTTGGTAGTGTAGTCATGTAGATCATTTTCCGGCAGAGTGGAAACGCGCTGCAGCGCAACGCGACGGGGAGAATCTGCATGACGACGCCATTTGACGCGCCGGACTGGCGTACCATGACCGAGGAAGAGCGCGACCTCGGCTTGAACAACGGCCTTGCCGTGGCCGAGAGCGCCGCAATCGTTGCCGGTTGGGAGCAGCGTTCGACGTTGATGCGCGCCCGGTATCCCGATCGGCTCGATCTCCGATACGGCCCGCGCGAGCGCAACCGGCTCGACTTTTTCAAGACGCGCGAGCACGGGCCGACGCTTCTGTTCATCCATGGTGGCTATTGGCAGACCCGAGCGAAGGAGACGTTCGCGTTGTTTGCCGGCGGGCCGATGGCCCACGGCATCAATGTCGCTCTGATCGGTTATACGCTGGCGCCGGACGCGACGCTTGATGAAATCGTCGCCGAGATTCACGCCGGCATCGATTTTCTCGCCGGCCAGTTGCCGGCGCTTGGCGGGGACAGCGGCGGATTGGTTGTGTCCGGGTGGTCGGCGGGCGGCCATCTGACCGCGATGGCGCTATCCCATCCGCGGGTCAGGGCCGGCATGGCGATCAGCGGCATCTACGATCTGGAGCCGATCCGGCACAGCTACCTGAACGTCAAGCTTGGGCTGGATGAAGCCATCTCCCGCCGGAATTCTCCGATGATGCAGTCAGGCGGGGTGATGAAGCCGCTGTCGCTTGTCGCGGGCGACGCTGAACTGCCTCTGCTGCGCAGGCAGACCGCGGACTTCGCGGGCCACCGCGCCAGGTTCGGATTGCCGGTGACCTATGAGGAGATCCCCGGCGCCGATCATTTCACGATCATGAACGAGATGGCCTCGCCCACAGGCCGGATCACGACACTGATCCGGCAGTTGTTCGAGCGTACCGCCTCCTGAGCCTAACCCCAGCCTGCGCTGATCCCGCCATCGACAGTGTAGATGACGCCTGAGGTATAGCCGGAGCGATCGGAGGCGAGGAATGCCATCAGGTCGCCGATCTCCCGCGCATGCGCGGGACGCCCGAGGGGAAGGCCCTTCTGAAACTCCTTGTAGCGGTTCTCATCCCCGAATTGCTGCTTGGCGCGGGTCTTGAGCAGCGTGACGTGCCGATCGGTGCCAACCGGGCCGGGATTGATGCCGACGACGCGGATGTTGTCCGCCAGACTCTTGCCGCCGAGCGCGCGGGTGAATGCCATCAGCGCGGCGTTGCCGGCGCTGCCGCAGATGTAATTTGCGTCGAATTTTTCGCCGGCGGCCCCGATGTCGTTGACGATCACGCCGTGCCCGCGCGCTTTCATCTGCGCGTAGATGGCGCGGCTCAAGTTGATGTAGCCGAACACCTTGAGTTCCCAGGCGTGACGCCAGGTAGCCTCGTCGATCTTGTCGATCGGCCCGCCCGGAATATCGCCTGCATTGTTGACCAGGATATCGATGTCGGACGCGTCCTTGACGAGCCGGGCCCTGTCTTCCGGCTTTCGCAGGTCGACCACATGTGCCGTGGCGTCGATTTGATGGGCCGAGCGGAGACGCTCGGCGAGCGCCTTTAGTTGATCTTCACTGCGGGCGGCAAGCCGGAGGTGAGCGCCTTCTTCGGCGAACGCCTCGGCGGCAGCCGCCCCGATGCCTTTCGATGCGCCTGTGATCAGGACGCGCTTGCCGCGCAAATGGAGATCCATGAGATTGCTCGCTGCTTGGGGTCAGACCTGAAGGGGGATATCGCCGCGAAAGTGTTAGGCCGGTGCGACGGGGCCGGTCAACATTGCACTGCAGTGTTGCGCCAAGATCATGTTTGGTTCATTGCATCGGCCGAAGAAGACGCGGCAAGAACAACAAATTACATAACATCAAGGGCACAAGGAAGCCTCGCATGACCAAGCAAAAGCAGACCTACCGGATTGCGGTCATCCCCGGAGATGGCATCGGCAAGGAAGTGGTGCCCGAAGGACTGCGGGTGCTGGAGCAGGCGGCGAAAAAGCACGGCGTCAGCATGCATTTCGACCACTTCGATTTTGCCTCCTGGGACTACTACGAAAAGCACGGCGACATGATGCCGGAGGATTGGAAACAACAGATCGGCAAGCACGACGCCATCTATTTCGGCGCGGTCGGCTGGCCCGCGAAAATCCCCGACCACATCTCGCTTTGGGGTTCGCTGATCAAGTTCCGGCGCGAATTCGATCAATACGTCAATCTTCGTCCCGTGCGGCTGATGCCCGGCGTGCCTTCGCCGCTCGCGAACCGCAAGCCCGGCGACATCGATTTCTGGGTGGTACGCGAGAACACCGAAGGCGAATATTCGTCCGTCGGCGGGCGGATGTTCCCCGATACCGATCGCGAATTCGTCACCCAGCAGACCGTGATGACCCGGATCGGCGTCGACCGGATCCTCAAGTTCGCGTTCGAGCTTGCTCAGTCTCGGCCGAAGAAGCATCTGACTTCCGCGACCAAATCGAACGGAATCTCGATCACCATGCCTTATTGGGACGAGCGCGTGGAAGCCATGGCCAAAAAGTACCCGGCGGTGAAGTGGGACAAGTACCACATCGACATTCTCACCGCGAACTTCGTGCTGCATCCGGATTGGTTCGATGTCGTCGTCGGCTCGAATCTGTTCGGCGACATCCTTTCCGATCTGGGTCCGGCCTGCACCGGCACCATCGGCATCGCTCCGTCAGGAAATATCAATCCCGAAGGTATATTCCCCTCGGTGTTCGAGCCGGTGCACGGCTCGGCGCCTGATATCGCGGGGCAGGGGATCGCCAACCCGATCGGCATGATCTGGTCCGGGGCGATGATGCTGGAGCACCTCGGCGAAAAGCCGGCGGCGGCCGCAATCGTTTCTGCGATCGAACGCACGCTCGGCGAACGCACCCTGCGCACCCGGGATCTCGGCGGCAATGCCGATACGGTCGCCTGCGGCAAAGCGGTCGCTGAAATGGTGGAGTAGGGGAGCGCTTGCAGCTCTCGTCATTGCCAGCGAAGCGAAGCGTGCGAACCCCGGCGATCGACGGTGGATTGCTTCGTCGCGTTGCTCCTCGCAATGACGAGGTCGCCTGGCTCTCGCAATGACAAGGTCGCGTGGCTCCTCGCATAACCCGGAACGACTTCACGCCGACCGCGATCAGCCCTTCGCAATCCTCCTGCAATGTTCCCAGGCCGCGGCCAACAAGTTTTCGCTTGCCTCAGGGGTACGAAACGCCGAATGCGCCGACAGCGTCACGTTGGGTAGTTTGATCAGCGGGTCATCCACCGGCAGCGGCTCGATGTTGAAGACGTCGAGCCCCGCGTGACGGATGTGACCGGAGTTCAACGCCTCGATCATGGCGGCTTCGTCCACCAGCGCGGCCCGCGCGGTGTTGACTAAAACCACGCCCGGCTTCATCGCCGCGACGCGTTGGGCAGAGAGAAAGCCGCGGGTTTCATCATTCAGCAATAGATGCAGCGAGATCACGTCGCTGCCGCCGAGCAGTTTATCGAGCGCGACGAATTCGACCCCGGCGGAAGCTTTCGGCGTCCGGTTCCACGCGATCACGCGCATGCCACTGCCGTTGGCGATGCGGGCTACTTCAGCGGCGATGCCGCCGAACCCAATCAGGCCCAGCGTCTTGCCGGTCAACTGCATGCCGTCCTCGCGCAGCCAATTGCCAGCGCGCATCTCGCGGTCCATCCATGCGATGCCGCGCGCGGCAGCCCACATCAGCGCGATCGTCGCTTCGGCCACTGCCGTGTCGCCATAGCCCCGGATCAAGTGAACGGTTATGCCGAGTTCTGCGAGCTCTTCCGGGTTCATGTAGCTGCGCGCGCCGGTGCCTAGGAAAACCACATGCTTGAGGCCGACACAATTGCGCGCGACCTCGGTCGGCAGGGCGGTGTGATCGACCACGGCGATCTCGGCGCCATCGAGTACGCCCGGCAACCGATCCGGAGTGACATCGGGATCGCGATGAATGCGAACCTTTGGGTCCTCGGGTTTTGTCAACCGTTCGAAGATAACGGCCAACGCTTCGTTGGCATCGACAAAGACTCCGTGCACGAATCTCTCCGTTATTTGGAAGCCACGCCCGCCAAGGCGAGCACAGTATGCATCAGCGCGTTTGCACCGGCGGTGCAGTCGGCTTGCGTCGCGTCCTCAAGCTCGTTGTGGCTGACGCCGTCCTTGCAGGGCACGAAAATCATCGCCGACGGCACGACATTGGCCAGGTTGCAGGCGTCGTGCCCGGCGCCGGAGGTAATGCGGCGATGGCTGTAGCCAAGTGCCTTGGTTGCATTCTCCACGGTGTCGACCAGTTTGGCGTCAAAGATCGTTGGCGGTTTGCGCCATATCGCCTCGAACGTGATCTCGACCTTGCGCCGTGAGGCAATCTCGGCGAACGCTTTACGCAAATCGTTGTCGATCGCATCGAGCGTTTCCGAAGCCGGGCTGCGGATATCGGCGGTGAAAGCGAGCTCGCCTGGAATGACGTTCCGGGACGGCGCCGCAATCACGGCTTCGCCAACAGTCCCCACCGCATTCGGACCATGCGCCTTGGCGATACGCTCCACGGCCAGCACGATTTCCGATAGCGCAGCCAGCGCATCGCGGCGGAGTGGCATTGGCGTGGTGCCGGCATGACTTTCGAAGCCGCTGACCTTGCCGTCGTACCAGACGATCCCCTGACCGCGATCGACCACGCCGATGGTCTTGTGTTCGGCCTCCAGCAGCGGTCCCTGCTCGATGTGAAGTTCGACAAAGGCGCCGAACTTGCGCGCGCCGACGGTCTCGGCGCCGCGATAACCGATGCTGTCGAGCGCTTCTCCCACGCTGACACCGGCCGCGTCGGTTCGGGCCAGGATGTTTTCGGTGGTGTAATCGCCTGCATATGCCGCGGAAGCCATGGTAGCCGGCGCGAAACGCGAGCCTTCCTCGTTGGTCCAGTTGACGATGCAGATCGGGGTTTCCGTCTCGATCCCAGCATCGTTAAGCGTGCGGGCGACTTCAAGGGCGGCGAGCGTGCCCAGCACGCCGTCGAATTTGCCGCCGGTCGGCTGGGTATCGAGATGCGAGCCGAGCCCGACCGGCGGCTTCGACATATCGCGACCCTTGCGTAACGCGAACATCGAGCCGAGAGCGTCGACCTGGACCTCGAGACCGGCGGCCTCGCAAGCCTTTCGGAACCAGTCACGCACCTGCTTGTCCTCGGGGCCGAGCGTGAGCCGGCGCACGCCGCCTTTCGGTGTCGCACCGAACTTCGCTGTTTCGTGAATAGTGTCCCAGAGGCGGGCGGAATCGATCTGCAGATTGGATGCGATTTTGGTCATTGATCCCGCCGGGAAGCTGAGGTGCATATTGTTGGCCTGCATGGTAGAACCACCCGGCACAGTCTGTCGAGGCATGGAGCGCGATCGATGATTTTCGGCCTGGCCAAAAAAGAAACAGCACCCGAGCTGGAGATGCTGCCAAGTCAGCAGGCGCGACTGGCCTACCGCGCCGGCAAGGCCACGACCACGGCTGGTATCGCCAACGGCTTCGTCCAGGGCAATCTCGCGATTCTGCCGGAAAGGCTCGCGGCATCGTTTCACAGGTTTTGCCAGCTCAATCCCAAGCCTTGCCCGGTGATCGGTATGTCCGACGTCGGAGACCCGCGCATTCCCTCGCTCGGAGCCGATCTCGATATTCGCACCGATGTTCCCCGCTACCGGGTGTGGCGCGATGGCGAGGTGGTGGAGGAGCCGACCGACATCAAGGACTACTGGCGCGACGATCTGGTAGCCTTTGTACTCGGCTGCTCGTTCTCGTTCGAGGAGGCGCTGATGGCAGACGATCTGCCGATCCGCCACATCGAACGTAACGTCCGGGTCCCGATGTATCGCACCAATATTCCGTGCGCGCCTTCGGGGCCGTTCGCCGGACCCATGGTGGTTTCGATGCGGCCGTTCAAGCCGGCCGACGCCATTCGAGCGGTGCAGATCACGTCGCGCTTTCCGGCCGTTCATGGCGCGCCGGTTCACCTCGGGCATCCGCATTCGATCGGCATCCACGACCTGTCGAAGCCGGATTATGGCGATCCGGTCCCGGTCGAAGCCGACGAAATTTCGGTGTTCTGGGCGTGCGGCGTCACGCCGCAAGCGGTCATCGCTGCCGCGAAGCTGCCGTTCGCGATCACCCACGCACCAGGGTTGATGCTGATCACGGATATCAAGAACAAGCAGTTGGCCGTGCTGTAGGGCTCGGTGCGAACAAGAGCGGATTAGCGTAGTTGATTCACCGTCAAACGTCGGGCGGCGGGCTTCCGCTTCACCTAACTCACCCTGCGCACCCCTATCGTCATTGCGAGGAGCGCAGCGACGAAGCAATCCACTCTTGTTGATGCCTCGCTGGATTGCTTCGCTCCGCCCGCAACGCGTGCTCAGTCGTGATTGTGCTCTGGCAACGTCAACCCGAAGGTCTTTGAGAGATCGTTGATTTGCGCGGGCGTCAGGTAGCGCGGGTTCAAGCCGCGCAGCAGCAAGTACAGTTTCGCGGTCTCTTCCAGTTCCTCTATTGCGAACACCGCCGCCTCGAGCGACTCGCCCGACACCACCGGGCCGTGATTGGCGAGCAGCACGGATGAGTACTTCCCAGCCAGCCCCTTGATGGCATCCGAAACGGCGGGGTCGCCCGGCCGATAATACGGGACCAGAGCGGTCCGCCCGCATTTCATCAGGTAGTACGCCGTCATCGGCGGCAGCGCGGCGCGGGGGTCGATTTCCGGCAACATCGACAGCGCCACCGAATGCGTCGAATGCAGATGCACCACAGCCCGCGCGGCGTCGCGCGTGTGATAGAGCGCCGTATGCAGCGGCACCTCCTTGGTAGGCGGGTCGCCGGAGGTGAGCCGGCCATCGGCGTCGAGCGCGGACAGCCGGGCCGGGTCGAGCGAACCGAGCGAGGCATTGGTTGGCGTGACCAGCCAGCCGCCGTGGTCCAGTCTGACGCTGATATTGCCCGAGGAGCCCGGGGTCAGGCCGCGCTCGAACAACGAGCGGCCAAGGCGGCAGATTTCCTCACGCACCTTTGTCTCGCTCATGGCGGCTTCCTGTTTGGCGCGTTGTCTCATGCTTTGGCAGCGCGGCCAAGCCGTGATACCCAAAGCAAAAGCCGCTGCCGGATATGCTACGAGGAAGCTCCAGGGAATTACCATGCCCGAAAATGTCGCCCCAAAACCGCGTGTCGCCGTTGTCGGGCTTGGCTCGATGGGCTTCGGGATGGCAACCTCGCTGCGGCGGGCAGGCTTTGAAGTGACCGGCTGCGACGTCTCGGCCGTTGCCGTGGCACGGTTTGTCAGGGAAGGAGGCCAAGGCGCAAACGCGCCCGCCGAGGCTGCGAAAGGCGCGGACATTGTCATCAGCGTTGTCGTGAACGCGGCCCAGACGGAAACGATCCTGTTCGGAGCGAACGGCGTCGCCGAGACCATGGCAAAGGGTGCCGTATTCGTCTCGTCTGCAACCATGGACCCGGACGTCGCGCGCCGGTTAGCCAAACAATTGGAAGGCAGTGGCAGGCACTATCTCGACGCTCCCATCAGCGGCGGCGCGCAACGGGCGGCGCAGGGGGAACTGACGATCCTGGCTTCGGGCAGCCCGGCAGCTTTTGCCAAGGCCAGGCCGGCGCTCGATGCGATGGCAGCCAAACTGTACGAGCTTGGCGATTCCGCCGGCGAAGGCGCCGCGTTCAAGATGATCAACCAGTTGCTTGCCGGCGTGCACATCGCCGCCGCGTCGGAGGCGATCGCGTTCGCAGCCAAGCAAGGCCTCGATATCCGGAAGGTCTACGAGGTGATCACGGCCTCGGCCGGCAATTCGTGGATGTTCGAGAATCGGATGCCACACGTGCTGGACGGTGACTACGCCCCACGCAGCGCCGTGGAGATCTTCGTGAAGGACCTCGGCATCATCCAGGACATGGCGCGCACGGCGAGGTTTCCGGTGCCCGTGGCGGCAGCGGCACTACAGATGTTCTTGATGACGGCCGCCTCGGGCATGGGCCGCGATGACGACGCTTCGGTGGCCCGAATGTATGCCCGCGTCACCGGCACGCATCTGCCGGGTGAGCCGAAATAGCCGGATCAGCAAAGGGAACGTGTATGCCGCGCTTTGCCGCAAATCTCAGCATGATGTTCAACGAGGTGCCGTTCCTCGATCGTTTTGATGCAGCCGCACAGGCGGGGTTCACGGCGGTGGAATTCCTGTTTCCATATGATCATCCGGCCGAGACGGTCGGCGAGCGGCTGCATCGCAACGGCTTGACGCAGGCGCTATTCAATCTGCCGCCGGGAAATTGGGATGCCGGCGAGAAGGGCTTCGCCGCGTTGCCCGACCGTTTTGCCGAGCTGCAGCAAAGCGTGCGCGCCGCGCTGCCCTATGCCAAGTCAACCGGCGTCAAGCGCGTGCATCTGATGGCGGGCATCGCCGATCGTAGCGACCCCAATGCGGTTGCGGCCTTCCGTAAATCGGTTGCATGGACCGCGGAGTTCTTCGCGCCGCACGGGCTTGACGTGGTGATCGAGCCGATCAATCCGCGCAACGTCCCGGGATACTTCCTCAACGATTTTGCGTTTGCCCGCGACCTGATCGCGGACTCCAAAATCTCGAATCTGAAACTCCAGTTCGATATTTATCATTGCCAGATCATCCATGGCGACGTGACCATGCGGGTGCGTGAGATGATGCCGATGATCGGACACGTCCAGATCGCCAGCATTCCCTCGCGCAACGAGCCCGATGGCGAGGAGTTGAATTATCCATTCCTGTTCGGCGAACTGGATCGGCTGGGATATGGAGGCTTTGTCGGCTGCGAATACAATCCTCGCGGCAAGACCACCGATGGGCTCGGCTGGTTCAAGTCCTACGCCGGAGCAAGGCCGTGACGCTGGCCCTTGGCTGCATCGCCGACGACTACACCGGCGCGTCCGATCTCGCCAACACGCTGACGCGCGGCGGGCTTCGGACCGTGCAGACCATCGGCGTGCCCGCAGACAGTCTCGATCTGCCCGAAGTCGACGCGGTGGTGGTTTCGCTCAAGAGCCGTTCCATCGATCCGGGCTCGGCGGTGTCGCGCTCTCGCGCCGCCGAGACATGGTTGCGCGGGCGCGGGGCAGGACACGTGCTTTTCAAGATCTGCTCGACGTTCGACTCCACCGATAAAGGCAATATCGGCCCGGTGATGGATGCATTGCGTGCCGATTCAGGCGACGTGATCGTGCTGGTGACACCGGCTTTTCCCGAGACCGGTCGTACCGTCTACCAGGGAAATCTATTCGTCGGCGCAGTGCCGCTCAACGAAAGCCCGCTCAAAGATCATCCGTTGAATCCGATGCACGATTCCAACTTGGTGCGAGTGCTGGCGCGACAGAGCAAGACCCGGGTGGGACTTGTCGATCTCTCCGCAGTGGCGCGCGGTGCGGATGCCGTTCGCGCGCGGTTGTCGGAGCTTGCGCAACAAGGCATCGGCGCGGCCATCGCGGACGCGGTCTTCGAACGTGATCTGGAAACGCTCGGCACCGTCGCGTTGGAGCATGGCATTTCCGTTGGCGCATCCGGGCTGGGGCTCGGTCTGGCTCGTGCGCTGGTGGGGTCAGGCCGGGTCAGCGCAAATGCGCCTGCCGCCATCTCCGAAGCTGTTGTCGGCGGGCCCGCGGCGTGCCTCGCCGGCAGTTGTTCGCAAGCCACGCTGCAACAGATCGCGCGGGCCGAAGCTGTCATGCCGGTGCTGCATCTTGATCCCGAACGGGTCGTTGCGGGCAAGGAGGAAACGCAGCGTAGCGTGGCGTGGGCAAGTGAGCGGATCAAGCAGGGTCCGATCCTGATCGCCAGCAGTTCGAGCCCGGAGCAGGTCGCCGCGTTGCAGGCGCGTCACGGGCGCGATGCCGCGGGCCATGCGATCGAGCAGGCAATGGCCGATATTGCCGAGGCATTGGTAGCATCGGGCGTGCGGCGGCTGGTGGTCGCCGGCGGCGAAACCTCCGGCGCGGTGGTGGATCGTCTCGGCATTCCCGGTTTTCTGGTCGGCGCGGAGATCGCGGCCGGGGTGCCGGTGCTGCGCTCGGTGGGCGGCAAACAAGCCGCCATGCTGCTGGCGTTGAAGTCCGGAAATTTCGGCGGTCCCGATTTTTTCACGGACGCGCTCAAGCTGATGCGTTGAGGCTGGCCTGCACGTCTTATTGCAGCGCAGTATTCTCAGTTTTCGACGTGCTCGCCAGCAGTTCCCGCGCGCCCCTTGCAAATGGAACTTTTGGCCGATTTGCGCTTGAAATGGTTTTTGGAGTTGCTGGAGGTGCATCATGGGCAAGCCCACGCCGTCGTCTCCGAATAACCGCGATTTGGATAACAAAGCAGTCGAAGCGCTTGGCCAGGCGCAGAACCTTCCGCCGGGCCCGAAACGAGCCGAAGCGCGCAAGAAGGCTGAAAAGCTCCGGCAGAACGGAGATGCGTACAATTATCTGTTTTCGGACGAGCTGAAGGCGCCGGATTAGTTGGCGGCACACCGGATCGATAACGATCGATCTCGGCCGGGCCGGTGCGGTTTGCTTTTACGGCGGTAGTGGAATGACGTAGGGCGCGGGCCTGGGCGCAAGCACCGATTGACTTCGGATCAGTAGCTGGCCTGCCAGGGAGATCGCGGCAGCGAAAACGATCACCAAAAGTGCGTTCGCCAACTGGGTGTGCTCGGTCATCGCCTCGCCGGGATCGTGTCAAAATCGTGATAACAAAACGTCCGCGGCGGACGTAAGTTCCTCGTCGGTAAGCGGCTACGACTATTGTCGTACCGCTGCCGTCGGGCTCTACGGATGCGCTGCTTCCCGTTCTGAACCTGTTTCCTGATGCTCGACCGAGAGCGCGCGGTAGTGGGCCGCCATTTCCCGGTAGTGCTGGCGAGAAATGGGATCGCCGGCCTGTTCTGCCCGCGTGTCGAACATTCTTGCGCGCTCGATCATATCCTTGGCGTTCGGCATGGCGACGCCTCCCGTTCGCATCCCAACCTATGTAAACGACAGAATTCCGTCCGCGGCAGATCGGGCGCGGTTCAAATGGCTGTGTGGTAAGTAGCCGGAAAGTGAGCGCCCGCGCTGAGGAAGTGAAGCAGTCGGCCGCGCCGAAGTTGGCTATTTGCCGCAGTTGCGCTACATCAGCCGGGCCGAATTGGCGCAGGCGCGCAGTGCTCCAATCATTCGGCTGACGAGGACGCCCGCCGTATGATTGCACTGGTCCGCATCGCGCTAAGCCGGCCCTATACCTTCGTCGTCCTCGCGCTGCTGCTCCTCATTATCGGGCCGCTCGCGGCGCTGCGTACCCCGACCGACATCTTTCCCGAAATCCGCATCCCGGTGATCGGCGTGGTCTGGCAATATACCGGGCTACCGCCGGACCAGATGGCCGGCCGCATCGTCACGCCGTTTCAGCGCGCGCTCACGACCACGGTCAACGATATCGAACACATCGTCGCCAACTCCTACAACGGGGTCGGCATCGTCAAGATATTCTTCCAGCCCAACGTCGATATCCGCACCGCCAACGCGCAGGTGACCGCGATCTCGCAAACGATGATCAAGCAGTTGCCGCCCGGGGCGACGCCGCCGCTGATCCTGAATTACAGCGCCTCGACCGTGCCGATCATCCAGGTTGCCTTGTCGGGCGAGGGTCTCACCGAACAAAACCTCGCCGACATCGGCATCAACCAGTTGCGAACGCCGTTGGTCACCGTGC
Source organism: Bradyrhizobium sp. (assembly GCA_045811665.1). Classification (GTDB taxonomy): domain Bacteria; phylum Pseudomonadota; class Alphaproteobacteria; order Rhizobiales; family Xanthobacteraceae; genus Bradyrhizobium. Next base: position 19,098 of record JBJMTO010000212.1, read on the forward strand.
CCGGTGCGGCGATACCTTATCCGTTCGGCGGCAAGCAGCGACAGGTGCAAATCGATCTCAATCCATCGGCGCTGCAGGCGCGCGGCCTGTCGGGGCAGGACGTCGCCAACGCCCTTGCGGCACAGAACCTGATCACGCCGGCGGGGACATCGAAGATCGGCGGTTTCGAATACATCATCCAGCTCAACAACTCGCCGTTGAGGATGGAAGAACTGGCCGACCTCCCGATCAAGGCCGTGAACGGCGCGATGGTCTATGTCCGCGACGTCGCCAGCGTGCGGGACGGCAATCCACCGCAGACCAACATCGTTCACGTCGACGGCAACCGCTCGGTTCTGATGATGGTGCTGAAGGCCGGCTCGATCTCGACGCTCGATATCATCGCCGGCATCAAGCAGAAGGTGATCGACGTCAAAGCCTCGTTGCCCGAGGCGCTCAAGATCGGGTTCATCGGCGATCAGTCGCTGTTCGTACGCGGCGCCATTACCGGCGTCGCCTATGAAGGCATCATCGCCGCGTTGCTGACCAGCGTCATGATCCTGCTGTTCCTGGGAAGCTGGCGCTCCACCATCATCATTGCCGTCTCGATTCCGCTCTCGGTGCTCGGCGCGATCGTGATGCTGTCGGCGATTGGCGAGACGCTCAACATCATGACCCTCGGCGGTCTGGCGCTCGCGGTCGGCATCCTTGTCGACGACGCGACCGTCACCATCGAGAACATCAACTGGCATCTGGAACATGGCAAGGATGTCGAAACCTCGATCATGGACGGTGCGAACCAGATCGTCACACCGGCTTTCGTGTCGCTGCTCTGCATCTGCATCGTGTTCGTGCCGATGTTCTTTCTGACCGGCGTGGCGCGCTTTCTGTTCGTGCCGATGGCCGAAGCGGTGATGTTCGCGATGCTCTGGTCGTTCATCCTCTCGCGTACGCTGGTGCCCACGATGGCGAAGTATCTGCTGCGCCCGCATGTGCATTACAGCGAGGACAACGCGCGGCCGCCGTCACGCAATCCGCTGGTGCGGTTTCAGCGCGGCTTCGAGGCTCGGTTCGAGCGCTTCCGCGCCGGCTACCGCGACCTGCTGGCGTTCGCGATGCAGCGGCGGCCGTTGTTCGTGGTTGGCTTCGTCGGGCTGGTCGCGGCGTCGTTTCTGCTCGTCCCGTTTCTTGGCCGCAACTTCTTTCCCTCGGTGGATTCAGGATCGATCCTGATGCATGTTCGCACCCAGGTCGGCACCCGCGTGGAGGAAAGCGCCAACCAGTTCGCGGACGTGCAGAAGGCGATCCGCAAGATCATTCCGCCCGGCGAAATCGAAACGCTGGCCGACAACATCGGCATGCCGATCAGCGGCATCAACATGACCTACAACAACACCGGGGTGATCGGCTCGCAGGATGGCGATATCCAGATCAAGCTGAAGGAGGGCCATCGGCCGACCGACGAATATGTTCAGGCGCTCCGGGAGCAGCTTCCGCGTGCTTTTCCGGGCATGTCCTTTGCGTTCCTGCCCGCGGATATCGTCAGCCAGATCCTGAATTTCGGCGCGCCTGCGCCGATCGACCTTCAGATCCGCGGCGCCAATGTGAATGCCAATTTTGCCTATGCCAACAAGCTGCTGAGCAAGATCCGACATATCCCCGGCATCGCAGACGCTCGCATCCAGCAGTCGCCCAACAATCCCACCTTCAACATCGATGTCGACCGCACCCGCGCGCAGTATGTCGGCCTGACCGAGCGCGACGTTACCAACAGCCTGGTTGTCAACCTTGCCGGCAGCGCGCAAGTCGCGCCGACTTACTACCTCAACCCGGACAACGGCGTGTCCTACTCGGTCGTGATGCAGACGCCGCAATACAAGATCGATTCCCTGAGCGCGCTCGAGACATTGCCCATCACCGCGGGCAGCACGGCCAACCCGCCTATTCTTGGCGGCATCGCCGAGATCAAGCGATCGTCATCGAGCGCGGTGGTCTCGCAATACGACATCCAGCCGATGGTGCAGATCTATGCGACGCCGCATGGACGCGATCTCGGCGCGGTTGCCGCCGATGTAAGAACCGTCATCGCCGATGCGGCCAAGGATGTGCCGAAGGGCTCGACCGTGGTTCTGCTCGGCCAGGTGCAGACCATGAACAGCGCGTTCTCCGGGCTGTTGTTCGGTTTGATGGCCGCCATCGTGCTGATCTACTTTTTGATCGTGGTGAACTTCCAGTCATGGTCCGACCCGTTCGTGATCATCACCGCGCTGCCTGCGGCGCTGGCCGGCATCGTCTGGATTCTGTTTACGACCGAGACCACGTTGTCGGTCCCGGCGCTGACCGGCGCGATCATGTGCATGGGGGTTGCTACGGCCAATAGCGTCCTGGTGATCAGCTTTGCGCGGGAACGTTACGACGCGCTGGGCGATCCGGTGGCCGCGGCCATCGAAGCGGGCTTCGTGCGGTTCCGGCCGGTGTTGATGACGGCGCTGGCGATGATCATCGGCATGACCCCGATGGCGTTGGGGCTCGGGGAGGGTGGCGAGCAAAACGCTCCGCTCGGGCGTGCGGTGGTTGGGGGACTGATCTTCGCAACGGTGGCTACCCTGATGTTTGTTCCTGTGGTCTTTAGTATGGTGCACAGGAAACAACCGGCCAAAGAAGCCGTCCCGGAGATTTCGCATGCCCACTGAGCAGAAGTCGCCGCCGGTATCTCGCGCGCGGCTGGGCATCTTCGTGATCGTCGCCGGCCTGGCTGCGGTGCTGTTGGTGGTGACCGGTATCCGAGCGCGAGAGGATTCCAGCGCCAAGTTGCGCGATTGGACCGACAACCAGGCGATTCCCACCGTCGCGGTGGTGCTGCCAGACGCCAAGGTTCTAAACGCCACCATCGATTTGCCGGGCCGGCTGGAGGCGTACTCCCGCGCGCCGATCTTTGCCCGCGTCAGCGGTTACCTGAAAAGCTGGAACGCCGACATTGGGGCCAAGGTACGGGCGGGCCAGGTCATCGCCGAAATCGAAGCGCCGGACCTCGACCAGCAGCTCTTGCAGGCACGCGCCGACCTCGCCAGCCAGGAAGCCAGCGCGAGCCTTTCCGAGGCCACGCTGGCGCGCCGCAAATCGCTGATCGCTTCGAACTTCGTTTCGATGCAGGAAATCGACGAGCGCTCCGCCGACCTCTCCAACAAGAAGGCGGCCGTAAAATCCGGCCAGGCCAATGTCGAGCGGCTGGAGGCCTTGGCTCGCTACAAGAAGATCACGGTCCCGTTCGACGGCATCGTCACGGCCCGCGATACCGATGTGGGCGCCCTGATCAATGCGGGCGGAGGAAGCGGCCCTGCGATGTTCGTGGTTTCCGACATCAGCAAGCTGCGGGTTTATGTCAACGTTCCACAGAGCTACGTGCCCGCGATCAGGATCGGCGCCAAAGCTGTGATTTCGATGCCGGAATATCCGAAGCGAACATTCGACGCTACGGTCGAGGCATCGTCACAGTCGGTCGATGTCAGCTCCGGCACCACGCGCATGCAGCTTGCGCTGGACAATGCAAACGGCGAGTTGATGCCCGGCGGCTACGCCAACGTCCGCATGAGCCTGCAGCGCGACGCCGTGCCGCTTCATATTCCGGCAAGCGCGCTCATCTTCAACCAAAGCGGTCTTCGAGTGGCGACGGTCGGGCCTGATGACAAGGTGCTGTTCAAGACCGTCACGATCGCCCGCGATCTCGGCCGCGACATCGAACTGGGATCGGGCCTTTCCGCTGACGATCGCGTCATCGTCGCGCCGCCCGATGGATTGGCCGATGGCGATGAGGTTCGAGTCGCCGGGGCCAAGGCAAAACCCGCGACCGTTTCCGAGAAGCAGGATGTGAAGGGCTAGAGCGAAAAGCCCATTAGCTCACCCGCCACTCCAGAACCTCGTCTCCGGCAGATACAATATCGCCTGTCGAGCCCACCGGGGTGCGATCCATGTTCAGCAGGTGCGCCAGCGTTTGGCGATCGCTTGCGGGTACCCGCGCCAGCGCCCGGGCATTCTCCGCCGTGCGCAGCATCACCACGCCGTGCTCTACGTCGCCATTGCGGCCGTAAATCACGGTAAAACTTTCCACCGAGCCCTTCCCAGTGGCCTCCGTTACGAACTCAGGCACCGGGCCGCGTTGGCGGTCGGCTTCGGCCTGAACGCTGGTGTCTTGCGCGAGCGCTGCAGCAGGCTGCTGCCGGGACAGCACCAGCGCGTGATGCTTGGTGACAAAACCACCCTGCCCATAAAGCAGGCCGAGGTTCGCGCCCCCGCGCAGTTTGCGGACCATCGCGCAAGCCGCATGCGTCATGTAGGTGTTGAGCGGCGCGCCAAAGAACGTGAGTCCGCCGGTGACCGTCGGCTGCACGTCAGCGCCGAGCCCCAGGGTTCGCCGTGCCATTTTCGGCACGCAGGGAAAACAACTATAGAGCTCGATCGCATCGAACGACTTGCCGTCGCCTCCCACCAGATCCATCACCGCACCGAGCACGGCATTCTGCGGGTAGCTTTGGACGAACTGGTCACGGGTGAGATAGTCGCGCTGCTCCTCCGCCGAGGCCCCGCCCCAAACGTAGATCAGCCGATCCTCGGCTACTCCCGCGGCTCGCGCTTTCGCGAGGCTGGTCAGCAGAACAGCGCCGCCCATGTTGACGGTGGGATTGGCCACCATCAGCTTGGTGTAGGGCCAGGCGATCAGGCGGTTGTCCGGGCTTGGCGTCGTGATTTCTTCCGAGGCGTAGCGCCGCTTGATCCAGGCGTTGGGATTTTGCGAGGCGACCTCGGAGAAGGTCGACCATAGTTGCCCGGACTCCGCCATCGCCTCGCGCGGCGTCTGGCGCCAATGCGCCGAGGTGGCGGCTTCGTAAAATGGATACACCGTCACCGGCCTGAACACGCCGAGTTTCACCGCCATCGGCTTCTGGAACGCGGCGCCGCGCTTCGGCTCGGCTACATCATGCGCGAAGGGGGTCCACGGCAACTCGACGCCCGCGCGTTCGGCCTTGGTGGCAGTGGATTGAGCTTCGGCGCCGCAGACCGCCGCGACATTGCATTCGCCGCGCGCGATCCGTTGCGCGGCTTCATGCAGATAGCGAATCGGGCTCTCGCCGCCGACCGGGCCATAATACGCATGCTTCGGAGTGATACCGAGGCGCTCCGATAGCCGGATCTCCGGATCGCGGTAACGCCAGCTCAGGAAGTTGACCACGTCGAGCGACTGGATCTCCGCCAGCAGCTTGCCGCCGCTGTCCTGCTCGGCGCGCTTGAGCGCTTGCTCGAGCAAGTCCAGGGGCTCGAGCCCGGATTTCAAATCCGCCGGTCGATCGGTGATTTCGCCTACTCCCACAATGACGGGAATGCGATCGTCCGGGGCAGGGGAGTTTGTTTTCGTCATCGTTTCTGTTTTCACTTTCGTCTCGTTACGTCACGGCCGATTGCAATTGCTTCGTCATTGCGAGCCAAGCGAAGCAATCCACCCGCGGGAAAAGAAGCTCCGCGCAGCGGGCAGGCGTGCCGCGCCTACTCCGCCACCAGCGCGTTCATGTGCTCCACCGCCTCGATGAAGTCTTCCTTGAATTCCTGGACGACCGCGCCGGCGGATTTAACGCTGTCGATAAGGCCGACTCCTTGCCCCACGAAATAACTGACGAGGTCGCGGGCCTGGGTGTTGCCGGCTGCTGCGGCGCGATCGATGGAGTTAAAGGCGTCACGGCTGATGATGCTCTGCAGCGGCATCGGCAATGCGCCGGGACTGTCCGGCCCACGATCCCACGCATCGGTCCAGACCGAGCGCAACTGCCGCGCCGGTTTCCCGGTGCGGCCCTTCGAGCGGACGGCGTCGCGCGAGGAGGCCGCGATCATTTTCTCGCGGAAAATTTCGGTGGTCTCGGATTCCACCGTCGCCAGCCATACCGAGCCGGTCCACGCGCCGGCCGCGCCCATCGCCATGCACGCCGCCATCTGGCGCCCGGTCATGATGCCGCCCGCCGCCAGCACCGGGACATCCCGGATCGGCTTGATCGCTTTGATCACCTCGGGCACCAGCACCATGGTCGAGACCTCGCCGCAATGGCCGCCCGCTTCGGTGCCTTGCACCACCAGAATGTCGACGCCGGCCGCGACCTGACGCAGCGCATGCTCCTTGGCGCCGACCAACGCGGCCACCGGCACCCCATGCTTCTTGCCCATGTCGATCATCGCCTTGGGCGGCACCCCGAGCGCGTTCGCGATCAGCCCGATAGGATGGCGGAACGAGGCGTCCAGAACTTCCAGCGCGCGTTGGCCATCGAAGGGTTGCGGCTGGTTGTCGGCGACGTTGGTCTCGGTCAGCTCGATGCCATATTTTTTGAGCAGATTGCGGGTGAATTCGCGGTGCTCATTCGATATGCGCGCTTCCAGGCTTTTCCAGGTGACGTTCTTCTCACCTGCGGTCGAGATATTTTCGGGGATGAGTACGTCCAGCCCGTAGGGCTTGCCGTCGACATGATCGTCGATCCATTTCAGCTCCTGCTCGACCGACTCCGGTGAATGCGCGGTGGCGCCGAGCACGCCGAAACCTCCGGCGCGGCTGACAGCCGCCACGACGTCGCGGCAATGGCTGAATGCCAGCAGCGGAAAATCAATTCCCAGCATGTCGCAGATCGGCGATTTCATGGTTCTGCTCACTCCCTGCGGCGGCCTTTTGGCTCGGCTCGTTATTGCTGATTTCTCAAGTTCTGCGATGACGCTAGCGCATGACAGGCAACCAAGCCAAGCGTTAGATGCTGATCCCAGCCGCTTGCGCTTTCACCCCTGCGAGCCGAATGGTACGATGGGCCAAGCAAATTCCAAAGGGAGCTAAAATAGATGTCCGCCGTGCAATCCGTTTCCGGCAAAACTCAATCCACGCCTGCCAAGGCTTACGACGTCGTGGTGGTCGGCGCGGGTTTTGCCGGGATGTACATGCTGCACAAGCTGCGCGGGTTGGGATTGTCGGTGCGGGTCTATGAGCAGGGCGGGGACGTCGGCGGCACCTGGTATTGGAACCGTTACCCCGGCGCCCGATGCGACGTCGAGAGCATGCAGTATTCCTACTCTTTCTCCGACGAACTTCAGCAGGAATGGGACTGGAGTGAGCGTTATGCGCCGCAGCCCGAGATCCTGAAATATGCCAACCACGTCGCCGACCGCTTCGGACTCCGCAGCGACATTCAGCTCAACACCCGAGTCGAACGGGTCGTGTTCGATGAGAGTGCCAACATCTGGTCGGTCAGTACATCCGACGGCAACAGCGTGAGCGCGAACTACGTCGTGCTCGCCACCGGCTGTCTGTCGAACGCTCGGATGCCGGACATCAAGGGTCTCTCGGATTTCAAGGGCAAGGTCTATCACACCGGCCATTGGCCGCATGACCCGGTGGATTTTACAGGACTGCGGGTCGGCGTGATCGGCACCGGATCGTCGGCGATCCAGTCGGTGCCGGTGATCGCCGAACAGGCCAGCCAGCTCACGGTTTTTCAGCGTACGCCTAACTTCAGCATTCCCGCTCGCAACGCCGCGCTGACGGCTGAGGAGCGCGAGGCTTTCCGAGCCAAATACCCGGAGATCAGACGCTTTGCCCGCGAAGAGGCGCGCAACGGCATCTACACCGAAATGCCGGATCGTGGCGCGCTTGACGATGGCGAGCACGAACGGCGCGCCAAATATGAATCGCGCTGGGCGCGTGGCGGGCTGACCTTCATGTCGGTCTACAACAATCTCGCAATCGACAAGGCCGCCAACGACACCGCCGCGAATTTTGTGCGCGAAAAGATCCTGGAGATCGTCAAGGATCCCGAGACGGCCAGGCTGCTGCAGCCCAACAACCATCCGATCGGGTCGAAACGCATTTGCATCGATAGCGACTATTACGCCGCCTTCAACCGGCCGAATGTCAGGCTGGTCGATATCAGGTCCAATCCGATCGAACAGATATTGCCGAACGCGGTGCGTGCCGCCGGAAAAGACTACGAGGTCGACGCGCTGGTGCTGGCGACCGGCTTCGACGCCATGACCGGTTCAGTTGCCAAGATCGACATTCGAGGCCGCGAGGGACACAGCCTCAATCAGAAGTGGGCTGAAGGTCCCAAGACTTATCTTGGCCTGATGAGCGCGGGTTTCCCCAACCTGTTCATCATCACCGGACCCGGCAGTCCGTCGGTGCTGTCGAACATGATCGTGTCGATCGAGCAGCACGTCGACTGGATCGCCGATTGCATCGGTTACATGCGCGGTCGCGGACTCGCGATCATGGAGGCGAGCAAGGAAGCGGAGGAGAAGTGGGTGGCCCACGTCAACGAGGTCGCGCACACCACGCTATACCCGCAAGCCAATTCCTGGTACATGGGCGCCAACATCCCCGGCAAGCCGCAAATCTTCATGCCCTACATCGGCGGGGTCGGAGTTTATCGACAGATCTGTAACGATGTCGCCGCGAAGGCTTACGAAGGCTTCGTGATGGAAGCGCCGTCGCGCCCGCAAAAGGCGGCGGCGTCATAGCTTCGTAGCCCGGATGAGCGAAGCGACATCCGGGATCTTCCACAAACCCGCATGTCGCTGCGCTCATGCGGGCCACACGGTCGCAAATGGTTCCTGATTGTTCGCCGATCCGACACTCAGGACTGCGATTTGCGACGAAGCGCAAATCAGTGATTTGCCTGTCCAGCCCCATTTCGAAAAATATTTCGGTTTCCTCCCGGCGCAAATCACCACAGTAGTCCCGCCCGTCTCGTCCCACCAAAGGGGCGTATCGCGATCGTCACGGACGCGGGGCGGGATGCGATGGACGTGGAGGTGTCGCTGACGAACGGCGCCAAGGCGGACGGCGAAGTCGTGTGGTCCTGACGCCTCGACGCTGGCGTCAA
>JBJMTO010000213.1:0-11713 GCA_045811665.1 Bradyrhizobium sp.
GTCGGCGATCTCACGGTTCCGAAGCGCATGCAGGCGTTCGGGGAGGCGTTCTACGGGCGCTCGGCCGCGTATGATCTGGCGATCGCCGAAGGTCGAGAGGAATTGGCACAAGCGCTCTCCAAGAATATCCTGGATGGCGAACAAATCGAAAATGCGCGACGGCTTGCGTTCTATGCCGAGGCGGCGATCGCCTGCCTGGCCGGCCTCGACGATGCGACTATCCAGAATGGATCATGGCGGTTTCCCTCGCCGGCGCGGGTGGGCGTGCAGCAATGAGCAGGACCAGCAGCACTGCCGAAAAACCGGATCCCTGGCGCGTGCCCGTTGTGGTAGCGCAGATTCCGGATGCCGGATTGCATCGCGACATCGAAGCAAGCCCCGTCGAACGCCACGCCATGGCAGAGGTCGCGGGGTTGCGTGAGATTCTGTCCGTGAACGCCTCGCTCGATATCACGCCCAAGGGCGAGGGCCGTTTCCACGTTGGAGGCTACGTCCGCGCACGGATCGGGCAGACCTGTGTCGTGACGCTCGATCCAATCGAGAACGACATCAATGAGGCGATCGATCTGATCTTCGCGCCACCAGATCAAATCCCCGATCTTGCGGACCTCGTGGATGAGGCTGCCGAAACCGAGGTCGGAGTCCCCGATCCGCCGGAGCCGATCGTGAACGGCGTCATCGACCTCGGCCGGCTCGCGACCGACGCTTTGTTACTCGGGATCGATCCTTATCCTCGGCGGACAGATGCGGTGTTCGACCCGCCCGTGGAGCCCGTTGATCCCGAGGCTCATCCATTTGCTGCGCTCAAAGCGCTGAAGATCGAGGCAAAACCGCGCGGCGGCAAGAAGCCGAAAAAGCGCTGAAGTAGGCGGGTCAGGTGCTGGGGTTTGCCTTCGCGGGGAAGCAGATGCCGATTTAGGTCGATAATTCAGTCTAATCGTTTGACTTACAAGCATTTCTTTATAGTGTGCCGATTCTCCGCCGCTGCGGCTCGGCTTCCAAAAGACGGGGGTCAAGAGGGGGTCAAGAGGTTGTGTCGGGACGGGGACCCGTTATTGTCCCGGCCCGGCCGGGGTGCAGCATCGCGGTCGCCGAGCGCCGCCCTCCAGGCACTTCGTAGTTTGCGGCCGAGCGCTGAAAGACCGCAAAGAGATCAGGTTTCCGGGACGTTCATGCCTCAAAAGGTTCGAATCGCGCTTGACGCCATGGGTGGCGACGTCGGCGCATCGGTCGTCATTCCCGGCGCCGCGATCTCGTTGACCCGACACCCCGAGACCGAATTTCTTCTATTCGGAGATCGAGCGCTCATTGATGCGCAGCTTGCAAAACATCCAGCGCTGAAAGCGGCTTCCCGCGTCATTCATACCGATGTCGCTGTCAGCATGCATGACAAGCCAAGCCAGGCGTTGCGCCGGGGCCGCAAAACATCCTCGATGTGGCTTGCCATCGATGCGGTCAAAAGGGGAGAGGCCGACGTTGCAATATCCGCCGGCAATACCGGGGCGCTGATGGCGATGGCGCGGTTTTGTCTGCGTACGCTGCCCGGGATCGACCGCCCGGCAATCGCGGCGGTCTGGCCGACGGCACGCGGCGATTCCGTCGTGCTCGATCTCGGCGCCACCATCGGCGGCGACGCGCAGCATCTGGTCGCGATGGCGGTGATGGGCAGCGCGATGGCGAGCGTGCTGTTCAATCTCGAGCGGCCGACCGTCGGCCTGCTCAATATCGGGGCCGAGGAGATCAAGGGCCACGAGGAGATCCGCGAGGCGGCCGAGCAGTTGCGTGCGATGAATCTGCCCCAGCTCGAATATATCGGTTTCGTCGAAGGCGACGGCATCGGCAAGGGGACTGCGGATGTGATCGTCTCCGAAGGCTTTAGCGGCAATATCGCGTTGAAGGCCACCGAAGGCGCTGCGCGTCAGATCAGCGACTTCCTCCGCGCCGAAATTTCAAAGTCCTGGATGGCCAGGATCGGCTATCTGTTTGCAAGGGGTGCCTTCAAGGCACTGCGCGACAAGCTCGACCCCAGCAAGTCCAATGGTGGCGTGCTGCTCGGGCTGAATGGCGTGGTGGTCAAGAGCCATGGCGGAACTGACGCCGAAGGCTTTGCCTATGCGGTTGATGTTGGCTATGAGACGGTCCGTAACGATCTCCTCGCCAAGATCAGCAGGATACTCAATCGCGATGGCCGCGCGCTCGGATCTGCGCAGGCCGCGCAGGAGGCTGTGTCGTGACTGCAATACGTTCGGTCGTGCTCGGTTGCGGCTCTTACCTGCCGCAGCAGATCTTGACCAATGCCGAACTCGCGGCGCGGATAGACACCTCCGACGAGTGGATTGTGCAACGTACCGGCATTCGGCAGCGCCATATCGCCGCCGCCGGCGAGTTCACTTCGCATCTGGCTGGGCACGCTGCGCGCGCGGCGTTGGCGAATGCCGGCGTTGACGCGCAGTCAGTCGATCTCATCGTGCTGGCAACCTCGACCCCGGACAACACGTTTCCCGCGACCGCGGTTGCCGTGCAGAACGATCTCGGCATCCAGCACGGCGCGGCTTTCGATCTGCAAGCGGTATGCTCAGGGTTCATCTTCGCGCTTGCGACCGCGGACACTTTCCTGCGCTCAGGCGCTTTCAAGCGCGCTCTGGTCATCGGCGCCGAGACTTTCTCGCGGATTCTCGACTGGAACGACCGTGGCACCTGCGTGCTATTCGGTGATGGGGCTGGGGCTGTATTGCTGGAGGCGCAGATGCAGCCCGGCACTACGTCCGATCGCGGCATCCTGACGACGCATTTGCGCTCTGACGGCAGACACAAATCGAAGCTATACGTCGACGGCGGTCCGTCCTCGACCCAGACGGTGGGCTATCTCCGGATGGAAGGGCGGGAAGTGTTCAAGCATGCTGTCGGCATGATCACGGACGTGATCGTGGACGCATTCGCAGCCACTGGCACCAGCGCCGATGAGATCGACTGGTTCGTACCCCACCAAGCAAACAGGCGAATCATCGATGCTTCGGCGCATAAGCTGCATATTGCGCCACAAAAGGTCGTGCTGACCGTCGATCTTCACGGCAATACATCTGCCGCGTCGATACCGTTGGCACTCTCAGTCGCAGTCGCCGACGGTCGTGTGAAGAAGGGTGATCTGGTGCTTCTTGAAGCCATGGGGGGCGGTTTCACATGGGGTTCTGCGCTTCTGCGCTGGTAAGCCGGAAGTTAAAAATATTGGCGGCATTACGACGTTCTTCATGCGATTGCATTGATGAGCGCTGTTGACCGTCCCCTCTTAACCTCATAATTTCAGATACATATTGTTCGCCGTGAGTTGGGGCAGGCGATGACCGGAACCGGGAAGACAGTTACACGTGTCGATTTGTGCGAAGCCGTCTACCAGAAGGTGGGGCTGTCGCGCACGGAGTCGTCCGCCTTCGTCGAGCTTGTATTGAAAGAGATCACCGACTGCCTGGAGAAGGGCGAGACAGTAAAGCTATCTTCCTTCGGCTCTTTCATGGTGCGCAAGAAAGGGCAGCGTATCGGCCGTAACCCGAAGACCGGCACTGAGGTGCCAATTTCGCCGCGTCGCGTAATGGTGTTCAAACCATCAGCCATTCTCAAGCAGCGGATCAATGGGCAGACCCCTGTCAACGGCCAAGGCGAACCAGAGTAGTTGGACCCTCCAATCCCCCGACAAAAAAGGAGGCAGCATTTGGACAAAGCGCCGGATGCGTTCCGAACTATAAGCGAGGTGGCGAATGACCTCGACATTCCCCAGCACGTCCTGCGGTTTTGGGAGACCCGGTTCGCACAGATCAGGCCGATGAAGCGCAGCGGCGGACGCCGCTACTATCGTCGCGATGATATCGATCTGCTCAAGGGCATCCGACGCCTGCTTTACGGCGAGGGTTATACCATCCGCGGCGTGCAGCGCATTCTGAAGGAGCACGGCATCGCGTCGGTTCAACGTCTGGCTGACAGTTCGGCCGTTGCGTCTTTTGGAGCGATTGAAGAGGCGATAGGCCAAAGCATTCTGGAACACGACGAAGATGTTGTGCCCGGGATCGACCTCGATGACGATGACTACGAGGGCACCGACGGCATTGATTTTCGGCTGCTCGAGACCGATGAGGAGGGAATGCCCTCGGCCCTGGATTCGGGACCCATACCAGGCATTGCCGGGCCAACGGCACGCCCCCTCGAGGTCGCACGACTGGAGAGCGTGCTCCAGGACCTGATCGCATGCCGGCAATTGCTGGACCAGGCGATGAGCGGCTAGCGGTCACCGACGACCCGCTATCCCGACCCAGCAACCCGAGCCGCCGCAGCACGGCGCCATTGTAAGTTCGTACCTCTCTTCCTGGTTACGGTCTTTTGATCCCCGGACGAATAGCATTCGCCCGGGAGCGGCGAGCGGCAGGTCATGTTCGGCGAACAATCAAGGTCCGCAAGTGTGGACATCGATCGGACGGTCGCGACCAGTTGGTTCAGGCTTCTCAAGCTTGGCATCGGACACATAGAGGCTGTCGATTGCGGGTACGATTGTCTTGGTCGCGTTCGAAAATCTTCTCGCCGCCGAGCCTGACCGGAGAACGTGGATGTGTGGAGCTTTGGTTTCGGCCTTGTGCACGGGTTCGGGTTTGCCTCCGCAACAGGGATGGCGCTCGTACGTGGGCTCGTAGGTTTCAATGCAGGTCTCGAGATCGGGCAATTGCTGTTCGTGATATCTTTATGCCGGCACTGATGTTGCTGGCGCGCGGGCGCGGCGCGCGGTTGGCCCCGCGCATCGCCTCGATGCAGTGGCAACCATCGGTACCTACTAAGTTGGTCGAAACGGGATTTTAATGGGCTGAGCCAGGGCCTCGATAGGCCCGGTGTCCAGAACCATTGTTGCATCAGCAGTGCCGCACAAGCACCAGTTGTGCGCGCTACGCTGGCCACAGCAACCCAAATCTCGGTAGCGGCTCCTTCTCAAACTGCTAAGCTTTATGGCACCGGGGATCCATCGTCGCGCCGGTTGGCTTAATGGGAAGCGATGCATCGATCCCCTGTCGAAATGGCCGCAACCAGTCTGATTTGGCTCTTTTCGGCCGTCGTCTCCGATGCGACGGCCCAAGACGCCAGGGGCTCAAAGCTACCTGCGCTGATTGTGGATGCGCCGGAGCCGCGCCAGGCAATCAGCAAGCGTACACGGGCTTTGGACAATGGAAGCCGTTCCAGACGTGCTGCGCGTGCGGTGCCGCCTGTCAACGCCACGTCGCGTGCCAATGCAGTCCCGGCGCCGGCGCCATCAATAGCCGTCATGTCGGCGAGCGAAAAAAATGTCAGCGGGGCCGACGTCAACGCGAGGCCGTTTTCAAGGCCGGCGGAAGCGCTGGAAGTCGTTCCGGGTCTGATGACTACCCAGCACAGCGGCGAGGGCAAAGCCAACCAGTATTTTCTGAGAGGGTTCAATCTTGATCACGGCACTGATCTCGCAATCAGCGTGGATGAGATGCCGGTCAATATGCGGACGCACGCGCATGGTCAGGGATATGCCGACCTGAGCTTCCTGATCCCCGAACTGATCAGCTCGGTGAACGTCCGCAAGGGGCCTTACTTCGCCGACGAAGGAGATTTCTCTTCGGCGGGCGCGGTGCACGTCAACTTGCTCGACAGCATCAGGTCCATAGCCTCGACGACGATCGGCAGCTTCGGCTATCACCGGGGCTTTGGCGCTACCTCCACCAAAATCGGCGATGGCACGTTGCTTGTCGCCGGAGAAGCGGCTGCCTACAACGGCCCTTGGGATGACCCGGATAACCTGCGTAAGCTCAATACAGTAATGCGCTACAGCCGAGGCACTGCCGAGGACGGCTTCTCGATCACGGGCATGGCGTATGCGAGCAAGTGGAATTCGACCGACCAGATCCCAGCGCGCGCAGTTGCTTCCGGCGAGATCGGCCTGTACGGCGCGTTCGATCCTACTGATGGAGGAAATGCCAATCGGCTTTCGCTGTCCGGCCGCTGGGCGCAGCCGGATGAGACAGGGTCGTCGAAGTTTAATTTCTACGCCATCAAGAGTTCGCTCAATCTCTGGAACAACTTCACGTACTTCCTGAACGATCCGCTCAACAGCGATCAATTCCATCAGCATGACGATCGCATTCTCGGCGGCATCAACGGCTCACGGACGTTCAATAGCCGGTTCGCGGGCTTGCCGATGCAAACGGAAATCGGCTTGCAAAGCCGGTATGACGACATACGGCTCGACCTTGGAAATTCTGTTCGCCGACAGCCTCTCGCGCCCATTCGCAGCGACGCGGTACAAGAAGGCAGCGTAGGCCTCTTCGTGCAAAACACGCTGCATTGGACCGAGTGGCTGCGAACGATGGTCGGGTGGCGGGCAGACTTCTACCAAACGTCAGTCAACTCCTTTTTCACACCAGCCAACTCTGGAACCGCTACTGCTCTCATAGGCAGCCCCAAATTTGGAATAGCATTGGGGCCATTTGCCAAGACTGAGTTCTTTATCAATGCGGGCGAAGGCTTCCGAAGTAACGACGCGCGCGGGGTCACGCTGACCCAGTCTCCGACCGACGGCTCGCCGGCGCAGGCTTCGCCTTTCCTGGTCAGGACCACGGGAGCTGAGGTTGGCCTGCGGACAAAGATGATCCCGGGCCTGACCAGTGCTGTGAGTTTATTCCTGCTCGACTCCGCTTCCGAGCTGCTTTTCGCAGGGGACGCCGGGGATACGGTGGCGAGCCGCTCGAGCCGCCGCTATGGCTTCGAGTGGACCAACGACTATCGTCCGCTGTCGTGGCTCGGCATCGAGGCCGACGTGGCTGCTACACATGCACGTTTCCGAGGCGACGATCCGGAAAAGGCGGCGCTTCATGGCTCCCTTGCGGGCTTCCCCGCCGCTCAGCTCGGGAATGCTCCTGGTAACTATGTTCCGGGTGCGCCCAACTTCATCGCGTCAGCCGGCATAAGGATCGGCGAAAAGACCGGCTGGTTTTCCGCACTGCGCTACCGGTACTTCGGAGCGCGCCCGTTGACCGAAGACAATGCTTTTGTGTCGCCGTCGACCGGGCTGCTCAACGCGCAGATCGGGTACCGGTTCGATAGCGGTTGGCGCCTCCAGCTCGATGCCTTCAACGTTCTGAACAGCCGTTCGGATCAGGTCACCTACGCTTACGGCTCGCTGTTGAAGTCGGACTCACTATTCGCAATGTGCTTTCCCGCGGCAGGTGCGCCGACGGCACCGGCGGCTGTGTGCCAAACCGGCGTAATGGACCGCGTACTGCACCCCGTGGAGCCGCTCGCGGTAAGGCTGACACTTGCGGGGCAGTTCTAGCTATCAACGCAGGCCGAACTGGAGCTGAAACTCGCGCCCAGTGTACAAGCTTTGGTCGGGGAGCGTCTGCGACGATCAGGGGCCAAATACCGCCGAGACCCCGGCCAAAACGCGCCATGAAGGGGTCGCCTGAACCCCGTTATAATCATTCAACACGGGCAGCCCGACCAACACATGGCCTGACCAGTTCTCCACCGTCAGCCGCAGGCCGGGTGAAATGAATACGGTATTGCCCCCGGAATTTGGATCAGCGATCCCAGCGGTTCGCTGTCTGTCGTGCCATTCGCCGTTGATTTCGAGCAGGGCATCGAGCGAGACATGAGCGTGGGAGGAGGGCGGTGCGGGCGGAGCCTTCGTGATCATCCTTGAACCGTTGCCACCAGCATGTGCATTGGCGTCGCGCGGGTCGTGCGAATGCGGCGCGGGGGCGGTCTCGCCAAAGAGTCGGTAGGCCAATGCGCCATTATAGAGAAATCGGTTACCCAGGTTGGTACTCTGCGTCCCGGTGCCGGTGGCAATCGCAAGAATGTTCGCGTGGAAGCTAAGATCGGCGCTCAGGCGCTGGCTGAGGGCGGCGCCGAATAGACCGTCCCACGATCCTGATCCGGGCTGGAATTCGGCCTCGAAGATTTCACCGAACGGGTCGACCAAATTTGTCCTGCCGGTCGGCGCCTTAACACCGAACAGCAGGGCTGCTTGCGTTCCGCTAACCTGATTGTTCAGGAAACGGTATTGCCCAAGGACAGTAATGTCTCCGAACCCGGATGTGTTGCCTCGGTCACGCACCGTCGGGGGATCCAGCGGATCCTCCTGTACGCCTTCGAGAATACCGGTGCGGCGGACCCATGGCAGGCGCATGGACACTGTCAGGTCATTGGTCAGGCCATACGCAAACGCGACCGCGCGGCTCTCCACCGTTTGCAAGCCGTGCACGTCCTTGCCGACGTTGGCGAGCAAGGTAGCATCACTCAGCTGCTTCAGCCGAAGATAGTCGATGAAAGTGGAAAACGCGAATTGGCCCTGATCGAGGGTAGCCGCGCCGATCGTTAGGAGCCCGCCAGAGCCGCTAACCCCCCCGACGCCGGGGTGATGGGCCCACACTGCGTCTGCGCCGAGGACCGTCGTTGCGATTACTGCAGCAAGTCTGAATCTGTTGTGCATGATTGAGGGAATCACAATTGCCTGTGCGGAGTAATCCGGGCCATCCCGCCAGCTGTGTCAACCCGATCGGCTTGTTTTGTTCGAAATGCCCCCCGAAAGGCACAGGCACTTCGCTTCGCAGCGCCTGGGACATCGCAGTTAGGAACGCGCCAATCCGCGCAGGCAATGTGATGTCGCTTCCGCGAGCGACTCAACCAGGGTTGCAGCTGTCGTATCTCTGGCGAGGGCCGCGGATTGTCCGGCAAACAACGCGGTGAACTCCCTGTCTCCGGTGTCGCCAAGCGGCGCGGTCAAGCTGAGCTGCGCGGGAAAAGCCACCGGCTTGAGGTCTGAGGCCAAGAGGTCCTCGACGAGTTTGTTCTTGATGTAGCGCGCCGGTCGCCCGGTGATCATGTCTGTAACGATTGTGGAGGCGTCAGTGGGCTCGCGCAGCGCCGCCCGGTGAGCATCGAGTACGTTGGCCTCCTCGCAGCGCAGGAATGCCGTGCCCAACTGTACAGCGCTGGCGCCAAGGACAAAGGCTGCAGCCACCGTTCGCCCATCAGCCACACCGCCCGCGGCAATGACGGGGATCCTCACAGCATCTACCACTTGCGGCAGGAGCGCGAAGAGGCCGGGTTGCATGCTTATGTCGACCCCGGTGAAGGTCCCACGATGCCCACCGGCCTCGGTGCCCTGAGCGATCACAGCATCGACGCCACGCTCTTCGAGTATCCGCGCCTCGGCGACTGTCGTGGCGCTGGAGATGACGAAAATCCCGGCGTCTTTGATGGCGCTGATAACGTCCCGAGGAGGCAGGCCGAAATGGAAGCTTACCATCTGTGGCTTGGCTTGCATCAGCATCGAGAGGTGTTCGCGGCTTACTTCACTCGCCGCACCTCTTGGCTCCGGTACGGCCCCCAAGCCCTTGGCGTCGAAGTGCCGCTGCAGACGCGCCCGCATCGACTCGCTGGAATCAGGGCGAATGCTGGGCTCCGGCCAGAGCGGATAATTGACGTTGAGGCTGCCGCCGCTCAATTGCTGGAAGCCTGCTATGCGCCGCTCTGCCTCCTCGGCTGAAAAACCCCACATGCCCAGGCCTCCCAAGCCGCCAGCGTTGCTGACAGCCGCGGCGAGTGCCGGCGTACTGAGCCATCCCATCGGCGCCTGAAGGATCGGCCACTTGAGATTTAGTCGTTCAGTGAATGTGTTGCGGGACCACATGGATATTTTCCCGTGACATCTAGATCGGGCTCGTCGGCGCTGCGACGCGATTAGCTTCATGTTTATTAAAACAAAACCGTGAGCAGCAAAAGGCGTGATGTCTGCTCCAGCAAGCTCACTGAACCTGACGCACGTAAGCGAAGACCGGACCCCCCGGAACCTTTCTGCTCGGCGATCATCCAACGGCTATCGAGTGTGAGCCAGGCGTCAGTTTTCGGCTCGTAAAAGGGCATTTCAGATGAAACCAAATGTGCATATGCTGGACCGACGAGCGTCGTTGCCAGATACCCAAAGACCGAGCCGGACCGAAGTCGAAGACGCGGTACGAACCATCATTCGATGGACCGGGGAAGATCCAGACCGTGACGGGTTGATCGAAACGCCTGCTCGCGTGACCCGTTCGTTCGAGGAGTTTTTCTCGGGCTACGGCCAGGAGCCTGCCGAAATTCTGGAGAAGACCTTCGAGGAGATCGAAGGCTACGATGAGATGATCGTACTGCGCGACATCGGCTTCGAAAGCCATTGCGAGCACCACATGGCCCCCATCATCGGCCGCGCCTGGGTGGCCTATATACCGAACGGGCGGGTGGTCGGCATTTCCAAGCTGGCCCGCGTAGTGGACCTCTATGCCAAGCGCCTGCAGATTCAGGAGAAGATGACGGCGCAAATCGCGAACACCATCAACGATGTACTCAAGCCGCAAGGCGTTGGCGTGATCATCAAGGCGACGCATCACTGCATGACCACGCGGGGCGTGCACAAGCCCGGAACTGATCTGGTCACCAGCCGCATGCTCGGCTGCTTCCGTGATAACGCGCTTACCCGTCAGGAATTCCTTGGCATGGCAACTTGATTGAAGTGCTGACTCCGAGGGAGGTCAACGTGGCTGAAGAAAAGGTTGAGCCAAAGGGTCCAGATCTGGCGCATGGCATTGCGTTGAGCATGTTCACGAGTGAGACCCTTCTCGGGCACGTTGGCGCTCAGGACGTTCTGCTGGTGCGCGCCGGCACCGAAATTTTTGCTATCGACGCGCATTGCAGTCACTATCACGGGCCGCTTGCCGAAGGGCTAGTGGTCGGCGACAGCATCCGCTGCCCTTGGCATCACGCCTGTTTCGATTTGCGGACCGGGGAAGCCACACGCGCGCCGGCGCTCACACGGCTCGCGGTCTGGGAGGTGGAACAGGAGGGTGATCGCGTCTTCGTTCGCAGAAGGCGCGAACGGACGAAATCGCGGAAGCAGCGTGTCGGTGAACCCGACAACATCGTCATTGTCGGTGGCGGAGCGGCAGGATTCGCAGCGGCCGAGATGCTGAGGCGGCAGGAGTTTTGTGGCAGCATTGTCATGCTGAGCAATGATGGCGCCTTGCCAGTTGATCGACCAAACCTGTCAAAGGACTATCTCGCCGGCAGCGCGCCGGAAGATTGGTTGCCGCTGGCTTCAAGCAAGTTCTATGCCGAAACCGGTATCGATCTGCGGCTCAATACAGAGGTCGTATCCATCGACACCAAGGCCCGCAACGTCGTCATCGCGGGCAGTGGCAATGTCCCTTTCGACCGTTTAGTGCTGGCAACGGGTGCAGAGCCGGTGAGGCTGCCGATACCGGGAGCTGACCAGCCGCATGTCCATACGTTGCGCTCGCTGGCGGACTGCCGGGCAATCATCGGGTCTCTCACGGGTGCGGCCCGTGCAATCGTGATCGGCGCGAGCTTCATCGGCCTCGAGGCCGCGGCCGCATTGCGCTCCCGAGGCATCGAGGTCCGCGTCGTTGCGCCGGAGCAACGGCCGATGGAGCGCGTGCTCGGGTCCGATATGGGGGACTTCGTGCGAGCGCTGCACGAGGAGCACGGAGTCATTTTCCATCTCCGAGATACCGTGGTGGCCATAGATGGCAAACATGCGACGCTCAAAAGCGGCGGCATGTTGGAGGCGGACGTCGTGGTAGTCGGCGTCGGTGTGCGTCCGCGGCTCGGCCTGGCCGAGCACGCCGGACTTTCGCTGGAGCGCGGCGTTTCCGTG
>JBJMTO010000214.1:0-11751 GCA_045811665.1 Bradyrhizobium sp.
GGAGCCGAGGAGGTTCAGGCGTGGGGCATCGAACGCTCGGCCCAGCTTCTGCGTGATCGGTCCGCTCGGATTCACTGGTACAGCCTCTATGATCTGCCGACCGCCTGGGAGGCAACCACTCGCCACCGGGAGGCGGAGGGCTCTTCCTACTATCGGCATTTTCATATGGGACTATTGCGCGAAGACGGTACGCCGAAGCTTGGATTGAAAGCGTTTGCGAAGCATGCCGACGTGCTGGGATTGTGCCAGTGGTTTCATTTTCAGGACCACAGGCTCCACGATGCAGTAGCCTGGATGCGTCGGCTCGGCGTCCGTCATCTTCGTACTGGCCTGTCCTGGGCGGACAGCTATCGCCCGGATGCGCTGGCCTGGTTCGACCGCCAAATGGAGGCGATCGAAGAGTTCGACGTGACATTGACGTTCTGCTTCACGCCCGAGCATCGTGGTATCGCTCCGCACCACACCAGCGCGCCACAGGTTCCCGAGGAGTTCGCCGAATTCTGTGCCAGGATGATCGAACGCTACTGTCCACGCCAACGTACGTCAGGCCAGACCCGAGCAGCTTGAATGCGCGCCATAATCCTTGTGATGGATTCTGTCGGGATCGGATCAGCTCCCGATGCCTCCGCTTACGGCGACGCGGGCGCGGACACGGTGGGGCATATCGCGCAGGCTTGCGCCTGCGGCGACGCCGACAGCGCCTCGCGCGAAGGTCCATTGGACCTTCCTAACCTGGTCAGCCTCGGCCTTGCGGAGGCGTGCCGTCTGGCGAGCGGCGAGCGGCCGCCCTTTCTTTCCGTGCAAAAGCCAGCGGGACGTTTTGGCTGCGCGGCTGAAATTTCCAAAGGCAAGGATACGCCCTCCGGGCACTGGGAACTGGCCGGAGCGCCCGTCGCATTCGACTGGGGCTACTTCCCGCGCGCAGTGCCAGCTTTCCCCGACGAAATCGTGACTGAGCTTTGTGAACGTGCCGGGATTCCGGGCATCCTCGGCAACTGCCATGCTTCCGGAACGGAAATTATATCGCGGCTCGGCGAGGCGCACGTCAGCTCGGGAAAGCCAATTTGTTATACGTCCGCCGACAGCGTCTTTCAGATCGCAGCCCACGAGCAGGAGTTCGGCTTAGAGCGGCTCTACGCGCTCTGCGCAATCGCCCGCGAACTCTTGATGCCGCTCAACATCGGCCGGGTGATTGCACGGCCGTTTCACGGCGGATCAAACGACTATGTCAGAACTAACAACCGCCGCGATTATGCGGTGCCTCCGCCCGGCAAGACCATTCTGGATTTTGCAGCAGAGGCCGACCGCGATGTCGTCACCATAGGCAAGATCGACGACATCTTTGCGCACCGCGGGACCGGCCGGGTCCTGAAGGGAGACGGCAACGACGCGCTGTTCGATCGCACGCTCGAAGGCTTTGATTCCCTTGCGGACGGTGGCCTGCTGTTTGCGAATTTCATTGATTTCGACTCGATCTACGGTCACCGACGTGACGTGGCCGGTTACGCGGCGGCGCTGGAAGCGTTTGACGAGCGGCTGGTCGAACTGCTCGGTCGGCTGAAATCAGAAGACTTGCTCATTGTGACGGCGGATCACGGCTGCGATCCCACCTGGGGTGGGACCGACCATACCCGCGAGCAGGTGCCCGTGCTGGTGCTCGGGGGAGATACGTCGCGACCCATTGGTGCGCGTTCCAGCTTTGCCGATGTCGGTGTCTCCGTTGCCGCTCATCTGAAATTGCCTCGCATGTTGACGGGCCGTGCCTTTTAGTTCGCTCATTCACCTGCGTTATTAATTTATGTTACGTGAAATTGTTGTTTGTACGTGCGCTAGGAACCAACAAACCTTGCAAGGTTTCTCCAAGCAAGACAGCCCGCGCGGATAACACGCTTATTCACTTCGCCATGCTGTCTCGATTTGGTGTCCGACGAGGCGCCCAATCCGGTTCACTGGTCGAAGGTTTCACGAAAGAAGTTGAATGACGCGAATTCTTATCACGGGTGGGGCAGGCTTCATCGGCTCCCACACCTCAGACCTTCTGCTTGAAGCAGGCTACGAAGTAAGGCTGCTGGACAATCTCACGCCGCAGGTTCACGGCGCATCCCGGCAGCCACCCTCGTATCTGAACCGTGAAGCTGAATTGATCGTTGGAGATGTTACCGACGCGAGCGCCCTGGACCGCGCGCTACGCGGGGTAGACCTCGTGCTGCACCTCGCATCCACCGTTGGTGTTGGCCAGAGCATGTACGACATGATCTCGTATGTTCACAACAACGAGGTCGGAACCGCAACATTGCTCGAAGCCCTTGCGAAGCGACCGGTCGCACGCCTTGTCGTGGCGTCCTCCATGAGCGTTTACGGGGAAGGCTTGTGCCGGGATGCCCACAACCGAGTGACGCATCCAGAAGAGCGTTCGATGCAACAGTTGCGGAGCGCGCGATGGGAGCTCGAAGACGCAAACGGCGACTTGCTGACGCCAGTGCCAACACCTGAGAGTAAGCCGCCTTCGCTCAGCTCGGTTTACGCGCTCAATAAATATGCCCAGGAACGGCTGTGTCTGATGGTGGGTAAGTCCTATGGCATCCCCGCCGCGGCACTGCGGTTCTTCAACGTCTACGGCCCCCGACAGGCGCTGTCGAACCCATACACCGGCGTACTTGCGATTTTTGCAGCGAGGTTGCTCAACGGGCGCACGCCCATGGTGTTCGAAGATGGTAACCAACGCCGCGATTTCGTCCACGTCCTCGATGTCGCCAATGCCTGCCGTCTTGCGCTGGAATCGGAACACGATGGCGAGGTCTTCAACGTCGGATCGGGACAGAGCCGATCGATTCTGTCGGTCGCAAACGATCTCGCGCGGGTGATGGGCCGGCGCGACCTCAAGCCCCACATCACCGGGAAATACAGAGCCGGCGATATCCGCCACTGCTTTGCGGATATCGAAAAGAGCCGCAGACTTCTCGGCTTTGCTCCGCGCGTGGAATTTACCGAAGGCATGGCAGAGCTGGCGGAATATCTCGCCGGACAGATTGCCGACGATCAAGTGGAGCGAGCCACCCAGGAACTCGCAAGCAGGGGATTAGTGGCATGAGTTCCGTACCTCTCGAGCGCCCAGTCCTCATCACCGGCGGATGCGGCTTCATCGGCTGCAATCTCGCCGATGCGCTGGCCGCCCGCGGAAGCAAGATCGTCTGCTTCGACAATCTCTCGCGCGCCGGCGTTCGGGAGAACGCGCAGTGGCTGAAATCGCGCCATGGCGATCTCGTCTCCATTATCACAGGTGACATCCGCGATGCGATCACCGTGATCGAGGCGGTGCGTAGTGCCAGTGCGGTTTTGCACCTGGCGGCTCAGGTCGCGGTCACCGGGAGCCTGCAGGATCCGGTCGAGGATTTCGAAATCAACGCCCGGGGCACGCTGAACGTGCTGGAGGCGGTCCGAGTTCACAATCATTCGGCTCCCATGATTTTCGCCTCAACCAACAAGGTTTACGGGCGGCTGGTGCGCGACAGCGACATCAAACAGATCGGAAATCGTCACGTCCCTGCAGATCCGAGGCTTGCGAAGGGCGTCGGAGAGGATGCTCCGCTGGATTTCTACAGCCCGTACGGATGCTCCAAGGGTGCGGCCGACCAGTATGTGCGCGATTACGCGCGCGTCTACGGCATGAACACGGTTGTGTTGCGAATGAGCTGCATTTATGGACCACGCCAATTCGGCACGGAGGATCAAGGCTGGCTGGCTCACTTCATGCTTCGATCTATTCTCCGACAGCCACTGACGATCTTTGGTGACGGTCTACAAGTGCGTGACGCGCTCCACGTGTCCGACGCGGTAAGAGCATGGATCGCGATCCTGGAAAATATCGAGGCTGTTCGCGGCGGTGTCTTCAACCTTGGCGGCGGATTGGAAAACGCGATCAGCTTGCTCGAGTTGATTGGCGTGATCGCGAGCATGCAGGGCGCAGCTCCTTCGCTCAGCTTCGAGGGATGGCGGCCCGGCGACCAGCCCTGGTACGTCTCCCGGTTGGAAGCTTTGAGCTCAGCGGTCGGCTGGAGGCCAGAGATTCCGCTCCGAGAGGGACTCCACTCACTGCTGCAGTGGCTTGAAGGCCGGTTCAGCCCGGCTGGTGCTAATTCGCCGAGG
Source organism: Bradyrhizobium sp. (assembly GCA_045811665.1). Taxonomy (GTDB): domain Bacteria; phylum Pseudomonadota; class Alphaproteobacteria; order Rhizobiales; family Xanthobacteraceae; genus Bradyrhizobium. The sequence continues at coordinate 4,147 of JBJMTO010000214.1, forward strand.
GAGTTGCGGGTATGACGCGAGTGGCGCTTATCAATCCAGATTGGCGCTACGATGGCAGCATCTATTTCGGCTGCCGATCGCCTCATCTGCCGCTCGAGCTGGGAATCTCCCAGCAGATGTTGGAGCGCGCCGGCCACAGAACGCTGCTGCTCGATGCGCACATGTTTGGACTCTCGATCTCCGACATCGCTGCGGAGCTTCGATCGTTCAAGCCGGACATCGTTGTCGTGACCACCGCTCCAACTTACCTGTTCTGGCGCTGCGCGCCGCCCGAATTACGCGTACCTCAGCAGCTCACTTTCGCGCTCCGGGATGCCACACCCATGTTGGTGGCCGTCGGTCCACATGGCTCGACGACGCCGCGCGCTGCGCTTGCCAAATTGCAGGTTGACTGCGTGGTGATGGGCGAATGCGAAGCGACATTGCTGCGTCTGGCTAATGGCGAAAGGCATTTGAGCGGCACCTGTTACAGGGAAGGCGCGGCCATCGTTGTCGACGGTGGCCCGCAGGCAGCTCTATTTATCGATCAGCCACCTTTGCAATGGCCGGACGAAATGATTCGTCGGCACACGCATCACCATCACCGGTTTGAAGCGACGCCGATCGGACCTGGAGCGGAGGTTGAGGCCTCCCGGGGCTGTCCGTACAGCTGCACGTTCTGTGCCAAGGATAATTTCCGCAACGGCTACCGCAAGCGCCATTCGCCGGCCATCCTGAAGGAGGTTGACGGACTTCGCCGCCAGGGCGTCGAATACATCTACTTCATCGATGAAATATTCCTGCCGAACCGAGAGTTGCTGGAAGGTCTGGTCTCGCGAGAGGTGCTGTTCGGAGTTCAGACCCGAATTGATCTCTGGAAGCCGGAAATGCTGGAGCTGCTTGGCCGCGCCGGCTGCGTCTCCATTGAGGCGGGCGTGGAGAGCCTTACGCCTGAAGGACGGGAGTCGCTGGCGAAGAAATGCCGCATGACCACGGATCAATTGGCCGATCGCCTGATGACCGCGCGACGTCATGTGCCGTTCGTCCAAGCCAACCTGATCGAAGTGGCTGAGGACGATGACATCGCCGTGCAGCGCTGGCGGGAGAAGATGCGCGCGGCTGGAGTTTGGGCAAACGATCCGGTCCCGCTCTATCCCTATCCCGGCTCGCCAGACTACCGAAGATTGTGGGGCGAACCGGACGATCACGCATGGGAGCGCGCGCACGATCATTACCTGCGTCTATTCGACCGCTTCAGTGACGTGCAGGAGCAGCGTCCGATCCCGCTTCGACAGCTTGAACTCGAGGTGCGGCCATGAGAGCTGCCGGTTCGGGCATTCGTCTGATGATGACGACCGACGCGGTCGGTGGAGTCTGGATCTACGCCACGACGCTGGCTCGCTCACTTGGGATCGCCGGCTTCGAAGTCCTGCTTGTAACGCTTGGGCCGCAGCCTACCGGCGCCCAGAGAGCGACGCTGCGCGGATGCCCTGGGGTCTCGTTGATCGAAACCGATCTTCAACTGGAATGGCTGGATCCAACGGGCTCCGATCTCGGTCGGGCCGATGCGGTGCTTAAGCACATTGCAGACGGTTTCCGGCCAGACCTCGTTCATCTCAACAGCTTCCGCGAGGCGATGTTCGACTGGGACGTGCCGACCGTCGTCGTCGCTCATTCCTGCGTGAACAGTTGGGCCGATGCTTGTGGCGAGACGGGTGCATTCAATGGCGATGAGTGGAAGGGCTATAGCAGGTCGGTTCAGCGCGGCGTGAAAAATGCAGACGTGTGGGTCGCGCCCAGTCGGGCTTTTCGGGAGCAGTTGCGAGCTCTGTACCGACTGGACCAAGGTGGCCAGGTGATCTGGAATGGCGTTGAGAGCCGTCGAGATAAGTCCTCATCGAAGCGGCCGCTCGTATTGAGCGCCGGGCGCTTGTGGGACAAGGCAAAGAATGTATCCGCACTTGCATCCGTTGCCTCGGGTCTTGATTGGCCGGTCAGCATCGTCGGGCGATCCGAGCTGGACGGATCGGACGTTGGCGCAACCGCCGCCAATTGCGAGTTCCTCGGCGAGATATCTCATGCCGACTTACTTGCCCTGATGGAGAGCGCTTCCATTTTCGTCAGCCCGGCGCTGTACGAGCCATTCGGGCTCTCCGTGCTCGAAGCGGCAAGCGAAGGATGCGCGTTGCTGCTTTCAGACATTCCCACCTTCCGCGAGCTCTGGGATGGCGCAGCGGTGTTTTTCGATCCGCGCGACCTGGACCAGCTGAGTGCATCATTGCAGTCCATCTGCTGCAACGACGTGCGGAGAGTCCGACTGCAGCGCGCCGCCGTCGAGCGCGCGCAGCATTATTCCCTGAGCAACACGGTCGATCGATACCGGTGCCTCTACGCCTCATTATTGGCGGGAGCGGCGGTCCGATCCATCAGTTCGCAGTGCGGGGAGATGTTGGCATGAAGGTCGTGCTCTTTTGTCACGCGATCACCTCCTGCTGGAACAACGGCAACGCGCATTTCTTGCGCGGCATCGTACGTGAGCTGGCGCGGACAGGGCATCAGGTGGTGGTGTGCGAACCGGGCGAAGGCTGGAGCCGAAACAACGCGCAACGTGATGGTGGGGATGCGATTCTCCGCGCGGCAGATTCGCTCCTGCCCCAAATCAAACTGCATCGATATGCGGTGACGCCTGACCTGGACCAGGTTCTACAAGGGGCAGATATCGCGATTGTCCACGAATGGAATCCACCGGCGTTGATAGCGGCTCTGGGCCGGCGCCGCGCCGCAGGGACACGATTCAAGCTTCTGTTTCATGACACCCATCATCGTGCCGTTACAGCTCCCCACGAACTGGCCGGAGTTGACCTCGATGGCTACGACGCGGTCCTGGCATTTGGGGAGGTGCTGCGGGAGATCTACGTCAAGCGCGGATGGGCGCGGCGTGCATTTACGTGGCACGAGGCCGCCGACATTGAACTGTATCGGCCCATGCCGGAGGTCGAGAAGCAACACGACATTGTGTGGATCGGAAACTGGGGCGACGATGAACGAAGCGCCGAACTCACGGAGTTTTTGATCGGGCCGGCCAAGCAACTCGAATTGTCGGGACGGGTGTTCGGAGTCCGCTATCCGCAACTGGCGCTGGATGCAATCGAAGCTGCCGGGCTGAGTTATGGCGGGTGGCTGCCCAACCATATGGCCCCGCTGGAGTTTGCGCAGGCGCGGGCGACGATGCACGTACCGCGCGGTCCGTATGCGCGACAATTGCCGGGCATCCCCACGATCCGCATGTTTGAAGCACTCGCGTGCGGCATTCCTCTGGTCTCAGCGCCATGGTCCGACGACGAACACCTGTTTCCTCCCGGCTGCTATCTGAGCGCAACTAACGGGGAGGCGATGAGCTCCGCACTGTCGACCATCCTAAGTGACAGTGAACTCGCCTCCGACCTGACGCGCACAGGCCTGCGGGCGGTGTTGCAACGACACACCTGCCGCCACCGGGTCGTGGAATTGTTGGCGATCGTCGATGGCCTGGGTCACGCCGGCCAAGCAACAAGCGTCAGTCCGCAGCAAAGACGGATGGCATCATGAAAATATGTTTCTTCGGTTCGAGTCTGGTTTCTTCGTACTGGAATGGAGCCGCCACCTACTATCGCGGCATCTTGAAAGCGCTTGCGGCGCTCGGGCATGAGATCGTTTTCTTTGAGCCGGATGCGTTCGAGCGTCAAAGTCATCGCGACATTTCCGATCCTGAATGGGCGAAGGTGATCGTCTATCCCGCGACCTCGGAAGGCTGGCAGCGCTCGCTTGAAGAGGCCGTCCGCTGCGCCGACCTCCTTGTAAAGGCCAGTGGCGTCGGAGTGTTCGACCGGGAGCTTGAGATCGCGGTGGCGGAGACCCCCACGCGGGCACGCCGGGTTTATTGGGATGTCGATGCCCCGGCAACGCTCGATGAGATAGCCGCAAACCCCACGCATCACCTGCACGCGGCGATCCCGCATTATGACGTGGTGTTTACCTATGGAGGCGGCGCTCCTGTTGTGAGGGCCTACCGCAGCGCCGGCGCCCGCGATTGCGTGCCGATCTATAATGCGCTGGACCCCACAAACCATTTTCCCGTCGACCCGGTCCATGACTTCTCTTGTAAACTTGGGTTTTTGGGCAATCGGCTGCCGGACCGGGAAAGTCGCGTCGATGCCTTCTTCCTCGGCGCGGCACGGCGATTGCCGCACCAGCAGTTTCTGCTGGGCGGCTCTGGATGGGAAACCAAGGAGCTCCCGGCGAATGTGAAGTTGATGGGCCATGTCGGCACCAACCATCACAATGCGTTCTTTTGCTCCGGTCTCGCCACCTTGAACGTCAACCGAGAGAGTATGGCGCGTTACGGATTCTCACCGCCCACTCGGGTGTTTGAAGCCGTGGGGGCGGGCGCATGTCTCATCACCGACCGCTGGAAGGGCATCGACCTGTTCCTCGAGCCAAATCGGGAAGTGCTCGTAGCGGCAGACGGGGAGCAGGTGGCAGCTCATCTCGACGGGCTCACACCCGGCCGCGCCCGGGAAATCGCAACTCGTGCGCGCAGGCGCATTCTCGCGCACCACACCTACGCGCAACGCGCGTTGCAAGTACACGAGCTGCTGGAGGGATCATCAACCCAGGCCGGAGCTGCCGGATGACCTTGAACATTGTTATTATAGGTCTCTCCATTACGTCCTCTTGGGGCAACGGCCACGCCACGACGTATCGCGCGCTGACAAAAGCACTGTCCAAGCTCGGTCACTCCGTTACGTTTCTGGAGCGCGACGTTCCTTGGTACCGGGAGCACAGGGACCTCGAAAACCCGGACTACTGCCAAGTCGATCTCTATGGATCGCTCATCGAACTGGCTCAACGCCATACCGAGCTGGTGCGCGATGCGGACCTCGTCATATTGGGGTCCTATGTTCCCGATGGAATTGCGATCGGCGAATGGCTCACCGCCGGCGCGAGGGGCATTACGGCTTTCTATGACATTGACACCCCCGTAACGCTCGCCGGACTCGATAGCGGAAACATTGACTACATCTCTCCGGGCCTCATTCCCCGCTTCGACTTGTATCTCTCTTTCGCTGGAGGTCCGGCGCTGGGACTGGTCGAGGATCTCTATGGCAGTCCGCTGGCCCGCGCTCTTTATTGCAGCGCTGATGTTGCGGTACACACAACCGCTAGGCGACCTCCAAGGTGGTCGCTCGGATATCTCGGCACCTACAGCGAAGACCGGCAGCCGCTGCTGGAGCAATTATTGCTCGATCCTGCGCAACAGCTTCAGAACGATTCGTTTGTAGTAGCCGGTCCGAAATACCCGGATGCGCTTCGTTGGCCCGACAATGTCATGCGTATCGCGCACTTGCCCCCTCGGCAGCACCCGGACTTTTACTGTTCGCAACGTTATACATTGAACGTTACTCGTTCGGACATGAAGGCACTCGGGTTCTCGCCGAGCGTTCGACTATTCGAAGCAGCGGCGTGTGGCACGCCGTTGATCTCGGACGACTGGCCCGGCATCGAAACGATATTTGCACCAGGAGCCGAAATACTCATTGCATCACGTCCGCGCGACGTCATCCAGATACTGCAGGAAATTCCGGATGAACGCCGCCTGACGATCGCGGCGAACGCTCGCGCGCGACTGCTTGCCGAGCATACGCCTGCTCATAGGGCGCGTCAGCTCGAGAGTTACTACCAGGAGGCTCTGGCAAATCGGCAGTCCCGCACGGGCATCAACAGGCGCCGGATCGAACTGGAGGAGGTAAAATGAAATTAGGCACGGACATGCGATTTGGTTCAGCCAAGCCGTTTCGTCGTGGCCTTCGAACGGTAGTAACGGGCGGTGCGGGATTTATCGGCTCCCATCTTTGCGACCAGTTGATCCAGCGCGGTGACATCGTCGTCTGTGTCGATAATTTGTTTACGGGCTCGACACGCAATATTCGTCCTTTGCTAAATCACCCGAATTTCTCTTTCTACCATCATGACGTTCGAGATCCCTTGAGCATTTCAGGGCAAGTCGATCGGATTTACAATTTGGCGTGCCCAGCGTCGCCGCGTCATTATCAACGCGATCCGATCGGCACCATGAAGACGTGCGTCATGGGTGCGACTAACGTCCTCGAACTTGCCACGCTAAAGGGAAGTCGGGTCCTGCAGGCCTCTACAAGCGAAGTGTATGGTGATCCGGAGATTCACCCCCAGCCGGAAAGCTATGTTGGCCATGTCAATCCGATCGGGCCGCGCGCCTGCTATGATGAAGGAAAGCGAGCCGCTGAAACTCTATTTTTCGACTACCACCGTGTACACGGCACCGAGATAAAGGTAGCGCGCATCTTCAATACCTACGGCCCCCGCATGCTGGAAAATGATGGTCGGGTGGTTTCGAATTTCATCGTCCAGGCGTTGCGCGGCGCGCCGCTCACCATTTACGGCTCGGGACGGCAGACCCGCAGCTTCTGCTTTATCGATGACCTTATCGTTGGCCTTGAGCTGCTGATGGAAAGCCCTGCCGACATAACGGGCCCCTGCAATCTCGGCAACCCGCAGGAACTTACGATCGAGGAAATCGCCAGCAAAGTGATTGCTCACTCCAATTCGATTTCCGAATTGCATCACCGCTCGTTGCCTCAGGACGACCCGCAACGTCGGAAACCGGTGATTGGCAAGGCGATCGACTCTTTGGGATGGCGACCACTGATCGACATCGACAAGGGCCTGCACGCCACCATCGCTTATTTCTCGTTGAGCATCGGCCGGAACAGCCGCGACGCAAACATCGCCAGCATCGATTCGGCGAGAGCAGCCCGTGCGCGGCTGCCCCGACGGCGACATGGCCGGCCGGCCGCTCAAGTGAAACACGAGGATATCTGATGAGGATCGGGATAATCGGCACGGGTTATGTCGGTCTTGTAACCGGCGCATGCTTTGCGCAAGCCGGACATCGCGTGACCTGCGTCGATGTGGACCGGTCGAAGATTGATTTGTTGAACAAGGGCGAAGTGCCGATTTTCGAACCCGGGCTTTCGCAACTGATAACGCAGGGACGACGACGGAGGATGCTTGGATTTTCTTCCGACGCCCGGGCAGTGGCCGCCGGCGCGGACGCTGTTTTTCTGGCAGTCGGAACACCGTCGCGAAGCATGGACGGTGCAGCGGACCTTACGAATCTGTTCAGTGCGACCAGCGAGATCGCGCCAGCGCTTCGCGATGGCAGCCTGGTCATCGTCAAGTCCACCGTCCCCATTGGAACTGGTGAGCAGGTTCAGCGGCTGATCCAGCACCTGCGGCCCGATCTCGATTTCGACGTAGCTTCGAACCCCGAGTTTCTGCGTGCCGGATGCGCCATCGAGGATTTCAGAATGCCGGACCGCGTCATCATCGGCGTCGATACGGAACGCGCGTTGGAGGTCTTGACGTGCCTGTATTGCGAAATGGGCATCGAACCTGCGCGGGTGATAGCTACCCAACGCCGCGCCGCAGAGCTGATCAAGTATGCGGCAAACGGGTTTCTTGCGACCAAGATCGCCTTTATCAATGAAATCGCGGACCTTTGCGAGGCGGTGGACGCAAGGGTCGGCGACGTGGCGTTAGGCATGGGCC
>JBJMTO010000215.1:0-44732 GCA_045811665.1 Bradyrhizobium sp.
GTCAAGCCCGAGGGCGTGCTTTTCGGACCGTGCCTTACTTCTTCGCAGGCTTATCCGGGGCGTCGCGGTGCTCACCAACGCCGAGATAGATCAGGATCGGCGCGGCGATGAAGATCGAGGTGTAAGTACCGACCAGCACCACGCCGAACATCATGACCGCCGTGAAGCTGTGGATCGCATGGCCGCCGAACAGCAGCAGCGCCAGCAGCGCCAGCGTCACGGTGACGTGGGTGATGATCGAGCGCGACAGCGTCGAGTTGATCGACTCGTTGAGCAATTCCGGCATCGGCATTTTCTTGTACCGCCGCAGCATCTCCCGGATGCGGTCGTAAATCACGACCGTGTCGTTCAGCGAGTAACCGAGAATCGTCAGTAGCGCGGCGATGCTGGTGAGATCGAAATCGACCTGCGAGATCGACATGAAGCCGATCGTCAGCACGATGTCATGGACGTTGGCGATCATCGCGCCCAATGCGAACTGCCATTCGAAACGGAACCAGAGATAGATCAGAATCGCAAAGATCGCGAGCATCAGGCCAAGCATGCCGTAGGCGAGCAATTCTCCGGAAACGCGCGGCCCCACCACTTCAACGCGGCGATACTCGACGGCATTACCGAGCGCCCCTCGTACCTTTTGCACGGCGTCTTGCTGCGCCGCGTCACCGCCCGGCTGCTCGGCAACCCTGATCAGCACTTCGTCGGGGCCGCCGAACTGCTGTAGCTGGATATCGCCGAGCCCGAGACTGCCGAGCGAGGCGCGCATCGCGGCGATGTCGGCCGTCCCGGATTTGGCCCGGACCTCCATCAAGGTGCCGCCCTTGAAGTCGATTCCGAAGTTCAGCCCGTGGGTGAAGAACAAGGTGATTGCGAAAATCGAGAGCGCCGCCGAGATCGGGAAACTGATCCGACGGAAGCGGGTAAAATCGAAATGCGTATTGTCGGGAACGATGCGCAGCGACGGCAACCAGCCGAAGCAGCTCACCACCGTGAGCACCGCGATGAGGATAGCCAGTCCGATCAGAACCACTTGAGTCACAGCCGGCTCCGCCTTCTCCGAGCGAACACGGTCCAGCTACGCTGGGTCGTGTTCGCCGCTCTGATTTCCTGTTGCGGCATGATCTGCTCCAACCGCCGCTCACCACTGTTCGGGATCATGGGCTTAGATCGGCACGCTTTGGGGCCGCTTCCAGCGCACCCAGCCCGCCACGATCAGCCGGGTAAGCGTGAACGCGGTGAAAACGGTGGTGATGATGCCGATGCCGAGAGTCACCGCAAAGCCCCGGACCGGACCGGTTCCGATATAGAACAGCACGGCGGCCGCGATAAACGTCGTGATGTTGGAGTCCAGGATCGTTGAAAGCGCGCGTTTGAAGCCGGCGTCGATTGCCGAAATCGCGTTCCGTCCGCCGCGCAGCTCCTCGCGGATGCGCTCGTAGATCAAGACGTTGGAATCCACCGCGATACCCACGGTCAACACGACACCGGCAATGCCCGGCAGGGTCAGCGTGGCGTTCAACAGCGACAACACGCCGAAGATCATCGCAACGTTGATGGCGACGGCGATATTTGCGAACACCCCGAACAGCCGATAGGTCACCAGCATGAACACGATCACCATGATCGAGCCCACGTAGGCCGCCAGCTCACCCTTTTCGATCGAATCCTGCCCGAGCCCCGGGCCGACGGTGCGCTCCTCGATCACGGTGAGCGGCGCAGGCAAGGCGCCGGCGCGCAGCAGGATGGCAAGATCGTTGGCTTGCTGGACCGTAAAGCTGCCGGAAATCTGGCCGGAGCCGCCGGTGATCGGTTCGCGGATGACCGGCGCCGAAATCACCTCGTTATCGAGCACGATGGCGAACGGTTGTCCGACATTTTCGGAAGTCGCCTGCGCAAATTTGCGCGAGCCGGAGGTGTTGAAACGGAAGCTGACGATCGGTTCGCCGGACCGCTGGTCGAAACCGGGTTGCGCGTCAGTCAAATCGCCGCCCGAGACCAGGATCTGCTTCTTGATGACGTAGGGCGTTTTCGGCGACGTCGAACTCATCAGCAGTTCGGCATCGGGCGGCACCCTGCCCTGTTGAGCCTGATCGGGAGGCACGGTCGTATCGACCATGCGGAATTCCATTTTGGCGGTCTTGCCCAGCAACTCTTTGAGACGGCTCGGGTCCTGCAAGCCCGGCACCTGGACCAGGATACGGTCCGCGCCTTGCCGCTGGATCAAGGGTTCGACAGTGCCGAGTTGGTTGACTCGGCGTTCGACGATCTGAATCGATTGTTCGATGGTCTGGCGTATGCGCTCGGTGATAGCCGCCTGGGGAACGGTAAAGCGGATCAAGCCCCCGCCGGCGTCGCTGACCTCGAGACTCCTTTGGCCGCTGGACCCAAGCAAACCGCCGAGCGGCTGCGACAGCTCGCGCAATTTGGTCAGCGCCGCTTGCAGATCCGTCTCCTTGACACGAACCTCGACGCTGTCGGGACGCGTCGCAAGACCGGTATAGCCAATTCGCGCTTCGCGCAGCGTCCTGCGCACATCATCACGTATCTGCTCGAGCTTCTCCTTCTTGACGTAGTTGGAGTCTACTTCGAGCAACAGGTAGGAGCCGCCTTGCAGATCGAGGCCAAGCACCAGGCGCCGCTGGGCCCAGGCAGGCCAACCCTTGACCGTGGCTTCCGGGAAGAAATTCGGAACGGCGCAAAGGCACACCACCAGCGCCGTAAGAATGATCGCCAGCGCCTTCCACCGCGTGAAATACAACATCGAGTTGACCCGTCAATCCAGGAGAATGCGGCGCTTCGGAGAAGCTAGCTCGCGGACGTTTCGTCCTTGGCCGCCTCGGCCTTTTCCTTCGCCGGCTCGCCCTTGGTGCGCACCCCCGAAATCATCTGCCGCATTTGGCGCACCCGCACGCCATCGGAGATCTCGAACTCGATCTGATCGTCATCGACCACTTTGGTCACTTTTCCCACGAGCCCACCCGAGGTCACGACGGTGTCGCCGCGGCGGATGTTCTTCACCAATTCGGCGTGGTCCTTCACCTTCTTCTGCTGCGGTCGCAGAATCAGGAAGTACATGATCACGAAAATCAGTGCGAAAGGCAGCAGCGACATCAACATGCTGTTGGCATCGCCACCGGCCGCGGCCTGGGCAAAGGCAGGTGTAATCAGCATCGAACAGTCCTCGCGAATCGGGAATGGACCAGCAACGCATCCGCGTCAGGCTGATCCGGATAAATTCGCGCGGACTATAGCGACCATGGTCCCAATTGCAACGCCACCCGCTTCGTCACCACCGCGGCTTGCGGCCCCTTTAAAGGCCCGATATGGGTGCGTCGTCAGGAAAGCCAGAGATGTCGAAAAAGCCCCGGAAAACAGGCTCTCGCGCGACCTCGAGAGCGGGGCGCGTGAAATCGGGATCGGCCGCGACAAAACGTCCGTCTTCCTCGCCAAGGCACGCCGCCGACCACCGCATCGCGGATGCGCTGGAACGGATCGCGGCCCACCTGTCCTTGGCCGATCCGACTGCCGACGCGGTGGACTCGTTAGCGGCGGCGGACGCCTTCGTCTGGCACCCTAACGGACGGCTCGCCCCCGTGACGCGCGTCAGCCGCGTCGATCTCGGCTTGCTCAAGGGTATCGATCGGATGCGGGACATCCTGATCGAGAATACCGAGCGGTTCGCCGACGGGCTCCCCGCCAACAACGCGCTGCTCTGGGGCGCGCGCGGAATGGGCAAGTCCTCGCTGGTCAAGGCGGCACATGCGAGCATCAACGTCGATCGCAAGCCCGCCGATCGGCTCAAGCTCATCGAAATTCACCGCGAGGATATCGAAAGCCTGCCGGGGCTGATGGACGTGCTGCGGACCTCGAACTTCCGTTTCGTGGTGTTCTGCGACGACCTTTCGTTCGACGGAAACGACGCCTCGTACAAATCGCTTAAGGCGGTGCTGGAGGGCGGCATCGAGGGCCGGCCCGATAATGTGATCCTGTACGCCACTTCCAACCGAAGGCATCTGTTGGCGCGCGACATGATCGAGAATGAACGCTCCACTGCGATCAATCCCGGCGACGCGGTGGAGGAGAAGGTCTCGCTATCCGACCGGTTCGGACTCTGGCTCGGCTTCCACCGCTGCAGCCAGGATGAATATCTGGCGATGGTGAAGGGCTATTGCGGTCACTACCGCATCGAGCTTCCCGAACAGGAACTTGAGCGCGAGGCGCTGGAATGGTCGACGACCCGGGGCTCGCGATCAGGGCGCGTCGCCTGGCAGTTCACGCAAGAGTTGGCGGGAAGGCTCGGCATTCGCCTCAAGGCTTGAGGCGAATGCCGGCTGCCTGAGCCGACGGGCGCTTAGGCGCCGTTGAGGAATTGGAGCGGATCAACGGGGCTGGATCCTTTTCGGATCTCGAAGTGAAGCTGCGGCGACCCCACCTCCCCCGATTGACCCGATTTGGCAATGACCTGGCCGCGCTTGATCGTGTCACCGCGCTTCACCATCAGTTCACTCGCATGGGCATATGCGGTGACGTAACCGTTGGTGTGCCGAACCAGAACCAGATTGCCATAACCTTTGAGTTCGTTCCCCGAATAGGCCACGACCCCGTCTTCTGCCGCCTTCACCGGCGTGCCTTCCGGCACCGCCAGATTGATCCCGTCGTTCGCCTTGCCGTTGGTCTTGGCACCGTAGCTGGTGATTACCTTGCCGCGGACCGGCCAGCGGAACGTCGGCAGAGCCCCCGTGGCTTCGGTCGCCTTGATCGGCGCCTCGACCGAAGGCTCCTCGATCTTCGTCGTCGCTTGAGCCAGCCGCGCGGCTTGTGGTGGGACGCCTCCCAACGCAGCCATTTTTGTGTTTGCAGGGGTTATCGCCTGAACAGGCTGGCCGATGGCAACGGCCGGCGCGGGCGCGACCGCTACGCTCCTGCCGTTCGGCACGTTCAGCTTGGTGCCGAGCTTAAGCGGAGCATGGGGGTTCAGACCGTTATTCCTTGCCAGCTCGCCCACCGACACGTGATTGCGGTGGGCAATGCCGAGCAGCGTATCGCCGCGATTGACGACGTGAACCGATGTCGCGGTACCGGAAGCGGCGACCGCCCTGCTTGCCGGGGGCGCGAGTGCTGGGGTAGCCGCGACAGCAGTTGTCTGGCTTGGAATGATCAGCTGTTGGCCCGGCGACAACGCGCGGGGGCCGCGATAGCCATTCGCCTGCAGGATTGCAGCCGGAGAAACATTGTATCGGCGTGCCACGATGTCGAGGGTATCGCTGGTCCCGACGATGATCGTGGTGGGACCCTGGTGCCTGGGGCGGGCCGCCGCGACCGAGCGTGGAGGAACAGTGCCGGTGGTCTCGATCGGACGGGCGGGCATAGCATAGGCCGGCAGACCGGCCCGTCGGGGATACTCTTCTGTGCTCGCAACTGGCCGCGTTTGGGGGGCCGCAATCGGCGCGGGTTGAGGGCGATAATACTGGGGCAATTCGCGCCGCTCGACTAGGGGCGCCGGAACCGAGCCGGTGGGTTCAGGCTGCGAGGCGAAGGGATTGGAGAATGAATTTTGCGAGAAGCGCGTGGACATGTCCGCGCTGCAGCCAGCCAACCCGGACGAGATCAGCGCCAGCGCCGCAAGATGCGGTGCGCGGCGCGAGCAAAGCAACGCGACGACACGGGACATGGTTACTCACTCGTACGCAACAAACTGGCTTTTGAGTAAACACGTCGCCAGTAAACAAGCACTTAACCTGCTGACCGGCTGCGATCCCCCCGTCACCTGCCTTTCCACACTAGCGCTCTTGTGGAACACGAGCCGCAGCGGATCGGCTTTGGGTTTGAAGCGTCGCGCCCGCAGGCAACGCCTTAAAGCTCGCGCGCAATGCCCGGCAGTGCCGGCACGAAGCGCACGTCTACCAGGCTCTTGCGGTCGAACCCGTCGTCCGTTCTGGTGACGCGGACAAGCGTCTGGACGGCGTGATGCGGGCCTATAGGCGCGATCAGGATGCCGCCAGGGTCGAGGCGTTCGGCAAGCGCCTCGGGAATCTGCTCCATTGCTGCGGTAACCATGACGCGATCGAACGTGCCGGCGCTCGCCGGCAGGTCGAAACCATCTCCCAGCAAGACCTCGACGTTGTCGTAGCCGAGTCTGGCGAGGCGCGCCCGAGCGCTGGCGGCTAGCGTCCGGTAACGCTCGACGGTCACAACTTGCCCGGCTAGTCGCGACAGGACAGCGGCCTGGTACCCTGAGCCGGTGCCAATCTCGAGCACGCGGTGATGCTTTTGAACCTGCAGTTGCTCGGTCATGTAGGCCACCACAAACGGCTGGCTGATGGTTTGCCCGCACGCAATGTTCAGCGCGCTGTCCAGATAGGCGTCCCCGCGGTCCATCTCCTCGACGAATTCCTCGCGCGGAACCTCTTCCAACGCCCGCAGCACGGCTCGGTCACTGATCCCGCGCCGCCGCAGGGTGAGCTGGAACATCATCTTTTCGGGCGGTTGCTGCACAGGATCAGTTTCCAACGACATGATGTGCGACGGGTGTTCCCGACACGGAGAAACCGTTCCGGTCGCGGAACCCGGTCGGATACCTCGGGGTTAGGAACCCGGCAGCTTGCTTCATAACCACGCGCTCGCGGCGCCTCTTCCACACGTTGACATTGCGCCGCTTGGCGTTATTTGCGATCTTCGGGTCTGGGAAGGGCAAGGACATCATCATGAGTGAAACGCGGCCGCCGGGGGCTTCTGTCTTCCTCGTTGAGGATGAGGTGATGATCAGGATGATGGTCGCCGACATGCTCGAGGAACTGGGCTTCAGCGTCGCGGCTGAAGCTGGCGAAATAAACGAGGCGATCCGGCTTGCGCAGTGCACCGATTTCGATCTGGCCATTCTCGACGTCAACGTGAATGGCAAGGTCATCTCTCCAGTTGCCGAGTTGATCAAGATGCGGAACCGCCCGTTCATTTTCGCGACCGGGTATGGATCATCGGGACTTCCTGAAGAATACCGCGATCGTCCTGCGTTGCAAAAACCCTTTCAACTCGAAACGTTGGGCCGGCTGATCGACAGCACCCTCAAGGGCGCAACCGTCTAGCGACCCCAACTTCACTTCAGCGTTGCGGTCAGCGCCTGCGAAAATTCGTCGTCGGTGCGGTCCAGCCGCAACGGCGTCACCGAAACGTAGCGCGCGCCCAATGCCCACAGATCGGTCCCCTCCGCCGGCAAGTCGGCCTGCACCAGCCGCTCAAAGCCGATCCAGAAGTAAGGATTGCCACGGCCGTCGCGGCGCTGGTCAATCTTGAGGAAGCCAAGGTTGCGCTTGCCCTGCCGGGTGACGCGCACACCCAATACTTCCTCCGGCTTGCAAGCCGGAAAGTTGACGTTGATGACGGTATTCTTAGGCACGCCGGCATCGATCACCTTGCGCAGGATATCGGGTCCGAACTTCAGGGCAGTCTCCCAGAGCGGCGCGTTCCGGGTCTCGATGCTGAATTCCTGTGAGAGCGCAAACGAGGGTAGTCCGAGGATGGTGCCTTCGAGCGCGCCCGCAATGGTGCCGGAATAGACGACGTCTTCGGCGACGTTTCGCCCCTTGTTGACGCCTGACAGCACCAGGTCCGGCATTGTCTCGCCGAGGATATGGCGTGCCCCCATGATCACGCAGTCGGTCGGCGTGCCCCGCACCGCGAAATGGCGAGGGCCGACCTCACGCAATCGCAAGGGATCGTTCAACGACAGCGAATGGGAGACGCCGGATTGATCAAGCTCGGGCGCCACGACCCAGACATCATCCGACAGCGCACGGGCGATCTCCTCCACGATCTTGAGGCCGGGAGCATGGATGCCGTCATCATTGGTGCAGAGAATTCGCATCCGTTCCGTGCCTTTTTGGGGTTCATTCCGGGCCGCTTGATGTGCGTCTTTATCCCTCCGGGACGATTGAGGCAAACCCGGTAGATCAAACGTCAAACTCTAGGGAATCGGCCCGCTCAACGTCTAATGCGTATTCGCCACGGCCTCACGAATCGGGCCGGCCAGCTTTGAATGTGCATTTCGAAATTCCGAGCCAGGGGCTTCGGCGCGGCGGGAGTTTCGCTGGGGCGCAATTGTTGCGAGTTGGCTTGTTTGGTTTCCGGTACACTCTGCTCGCGCGGCTCGGCTTGGTCGGTCGGATTCGGAAAATGCTTGCGCGCGATCTCAAGCGCCTGGTCGAAGTCCTCGCGGTTGAGCCAGGTCTCAGCGCGGAGCTTTTCCACCACATCGTGTTCCCATAGAAGCGAAGCTTCGATGTCGAATGCCGCCCTTTGCTTTTGATTGCATGCCTGGATGCCATGGCCGGTAACGGCCCATTGTCTCCCCACCCAAAAGATGTCGCGATGGAGGACCATCGATCCTGTGCCTCCGTTGCGGATGCCCCCGCAACCGACCGCAAGGATAACCGGGCACGGCACCTTCGCAAGGTCGAACGCTGGTCTTGTCGAATAATTGCAGTGGCGGTTTATCGCTCGCGCGTGATTGCTTTCGCGCCGCCCATATAGGGCTGCAGCACGTCCGGCACGGCGATCGAGCCGTCTTCCTGCTGATAATTCTCCATCACCGCAATCAGTGCCCGACCAACGGCTGTGCCGGAACCGTTCAGCGTGTGCACCAAGCGCGGTTTTCCGTCGGGCCCGCGATAGCGCGCGTCCATCCGGCGCGCCTGGAAATCACCGCAGACGGAGCAGCTCGAGATTTCCCGGAACGCGCCGCCCTCGCCCTGGCCCGGCATCCAGACTTCGATGTCGTAGGTCTTTCGGGCGGAGAAGCCCATGTCACCGGCGCACAACGTCATCACGCGGTAATGCAGATCGAGCTGCCGCAGCACTTCCTCGGCGCAGGCAAGCATGCGTTCGTGCTCGTCATTGCTGGTCTCCGGCGTGGTGATCGAGACCAGTTCGACCTTGGTGAACTGATGCTGCCGGATCATGCCGCGGGTGTCGCGGCCCGCGGCGCCAGCCTCCGCGCGAAAGCAGGGCGTCAGCGCAGCAAACCGCATCGGCAATTCCTTCTCGTCGCGGATGGATTCACGCACGAGGTTGGTCAGCGGCACTTCCGCCGTGGGAATGAGCCCCAGGCGCTCGTTCCTCAGCTTGCCCAAACCCTGTAAAGCGCCTTCATCGAGGGCCCTCAACGATTCACCGCGCACCGCCCAGAACTGGTCATCCTCAAACTTCGGCAGTTGTCCCGTTCCGAACATCACGTGGTCGCGAACCATCAACGGTGGGTTCACTTCCATGTAGCCATGCTCGTTGGTGTGCAGATCGAGCATGAATTGCCCGATCGCACGCTCCAGCCGGGCCAGACCTTTTTTGAGAACAACGAAACGCGCGCCGCTGAGCTTTGCGGCAGTTTCAAAATCCATCAGGCCGAGCGCGCCGCCGAGGTCATCATGCGGCTTCGCCGTGAATGCAAGCTTGCGCTTATCCCCAAAATGGTGCCGCACCACGTTGCCATGTTCATCGAACCCGTCGGGTACGTCCTCTGCCGGCAAGTTCGGTATGGCAGCAAGCAAGGTGGCTAGTTCGTCGTCGGCCGTTTTCGTCGCGAGTTCAAGCTCGGGCATGGTGGCCTTGAGTTGAGCTACTTCGGCCATCAGTCCGGCCGCGCGCTCGTCATCCTTGGCCTTTTTGGCGTCGCCGATTTCCTTGGAAGCCGCATTGCGCCGCGCCTGGGCCTGCTCCGATTTCAGGATGGCCGCGCGCCGCGCTTCGTCGATCGCCAGCAGCGTTGCCGACAATGGCTCCAACCCGCGCCGTTTCAGCCCGGCGTCGAACATGGCTGGATGCTCGCGGATCCATTTGATGTCGTGCATGATCACACTTCCTGCGTCATGGCCTGACTTGTTCCGGCCATCCACGTCTTTGCTTCGTTAGAACAAGCCGTGGATGCCCGGGTCAAGCCCGTGCGCGACTAATCCAAGACGTGATCCTGTGCGAAACCTACTCGGCCGGGTTGGCGGCAGGCGGCGGCGGGGTTGCTGCTGGCGGGGCTCCGGCGGCGGCGGACGTCGTGGACGATGCCCTCTTCTCCACGATGCGCACGGCAACGATCGATCCTTCGTACAGCAACAGCAGCGGGATCGCGAGCGAAGCCTGACTCAGTACGTCGGGAGGCGTCAACACGGCGGCGATAATGAACGCGATGACCACGAAATATCGCCGCTTCTCGCGCAACTGTGTTGAGGTGAGGACGCCGATCCGGCCCAACAGCGTCAGGATAACCGGCAACTGGAAGGCGACCCCGAAAGCGAAGATCAGCGACATCATCAGCGATAGATATTCGCCCACCTTCGGCAAAAGCTGGATCTGGGCGGTTTCCGCGCCGCCGGTCTGCTGCATGCCGAGCGAAAATCGGATCAGCATCGGCAGCACAATGAAATAAACCAGCATTGAGCCGAGCACGAAGAACACCGGGGTCGCCACAAGGTACGGCAGGAAAGCGCCGCGTTCGTGTTTGTACAGCCCCGGCGCCACGAACTTATAGATCTGGGTGGCGACAATCGGAAACGAAATGAAACCGGCACCGAACAGCGCCAGCTTCAACTGCGTGATAAAATACTCCAGAAGCGCGGTGTAGATGAATTTCGAATTTTCAGGACCGGCGACCCAGACGAACGGCCATACCAGAACGTTGTAGATCTGCTTGGCAAAAAAGAAACAGAAGATAAAGGCCACGCCGAATCCAAGCAGAGCCTTGATCAGCCGCGAGCGCAGCTCGATCAAATGATCCATCAGCGGGGCTTTGCTGGCCTCGATGTCCTCGGCGCTCATGACGCTTTGGCGTCCTTGACTGCGTCTGCCGCTGCGGTGTCGCTGTCCTGCGGCACGGCTTGCGGCTGGACTTCGTGAACGATGGCCAGCGGCTGAGACGCCGCGCTGCGCGCGTCATTCTCGGTGAAGATTTCGGGTATCGGCATTTCACCGCCGGCTGGCGTTGCGTGCTCTGAGGTCCCCGGTGTTTCGGTCGCGACCACCTCGGAAGCTGCCGGCTTATCCACGCCCTCAATGCGCAGCGCGTTGCCGACGTCCTTCTCCAGCGAGGTCATCACATTGCCGCTGGCAAAACCTGTTGCCGCTTCCTTGACCTCGTCGAAACTCTGCTTCAGTTCGGCCATTTCGGCCTCACGCATCGCTTCCTGAAACTGGCCCTGGAATTCGGAAGCCATCTTCCGCGCCTTGCCCATCCACTGGCCGATGGTCCGCAGGACGGCGGGAAGCTCTTTCGGACCGATGGCGATCAACGCGACGACCGCGATCACGACCAGTTCACTCCACCCGATATCGAACATGAATAATTCCGCTCACGCGAGGCGACTACATCAATATCTGCCCAAGAGAGACTTGGGCCGCCCGCGTCTGCCGCCCACCGGCCTTGCCGCAGTATGCCGCAAGATTCGGTGTTCAGACCGCCTTGCTACCGACGTCCGACCGCGCCGCCGTCGAAGGCGTCGTGTTGTGGTCGATGGACTTCACAGGCTCGGCCTTTTCCGCAGTCTTGTCATCGTCCTGCATGCCCTTCTTGAAGGCCTTGATCCCCTGCGCGACATCGCCCATCAGGTCGGAAATCTTGCCGCGACCAAACAACAGCAGGACGACTGCGATCACGACGATCCAGTGCCAAATGCTAAGCGAACCCATCCTGCAATCCTCCAAACACACGGCCGTTGCGACCCGGCCTCGATCTGAGGCTGAAAGTAGGCCCCGGAGGTGTCAAAAACAAGGACTTAGGCCGTTCACAAATCCGGGCTCGCCTATCCTCGGTTAACGGACGCCCGCCTGAGGCGAGGCTGGGACACGTGGGAATCAACTATCGGTTTCCGGGTCCGCAGCCGGCGACAACGCCAGTTCCAGATCGCCAAGGTCCAGCGGATCCTCGTCGTCACGAAGAGCCGGATCATCCGACGGTGTTGGAACGCTGAAGCCTGAAGGCAAGCGTGAATCGAGCAGGCCGGTCCCTCTCAGTTCCTCTAGCCCCGGCAGGTCGCCGAGCGCTTCCAAGCTGAACTGGGACAAAAACGCTTCCGTGGTTCCGAACGTCAACGGCCGCCCTGGGGTCTTGCGACGCCCGCGCGGACGAATCCAGCCGGTTTCGAGCAGTACGTCGAGCGTCCCCTTGGAGGTCATCACCCCTCGGATTTCCTCGATCTCGGCGCGGGTCACCGGCTGGTGATACGCGATGATCGCCAGCATCTCGATCGCCGCACGCGACAGCCGCCGCGTTTCGGTGCTTTCACGCGTCATCAACCAGGAAAGATCGCCGGCGGTACGGAAACTCCATTTATTGCCGATACGAACCAGATTGACGCCGCGCGGCGCGTACTCCGCCTGCAGTTGCGCCAACGCGACCTTGATGTCCATGCCGTCAGGCATTCGCTTGGCGAGCGCGGCCTGGTCCAGCGGTTCGGTCGAGGCGAACAGCAGCGCTTCAAGCAAGCGTAGTTCTTCCGGCCGCGCCTGCGGATCGACGGAAGGTTGCTCGGCATCCACTAGGCGTTTCTCCGCTAGGCTTGCCATGGCTCGGTTTCCTTCTTCCACTTACTCGGCCGGCAGATCCGGCGCTGTCATCGCGTCGGGTTCTGGTTGCGGCGGACGCTTCCGAAAATACAAAGGCGCGAACGCCTCGTTCTGGTGCAGCTCAAGCTGGCCTTCCCTGACCAACTCCAGCGCAGCCGCAAAGCTGGACGCGAAAACCGTCGCCTTTTGCGATGGATCGACAACGTAATCGAGCAAATATTGGTCGAGGCGGCTCCATTCCTGAGCCATTCCAACCAGCCGCTCCAGCGACGCTCTCGCCTCCGTCAAAGACCAGACCGTACGCTTTGCCAGATGTACGGTTGCAAGCACCCGCTGCTGACGTTGCGCCGCGTACGCCGTGAGCAGGTCGAAAAGCGTGGCGGTGAACCTCGGATGTCGGATTTCCGCGATCGTTTCGGGATCGCCGCGCGGAAAGATATCCCGGTTCAGTTGCGAACGGTTCATCAGACGGTTTGAAGCCTCGCGGATAGCCTCCAACCGGCGCAGCCTGTTCGCCAACGCCGTCGCCATCTCCTCGGCGCTGGGCCCATCGGCACTCGGAGGTTCCGGAAGTAACAGCCGCGATTTCAGGAAGGCCAGCCACGCGGCCATCACCAGATAGTCGGCGGCCAGTTCAAGCCTGATTTTCCGCGCCTCTTCAATGAACACGAGATACTGGTTGGCAAGCGCCAGAATAGAGATCCTGGACAGGTCGACCTTTTGCTGCCGGGCCAGCGCCAGCAGCAGATCGAGCGGTCCCTCGTAGCCCTCGACGTCGACGACGAGCGCCGGTTCTTCCTCGGTGAGTTCCGCCGGGCGCCCGGTCTCGAATGATAGGATTTCCGCGTTCATGCGCTGGCCGCCGCTCCCGCTCGCTCGATCAACGAGTCCAATTCAGCCCGCGCCATCACCCGGTCGAACGGTCGCGGGGTCTTGCGTGCGGCCAAGGCCCTCGCGGCGCGCTGCAGCGGCTGGCCCGACAACTCCGGCGTCTCGCGCGCGACCTCATGCATTTCATCCAGCCTGCCGTTACAATGCAGAACCACGTCGCAACCGGCGGCAAAGGCGGCCCGGGTCCGCTCGGCGATCGACCCCGCCAACGCGTTCATGGACACGTCGTCACTCATCAACAAGCCCTGGAACCCGATCACGCCACGAATCACTTGGTGGATGATTGTCGCAGAAGTGGTCGCCGGTTGGGCAGGGTCCAGCGTGCTAAACACAACATGGGCGGTCATGGCCATCGGCAGATCGGCGAGTGCTCGAAAAGGAGCAAAATCGGTGCGTTCGAGCTCCGCTTTGGGCGTATCGACTACCGGCAGCGTCAAATGGGTGTCCGCGGTTGCCCGGCCATGACCGGGGATGTGCTTGAGGACCGGCAAAATGCCGCCCTGCTCGAGCCCGTCGGTCACCGCACGAGCAATGGCCGCGACCTTGTCCGGTTCGGTGCCATAGGAGCGGTCACCGATCACCGCATCCGCGCCCGCTACGGGCACATCGGCCAGCGGCAAACAATCCACGCTGACTCCAAGATTGCCGAGATCGGCAGCGATCAGGCGCGCGCTTAGCTGCGCGGCCCTCAAGCCAAGTCCCGGTTCGATATCATAAAGCCTGCCGAACACTGCCCCGGCCGGATACAGGGGCCAGTTTGGCGGACCAAGTCGTTGGACCCGGCCCCCTTCCTGGTCGATCAGGACGGGCGCATCCGTTTGCCCAAGCACGTTACGTAATGCTTGAACCAAATTCGCAACTTGCGCGGGTGTTTCGATATTCCGCTTGAACAGGATGAAGCCCCACGGCCGCTGCGAGCGGATGAAGTCACGCTCGGCGTCGTTCAGCTCCGTTCCGGATACGCCTGTAATGAAGGCACGCGTGTTCATGCGGGCCGATTAGCCCGCTGCCGCCCCAAGGGTCAAGGAAACGACAGCTAATTCCTTTGGACGACGCACTGCCCGCCGGCAGTTTTGAGGTTGCCGCAGAACTGCGAGGCCTCCTCAGGTGTCCCGAACGGCCCTACCATCGCGCGGTAATAGACGCCCTTGTCGCCAAGGTCGGCTCGCTTGATTAACGGCCCATGCGAGCCCAACACTGTGGGGAACTTGCCCTGCAAGGCCCGATAGGAAGCTTGGGCATCAGCCTCGTTGCGCTGCGAGGAGACCTGAACCAGATACCCGCCGCCGCTCGCAGGGGCGCCGGCTACAGGCTGGGTCGGGGTGATATCGGCCAGCCGGGTCTTCGTCTCAGTTGCCGGAGCCGTTGCTTGAGGAACCAGCGACAAGGGTCCGCTGGCACTCGCATTCGCGGCCGCCGCGGTGCTGCGGGTGGCTGGACCGGGCGGCGGCGCAGCGATTGCTCGCGGCGCGGCCTGTTTTCCGGCAGCGCCGGCCGACGACGTAACCGGCAGCGCAGCGCCATCGGGCTGATCGCCGCGTACGGTCAGCGTCTTTATTTTTCGCGGTTCATTGTTCGGCAGCGTGCCGTTGGCAGCAGCCGGGCCGCTGACGGCCACGTTTGCTGCCGCGGGCGCGCCGTTCTGGCTCAACGCTGGAAACACCACGCGCGGTCCGGCTCTTGCAACGTCGACCGGCGCCTCTTCGCGTGGCACGATTTTTTCGGCGGCGTCGCCGGCCACCATGCGGTCCGGCAGCTTGGTTGAGCCGTCTGACGGAGCAGGTACCACCTTGGTGGGGCTGGTATCAGCTTTGATGATCGGCGGTTCGCCCGACCGCGATGAGCCGGCGTAGGTGCGATACGCAAACGCCGCTCCCGTTCCCACCACCGCCAGCGCAAGCACCACCATCACCGTGAAAATGCCGCCGCGCTTTCGGACCGGATCCGCAGGAGCTTCGTCCTCATGCCCTTCCAAGTCGTAGCGGTCGTCGGCGTACGGCTCCTCGTCCTGGTATTGCTGGTGCTGCAAGCCCTCGTTGATCTGGCCATACAGGGCATCATCATAACGCGACGGATCTGGTTCGTGCGCGTCGGCATATTCTGACTCTTCGTATTTCGGTTCGGGCGCCGATCGCGCCGCGCCGTAACGCTGCAGAGGATGCATGGCACTGGGTTCGTAATCGTCCGCTTCGGACTCCGGTATCGCTGCTTCCTGCCTGTTGGCGCGTTGCAACCAGGACGGTGGACCTGACGGAGGCCCAAGGTCGGCATCGGGGCCAATCTGCTCCTGATCCTGATCAAATTCAGTCGCGCGCCTTGCAACCTGCAAATTGGCACGTCCAATGATGCCGGACGATTCACTCTGGCCGATCAGCCGCGCGAGTTCGGCGAGCGGATCGCCCTCGCCCCGAACTGGAGCGCGCGGATCGGCACCGCGGTCATATTCGTCCGCAGCGAAACGTCTTTCCTGATATCGATCAGCCATCGTGATGATGCGTCCCCTTCGGGAAAGCCGCCAACCCATCCCTACCGACACCAGCCTTGCCAGTAGCCGTTGCACGGCGATGCTTATCCAGAACTACCGCATCTCGTCTGGAGCGTGAACGCCGAGAACGGTCAGGCCCGAAGCCAGAACCGAGACCACGCCCTGCACTAACGCCAGACGCGCCTTCGTGATCTCTGCATCATTAGTGATAATGAAGCGTAAATAGGGCAAATCGCGGCCCTTTGTCCACAACGCGTGAAATTCACTGGCAAGATCATAGAGGTAAAAAGCGATTCGGTGTGGTTCGTGAGCCAAGGCAGCCGCCTCGATGGCGCGGGGGTAGAGCGCCAGCCGGCGCAGCAGCTCCAGTTCGGACGGGTCGTTCAACCGGTCGAGCGCGGCGGCCTGTAGAAAGGCCGCCCGGGCTTCCGCCTCCTCCGGCAACTCCGGAACCACCTCCCGGGCATTGCGGAACACCGAATGACCCCTGGCATGGCCGTACTGGACGTAAAAGACGGCATTGTCCTTTGATTGCTCGATGACCTTGGCGAGGTCGAAATCCAGCACCGCATCGTTCTTGCGGAATAGCATCATGAACCGCACCGGGTCCGAGCCAACCTCATCCACGACCTCACGCAGCGTGACGAAATCGCCCGATCGCTTCGACATCTTCACCGGCTCGCCGTTGCGCAACAGCCGGACCAGTTGCACCACCTTCACGTCCAGGGTGGCCTTGCTTCCACTCACCGCTTTGACGGCCGCCTGCATGCGCTTGATGTAGCCGCCATGGTCGGCGCCAAAGACGTCGATGAGATCGCGGAAACCCCGATCGAACTTGTTCTTGTGGTTGGCGATGTCCGAGGCGAAATAGGTGTACGACCCATCGGACTTGATCAGCGGCCGGTCGATGTCGTCACCGTAGGAAGTGGCGCGAAACAGCGTCTGCATGCGGTCTTCGTAGTCCTCGACCGGGCCGCCTTTTGGCGGCGGCAGCCGGCCTTCGTAAACATCGCCGCGCGAACGAAGAAACTCGATGGTCTGTCTGACCTTGTCGTTGCCACCTTGCATGAGCGACCGTTCCGACATGAAAACGTCGTGCCTGATGTTGAGCGCAGCGAGATCGCCTTTGATCTCCTCCATCATCATCGCAATGGCTCTGTCGCGGACCAACGGAAGCCACTCGCTTTCGGACATCGCAAGCAGCTTGTCGCCGTGTTCGGCCGCCAGCGCTTCTCCTACCGGCTTGAGATAGTCGCCCGGATAAAGCCCCTCCGGAATCTGGCCGATGCTCTCCCCGAGCGCCTCGCGATACCGCAGAAAGGCAGAGCGCGCGAGCACATCGACCTGAGCCCCAGCGTCGTTGATGTAGTATTCGCGAGTCACATCGTAGCCCGCAAAGGCGAGCAAAGTGCTCAGGGCGTCCCCGAACACCGCGCCGCGGCAATGCCCCACATGCATGGGCCCGGTCGGGTTGGCTGACACATATTCCACGTTGACCTTTGCACCCGCGCCAACGGCGGTCCGACCGTAGTTCTCGCGCTCACGCAGCACGGTGCGCAGCGTGTCCGCCCATGCCTCGGGCTTGAGGCTGAGGTTGATGAACCCCGGACCAGCGACGCCGACCGAGGCAATCAGGTCGTCCGCGCGCAACTTCGCCGCGATCTTTTCCGCCAGATCGCGCGGCTTGGTCCCGACGTCCTTGGCAAGGACCATCGCCGCGTTGGTCGCCATATCGCCGTGCGCGGCGTCGCGCGGCGGCTCGACCACGACCCGCGACAGGTCGATGCCGACCGGCCAGCCGCCTTCCTTTGCCAGGGCCTCGCAGACGGCATGCACGCGCGCCAGCACATCGGCGAACAGATGCGGCGTTGGAGCTTTATCTTCCATGGGCGAGTGTACCGGGATTGCAGCCGCGCACGCGGGCTTCGAGGCCGCCGCCTAACGCAAATCCGGGGTCGAGTCAAAAAGCCTCTGATGTTCGGTGAGCGCGAAACGGTCGGTCATCCCGGCGATGAAATTACCGATCCGCCGGTCGCGCTCGGCCTCGCTATCCAATCCATCCGGGGCCAGCCATTCCGAGGGCAGGTCCCCGGGTGATTTCTGATAGCGAGCGAACAGGTCGAACAGTATCTGTTCGGCGTCGTCCATGACCCGCATCACGCGCGGATGCCGGTACATTCCAAGTTTCAGGAATGACTTGATCTCTGCCTCGGCTTGGGCGACTGCGCCGGGAAACGTGATCAATACCTCAGCATGGTTGCGGACATCGTCGACCGATTGGGGGCTGGCGGCATCAAGTCGCTTGCGCGCCTCGGTTCGTACGGCAGCGATCAGATACGAGATCAACTCGCGCACCAGTTCGGCGCCAAGCCTGTCGTGGTCCAGATCAGGATAGCGTTTCACGATTGCCGCGATCATTTCGGCCGTCAGCGGCATCCTGTTGAGATCGCCGACGTTGAACAGTCCGGCCCGCAGCCCGTCATCGATATCATGGGCGTCATAGGCGATGTCATCGGCAATCGCGGCGACCTGCGCTTCAAGCGATGCAAAGCTCCACAGTTCCAGATCGTAGAGTTCGTTGTAATCGGAAATCCCGACGGGAATGCGGAGGTCACGATACCTTCCTGTGGCTGCGCCGTCGCGCGTCGTCAGGGGACCATTGTGCTTGACGATGCCCTCGAGCGATTCCCAGGTCAGATTCAATCCATCGAATTCGGGATATCGATGCTCGAGAGCCGTGACGACGCGCAAGCTTTGCGCATTGTGATCGAAGCCGCCATGCGCCTGCAGGCACGCATCAAGCGCCCGCTCGCCGGCGTGGCCGAATGGCGGATGACCGAGGTCATGGGCGAGCGCGAGCGTTTCCGTCAGATCCTCGTCGAGACCAAGCTGTCGGGCTAACGCACGGGCGATCTGGGCCACTTCCAGCGAGTGGGTCAGCCGGGTGCGGTAGTGATCGCCTTCGTGAAACACGAAGACCTGGGTCTTGTGCTTCAGCCGGCGAAACGCCGTCGAATGGATCACCCGGTCGCAATCGCGCCGGAAAGCGCTCCGCGTCTTGCTCTGCGGCTCCTGAACGAGCCGTCCCCGGCTGCGCTCGGGGTCGCAGGCATAGACCGCGCGGGGAGCAGCCATTCCGACCGACACAGTGTATGGTTCCCTATAGGGTTTGATTCCGGCGTCTGCCGCACTAACTATGCTTTAGCGCCGGATACCAAATAATTCGGGTGTCGGCTATCGCCGGCCGAGTGCTAATCGGAGCTCGAACAAGAAGATGTCTGATACGCAAGCGCTGAAGCAACTGGAAGCCATCTCGCCACCAGCCTTCAAGCTGTTCGACAAGGTCGCCAAGGTCGGTGGGCAGGTAAAGTATCAGGGCACAGTCCTGACGCACTATGTGACGCTGGAAGGCTACCTGCGCTATGTGGTACAGATACATCCACAAGGCTTTCAGTACATCGCTAGTCCCGACCAGCTAACAAAGATTGAGGATTTCACCGATGTATGATCGTGATTTTGGTCAGGTAACGGTGGGCTCATGACTGCAGCTAGTGTCCTCATCAGCGAGCGGGCTGCCCGACGGATCGGGGAAATCCTTAAGACCGAGGGTGACGGCGCGATGCTGCGCATCAGTGTCGAGGGCGGCGGCTGCTCGGGCTTTCAGTACAAATTCGACGTGGAGCACGCCAAGGCTGACGATGACCTCGTGATCGCACGTGACAGTGCTGTGGTGCTTGTCGATCCGGCTTCAGTGCCTTTTCTGGCGGGCTCGGAGGTCGACTTCGTGGACGACCTGATCGGCGCCTCGTTCCGGGTAGTGAACCCGAACGCCACCGCATCCTGCGGCTGCGGCACCAGTTTCTCCATCTGACGGGCTATAAAGCGGGTCCACGGCTCATCGCCTGCGGTGGAAGCTGACTCAGTTCCTATTCGGCAGCAACCACATGCGGCCGCTCGACGCTGTCGAGTTCGTCCGCTTGCGGCTCGAGACGGCCTTTCAAGCGACGGTCGATCCGGTCGAGATAGATGTAGATCACCGGCGTGATGAACAGCGTCAATAGCTGCGATACGCATAGGCCACCGACCACAGCCACCCCGAGTGGCTGACGCAGTTCGGCGCCCGCCCCGGCGCCGATCGCGATCGGCAGCGTGCCGAAGATGGCCGCGAACGTCGTCATCATGATCGGCCGAAACCGCAGCAGCGCGGCCTCGCGGATGGCGTGCTCCGCGCTCAACCCGACCCGGCGGCGCTCCAGCGCAAAGTCCACCATCATGATGGCGTTCTTCTTGACGATGCCGACCAACATCACGATGCCTATCATCGCGATCACCGACAGCTCCATGTTGAACATCATCAACGTGAGGATCGCCCCGATGCCTGCCGAGGGCAGGCCGGAAATGATGGTGATCGGATGGATGAAGCTCTCATACAGAATGCCCAGGATCACGAACGCGGCGAACACAGCCGCCAGGATCAGCACGCCCTGGCCGCGCAGTGAATCCTGGAACACCTGTGCGGTGCCGGAGAACCCGGTGGCGATGGTAGCCGGCAAATTCGATTTCTGCTCGATGGCCGTAATCTGATTGACCGCATAGCCGAGCGAATAATTGGGCGCGAGATTGAAGGAGATGGTCACCGCCGGCTGTTGCCCCTGATGATTGATCTGCAGCGGACCCACCGTAGGGACCAGCTTTGCCACCGCATCCAGCGGGATGGTCTGGTTATTGCTCGTCTTCACATAAAGCTTGGAAAGGTCGGACGGGTCGAGCCGAAACTTCGGCTGCGCCTCAAGGATGATCTGGTAATCGTTGGAAGGCATGTAGATGGTGCCGACCTGACGTGCGCCGTAGGCATTGTAAAGCTGGTTGCGCACCTGATCGACGGTGACGCCATAGACCGCTGCCTTCTCGCGATCGATATCGACCGTCATCTGCGGATTCTTGATGTAGAGATCGGTCGTGACATCGAGCAGGCCGGGCACCTTCGAGATGTTCTTGCTCATCTCCGGCGCCAGCCGGTAAAGCGCTTCGGTGTCCCCGCTCTGCAGCGTGTATTGGTACTGGCTCTTCGAAGGCCGCCCCCCAATGTTGAGGTTCTGGATGCCCTGGAAGAACGCCTGCATGCCCGGAACCTGCGTCGCTTTCTGACGCAAGCGGGCCATCACCACGGCCGCCGGCTCCCGCTCTTTCCTCGGTTTCAGCGCGATGAAAAGCCTGCCGTAGTTCGCCGTTGGATTGGGACCGCCCGCGCCAACCGTGCTGTTGATGTATTCGACGGCGGGGTCGCGGCTCAATATGTCCGTGAGGTCCTTTTGCCGGACCGACATCGCCTCGAACGAGGTGTCGGTCGCCGCTTCCGTCACGCCTGAAAGGAAGCCGGTGTCCTCCTGGGGGAAGAACCCCTTGGGAACCACGATATAGAGCGCGACGGTGCCGGCGAGCGTGGCCAGTGTCACCACCAGCATCATCGCCTTGCGGGCCAGTACCCAGTCCAGCGCCCATTCGTAGGCGCGCAGCCATGAGTCGAACATCCGCTCGAACACGCGCAGCACAATGTTCGGCCTTTTGCTTGGGTCATGCGCCTTCAATACGCGTGCGCACAGCATCGGCGTCAGCGTTAGCGAAACGAATCCGGAAACGACGATCGCCACCGCGATCGTAACCGCAAATTCCCGGAAAACACGGCCGACGATGCCGCCCATCAGCAGCACCGGGATGAACACGGCGATCAGCGAAAAGGTGATCGAAATGATGGTGAACCCGATCTCGCGCGCGCCCTTGAGCGCCGCCGCATACGGGTGCATGCCCTGCTCGATATGGCGGACGATGTTCTCCAGCATGACGATGGCATCGTCGACCACGAAGCCTACCGACAGCGTCAACGCCAGCAGGGTCATGTTGTTGATGGAGAAGTCCAGCATGTACATGGCGGCAAAGGTGCCGCACAGCGAGATCGGCACCGCCAGCGCCGGGATGAACGTGGCCGAGGCGGACCGCAGGAATAGGAAGATAACCAGGATGACAAGACCGATGGCGATCAGCAGCGTCTCCTCGACGTCGCTGACCGATTGCCGGATCGAGACCGAGCGGTCCATGGTGACATCAATTTTCACCGACGGCGGGATCTGGGCGCGCAGCATCGGCAGCTTCGCCAGCACGCCGTCGACGACCGCCACCGTGTTGGCGTCCGGCTGCTTGTAGATCGCCAGAACGATGGAGCGCGTGCCGTTGAACCAGGTCGCCGTCTTGTCGTTCTCGACGCTGTCATAGACGCGCGCGATCTCATCGAGGCGAACCGGCGAACCGTTGCGCCAGGCGACGATGACCTGACGATAGTCCGCTGCCTTGTCCATCTGCCCGGACGCCTGAAGTGCAACGTCCTGTTTCGGACCGTTCAGGGTGCCTACCGGCGTGGACGAGTTCGCTCGTGATACAGCCGTGCGGACGTCTTCGAGCGATATTCCGCGCGCCGCCGCGGCCTCGGGATCGGCTTGCACCCGGATGGCAAATTTCTGGCTGCCAAAGATCACGACCTGAGCGACGCCCTGAATCTGCGAGAGCGCCTGGCCGATCGTGATGTCGCCGTACTCATTGACGGTGGAGAGCGGCAGCGTCTCGGAGGACAGCGAGATGAACAGGACCGCGAAGTCTGACGGATTAACTTTCCGGAAGCTCGGTGGCACCGTCATCTCGACCGGCAAACGCCGCTGCGCGATGGTCAGCGCGGTCTGCACGTCCAGCGCGGCGGCGTCGATCGCGCGATTGAGATCGAACTGAATGACGATCGACGTCGTGCCTTGCGACGAGGTCGACGACATCGATGAGATACCCGCGATGGTCGAAAGCTGGCGTTCGATCGGGCCGGCGACCGAGGCCGCCATTGTGTCCGCGCTCGCGCCCGGCAGCGTCGCCGTCACCGCGATGGTGGGAAAGTCGACCTTTGGAAGCGCTGAGACCGGCAGAAGCCTGAAACCGAATACGCCGAAAGCGATGATCGAAGCCGTCAGCAGCGTCGTCATCACCGGGCGACGGATACAAAGCTCCGAAAGCGTCATCGCTCAGGCCCCTGCCTTGGGCGCCCGCGGCGCGACCGGAGTTCCTTCCGACAACAGTAACTGCCCGTCCGTAATGACGTCCTCGCCTCCCGCGAGCCCTGTCGCGACGACCGACATCCCCTGGAAGGTTCGACTGACCGTGACGGGTTGAACGTGAGCCTTGCCGTCCTTCATCGTGAACACGTAGTTGCCGCTCTGGCTGCGCTGCACGGCGGCGGTGGGCACGGTGATAGCGTCCTCGGTCCGGATGATGAGCTTGGCGTTGACCAACGTCCCCGGCCAGAGCGTTTCGTTCTCGTTGTTCATGATGCCCCGGACGGTGACCATCCCGGTGGTCGCATCCACGGTGTTTTCGACCATGGCGACCTTGCCGTCTTCGGAGCGCTGGTGGCCCGGGATCGTCGCGATCACCTTCGATCCGCCGCCCGCCATCGCATCGCGCAGATCGACGAGCACACGTTGCGGAACGGCAAAGGTGACATACACGGGCGCCATCTGGTTGATGACCGCAAGCGGCATGGTATCGGCGGGACGCACGAAATTGCCCACCTTCACATTGGCCGCGCTGATCCGGCCCGAGAATGGAGCACGAATGCTGGTGTAGCTCTTCTGCACCCGAAGATTGTCCAGCGCTGATTGATCCGCCTTGATCGTGCCTATGAGGATGTCCGCCTGGGTCTTGGCGTTATCCAGGCTGACCTGGGTAGTTGCTCCCTTGCCGATCAAGTCGCTAAAACGTCTGACATCGCGCTGTGCGCCCTCGAGACTTGCCTGGTCCCTGGCGACCACGCCCTCGGCCTGCTCGATCTGCGCATCGATCTGGCGCGCGTCGAGCGTAAAGAGCACATCGCCCTCGGCCACCCTGGCGCCGTCCTGGAAATGGACCTGGACGATCGTGGTCTCGACTCGCGATTTAAGCGCCACGCTTGAGATGGGTGTCACGGTCCCGATCGAGTCGACATCGACCGGCACCGGCTTGCGCTCCGCCTTGGCCAGTTCGACCGAGATCACACGCGCTCGCTGCGGCGCTTGCGCGCTGGCCCCGCCGCCCATCCACGAAGCGCGGGTCATGAACGCGGCGAGCGCAGCAGTGCCAAGCACGCCCGCGAGAAAAATCAAACTACGTGTCTTCATAGCATTTCACGTCAGCCGCTCCGCAAGGACGGGACGACTCGATCTCCCCCCTGCCGGCTGCATTTCCATCTTTTTCTAAGGGTTATCACAGCCGCGCGGCTCATGGTATGCCATATAACCCGAATTGTGGTTACGGCCGGTACCTATTTCATGCGGATTGCTTCATGGAACGTCAACTCTATCCGGCAGCGGCTTGAGCATCTTTTGAGCTGGCTGAGGGAATGCGAGCCTGACATCGTTTGCCTGCAGGAAATCAAATGCCTGGACGAGGCGTTCCCGCGCGAGACCATAGA
The DNA here is from genome assembly GCA_045811665.1 of Bradyrhizobium sp. Classification (GTDB taxonomy): domain Bacteria; phylum Pseudomonadota; class Alphaproteobacteria; order Rhizobiales; family Xanthobacteraceae; genus Bradyrhizobium. The sequence goes on from JBJMTO010000215.1 coordinate 24,396, forward strand.
AGCGCTCGGCTATAACGTCGTCACCCACGGCCAGAAGGGTTTCAATGGCGTAGCCCTGCTCTCCAAGCTGCCGTTCGACGAAACCCGGTCTGGGCTGGCCGGAGACGATGAAGATGCCCACGCGCGGTTTCTGGAGGGTGTGGTGCCCCTCAAGAACGGCGTGTTGCGGGTCGCCTGCCTGTATCTCCCCAATGGGAACCCGCCGGAAACCGAGAAATACACGTACAAACTCAAATGGATGTCGCGCCTTCTTGAGTATTCAAGGCAGCGGCTGAAGGCCGAGGAACCGCTGATCCTGGCCGGAGATTTCAACGTGATCCCGACCGCCGAGGACGTCTACAATCCTCCCGCATGGGTCAACGATGCGCTGTTTCGGCCCCAAACCAGGGAGAGCTTCCAATCGCTGCTCGGCCTGGGGCTCACCGACGCGCTCCGCGCAGTCACTGACGCGCCCGGTCAATACACATTCTGGGATTATCAGGCCGGCGCCTGGCAGAAGAATCAGGGTCTGCGGATCGACCATCTTTTGCTGTCGCCGCAAGCCAGCGACCGGCTCATCGACGTCGGAATCGACAAGTATGTGCGCGGCTGGGAAAAACCCTCCGATCACGTACCTGTGTGGGCAGATCTCGAACTCGAGACGGCGTGAGGCGAACTTGCTTCAGTCCTTGCGGCCCTGCACCCAGTGCTCGAGCATCTGCAGCGCCATGGCGCGGTCACTATCCGACGCCTTTGCGATCGCCTTGCTGTAGCTTTCCTTGATCCAGGCCTCTTCCGGCGCGGCGCTGTCACGCGCGAGCGTCAGCCACATCAAACCGCGGGCAGCCTGACGAGGAAGCTGGTCGCCGTTGAACAGCATTTGTCCAAGCAGTGCTTGTGCGTGATGCTGGCCCTTCTGGGCGGCAAGGCCGAGCCAGCGCGCGCCGTAGCGGAAGTCGTCGCGCGAGGAGCCCGCGCCCTTCAGGTATAGCCTAGCCAAATCGTATTGCGCGTCGGCGTTACCGAAATAAGACGCGGCATAAGAGAACATTTCCCGCGCCCGCTCCGGATCGGATTTGATCTTCGAGTTCGGAATACCGTTCAGATAATACCGGCCCAAAGCCACGAACGCGTTGGCCACGATAGCCGCCTGCGGCGCGGAGGGACTGTCTTCCGCATGGGCGTTAGCGATGCGGCTGAAATACTCGAAAGCGCGCAGATCGTCCTGGGTGACGCCATCGCCGTTTGCATACATCCGTCCCAGCTTCCACTGGGCGATGGGGTGGCCGCCTTCCGCCGCATACTGCAGCGACGTGAGCGAGGTCTCGGTGGTGGCGGACGGAATCGCCTTTTTCAATGCGGCGGCGGCAGTCCCGGGTTGGGCGGAGAGGACGGGAATAGCCGCGTCGGACGCAGCCGGTGCGCCGTCGAATGCAAACGAGAGGCCCGCGATCGGCGTCGCCCCTAAAATCAACGCAAAAATGATACGCTCAAATATCCGCATAACATTGTTTCTCGCGCGCCCCGCCTGGATGGGTAACGGCGCCATCTACCGCCGGTCCAACCTGCTGGGCGTACTTCCACAACACGCCTGATGTATGGTTGGTCTCTCTCGGCTTCCATTTGGTTTTACGTTCGGACAGCTCCGCGTCGGTCAACTTTACGTTAAGTGTCCCGACATCGGCATCGATCTCGATGATGTCGCCATCCCTCAACAATGCGATCGGCCCACCCACGGCGGCTTCCGGCCCAACATGGCCGATGCAGAACCCTCGGGTAGCCCCGGAAAAACGGCCGTCGGTGATGAGCGCGATCTTGCCACCCATGCCCTGGCCGGTCAGCGCCGCCGTGGTCGAGAGCATTTCGCGCATGCCGGGACCGCCGCGCGGCCCCTCGTAGCGGATGACGATGACCTCGCCCTCTTTGTAGGTTTTCTTCTGGACCGCCTCGAAGGCGTCCTCTTCGCGGTCGAAGCACCGAGCCGGGCCGGTGAATTTAAGGTTGGACATACCCGCGACCTTGACGATCGCACCCTCGGGCGCGAGATTTCCCTTCAAGCCAACGACACCGCCAGTGACGGTGATCGGCTTGTCAGCGGGTCGCACCACGTCCTGGTTCGGATTCCACTTCACGCTTTTTAGGTTCTCGGCAATCGTCCGGCCCGTGACCGTCAGACAGTCGCCATGCAAATGGCCATGGTCGAGCAGCGTCTTCATCAACAGCGGTATGCCGCCAACCTCGAACATGTCTTTGGCGACATAGCGACCGCCCGGTTTCAAATCCGCGACATACGGTGTCTTTTTGAAGATTTCCGCGACGTCAAACAGGTCGAACTTGATGCCGCATTCGTGGGCGATGGCCGGAAGATGCAGCGCAGCATTGGTCGAACCGCCGGACGCGGCTACCACAGCCGCGGCGTTTTCCAGCGATCGGCGCGTAACGATGTCGCGCGGGCGTATATTCGAGGCGATGAGCTCCATCACCTTTTCGCCGGCCGTGGTGCAGAAAGCATCGCGGATTTCGTAAGGAGCCGGCGCACCGGCCGAATATGGCAATGCCAGGCCGATCGCTTCCGATACCGTCGCCATGGTGTTGGCAGTGAATTGTGCGCCGCACGCACCGGCCGATGGGCAGGCGACGCGTTCGATTTCATCGAGATCGGCGTCCGACATCTCACCGACCGAATGCTTGCCGACCGCCTCGAACATGTCCTGAACGGTGACCTGCTGGCCCCGGAAATTGCCGGGGAGAATCGAGCCGCCATAGATGAAAACCGAGGGCACGTTCAGCCGGACCATCGCCATCATCATGCCGGGCAGCGACTTGTCGCAGCCGGCTAGACCGACCAGCCCATCATAGGCATGGCCACGCATCGTCAATTCGACGGAATCGGCAATGCATTCACGCGACGGCAGCGACGAGCGCATGCCGTCATGTCCCATGGCGATGCCGTCGGTTACGGTGATGGTGCAAAATTCGCGCGGAGTGCCTCCCGCGGAGGCAACGCCCTTTTTGACCGCCTGAGCCTGCCGCATCAGCGAGATGTTGCAGGGGGCAGCCTCGTTCCAGCAGGACGCCACCCCGACGAACGGCTGGTGAATCTGCTCGGTGGTCAGGCCCATGGCGTAGAGATACGACCGATGCGGCGCGCGCTCCGGCCCCTCCGTCACATGGCGGCTGGGCAGTCTCTTCTTGATGTTGGTCTTGGCGTCCATCGTGACCCTGTTGCCTCAGCCATCTCTTGTCGGTCCCGGAAAGCTACGTTTCCTTTGCCTTCGTGAGCGCCGTGGCCGTTAGCCTACGAAGGATCTGATTTCATGGAGGGGTGTGGCTAAAAAGCGGCGCGCGCAAGAGGTTGCTGCGGCGACAGTTAAATCTTCGGTGAGTGTTGCGGGAAAGCTACATTTGTTGCGCGGCGGCAACCATCAAATGAACGCAGGTTGAAAATAGCGTAGCCGTGCCCCGCACCGCAGTGCAGCGCGCAAGCTCAGACGATCACCACGCGTATCGGATCAGACCCTTGCCGGCGAAACTTCGCGTTAGTTCAGAGAACTCGCCCTCGAAGGTGACGGCAGCGGACCAGCCGTTCAACCATCTCCGTTCGGCGGAAGCCGTGATCAGCGCGGCCTCCGCAGCCCCCGCCGCGCCGGTGACGACGAAGTTGGCGCCCGGGAGGGTCTGGAAAGTCGCGGCGACGCTGCGATCGGGATTGAAGTCGTGCGCCCACGCAGCGCGGCCGCGGAGGGTGAGGAGGCCGTCGCCCCGCAACGTTGGGGCGCTGAACGCCCATAAGCCGTGCAACTTACGGAGTCGCAGACGCATTCATCCTGAGATAGTGCGTTGATGTTATACAACTTAAAAGGTGTGGTTTCCCGCGTTGTATCAGAGGCGGACGCTTGCCGCTCGCAGTCGGATCAATCCACCTTCACATCGGCGGCCTTGATCATCGGCCACCATTTGCCGATCTCCGCCTTCTGCCAGGCTCCCAGCGCGGCCGGCGAGAGCCGCTCTTCGGGCGGCAGCTGGAGCCCCAGATTCTCAAGTTGCTTGCGAACGGAAGGATCGTTCATCGCCTCTATCGCTGCCGCATTGAGCTTGCGGACGACATCGCCGGGCGTTCCCTTGGGGACCCACATCCCCGACCACAGCGTCATGTGAAATCCGGGCAGGCCGGCCTCGTCCGTCGTCGGAACGTCCGGCGCCGAAGACAGCCGTTTGTCGGCCGTGACGGCATACGCGCGGATATTGCCGGCGCGCACCTGCCCGATGGAGTTCGAGGTTTGATCGACGATGAGGTCGATCTGTCCGCCCACCAAGTCGTTCATGGCCGGCCCGGTGCCGCGATACGGGACGTATTGCAGCTTGATGCCCGTGACGTTCTCGAAATAGAGCCCGGCGATGTGACTTCCCGAACCCGCCCCGGCGGTGCCCGCGGCTGCGGGCGTCGGGCGCGATTTCAACCACGCAAGCAATTCCTGCAGCGTTTTGGCCGGCACCGCATTCTTGCTCACGATGATCATGGGATTGCTCGGCAGCAATACCACCGGTTCAAGGTCGCTGACGAGATCGAACCCCAGCTTATAGATCGCTCCGTTGGCCACATGGGTGCCGAGATGGCCGAAGCTGATGGTGTAACCGTCCGGCGGCGAGCGCACCGCGCGCCCTACCCCGATCGAGCCGCCCGCTCCCGTGACGTTCTCCACCACCACCGATTCGCCAAGGCTGGTTTTCATGCGCTCGGCCAGAATCCGAGCCATCGCGTCGGACGGACCGCCCGCTGAAAACGGCACCACGATCGTGACGGGATGCGAGGGGAAATCGTCCGCGAGCCCGTAGCCGGTGAATGATGTGAGCGCGATCAGCGCCGCCAGAGCAAATCTTTGCATTGTACTCCCTCGCGCGCCGCACACCGCCGCCGATGCGACAAACGCCGTACTATGGCGCGTCATGGATTGCTTCGCTGCGCTCGCAATGACGGCCCCCTAAAGTCTCGCGTAATCGATCGGCGCATGCCGATCGAGGCTCCGCGTTACCGGGGGCAGTGGATATTTAAGCCCGCTCGCGCAGTTGAAGAGCATTACCCGGTCGTTCTTCGTCACGCGCCCATCAGCGAGGCTCTGCTGGTACGCAGCATAGGTCGCGGCGCCCTCCGGACACAACAACAACCCCTCTTCTCGCGCCACTTCGTTCAACGCAGCGGAAATTTTATCGTCCGTCACCGCAATCGCGAAACCTTTGCTCTCACGCACGGCGCGCAGGATCAGGAAATCGCCGATCGCCTGCGGCACGCGGATGCCCGAAGCGATGGTGTGGGCGTCTTCCCAGCGCGCCGCGTGCTCGGTGCCGTTCTCGAAGGCGCGCACCATCGGCGCGCAACCCGCGGCCTGCACCGCCACCATGCGCGGGCGCTTGCTGCCGATGAAACCGATCGCTTCGAGCTCGGCAAATGCCTTCCACATGCCGATCAGCCCGGTGCCGCCGCCGGTCGGATAGAAGATCACGTCCGGCACGTCCCAGCCCAACTGCTCGGCGATTTCAAGGCCCATCGTCTTCTTGCCTTCGATGCGATAGGGCTCCTTCAGCGTCGAAGTATCGAACCATCCGGCTTTGGCCTTCCCCTCTCCTACGATCTTCCCGCAATCGTCGATCAAGCCGTTGACGCGATAAACAGTCGCTCCCTGCAGCTCGATCTCACTGACATTCACCTCGGGCGTGTCGGCTGGACAGAAGATCGTTGTCTTGATGCCGCAGGCCGTGGCATAGGCCGCAAGTGCCGCGCCCGCATTGCCGTTGGTCGGCATCGCCATGTGCTTGATGCCAAGCGACTTGCCCATCGAGACCGCCATTACCAGTCCGCGCGCCTTGAAGGAGCCGGTCGGCAACCGGCCTTCATCCTTGACGATGATTTCGCCGCCGCCGGTTTTCCTGGCAAGCCTGGGAAGCCGAATGAGAGGGGTGGTGATTTCGCCGAGGCTTACGATATCGCCCACTTTGCGCACCGGCAGCATCTCGCGGTAGCGCCAGAGATCGGCCGGCCGCTGCTTGAGCGCATCTTTGGTCAGCGTTTTCTTCACGCCAGCCAGATCGTAGCGCACCAACAACGGCTTGTTGGCCCTTGAGAGATTGTGGATCTGGTCGGCGGGATAGTGATCGCCGTGCAGTGCGCATTCCAGATGGGTTACGAACGTCGGGCGCTCGATCGTCAGGTTGTCATTGTCTTTCAAGGGATGGCGATCTTTCTTGCGCGATAGCGAGGCCAGCAGCCTGCCCTGTCAATATACACTATTCAGACGTTCAGCACCCGGCCATAGGCGTCCAGTACCGCTTCCTTCATCATCTCGGACAAAGTCGGATGCGGGAACACCGTGTGCATCAGCTCTTCCTCGGTGGTCTCCAGGTTCATCGCCACCACATAGCCCTGGATCAGTTCGGTCACCTCGGCGCCGATCATGTGCGCTCCGAGTAATTGGCCGGTTTTTTTGTCGAAGATCACCTTGACCAATCCCTGGTCCTCGCCGAGCGCGATCGCCTTGCCGTTGCCGACGAACGGGAAGCGGCCGACGCGGACTTCACGCCCGCCTTCCTTTGCCCTCGCCTCGGTAAGACCGACCGACGCCACTTGCGGCTGGCAGTAGGTGCAGCCCGGGATGAGATTCTTGTCCGTGGCGTGCGGATGCAGGCCTTTGATCGCCTCGATGCACACGACCCCTTCATGCTCGGCCTTGTGCGCCAGCATTGGCGGCCCCGCCACGTCGCCAATGGCATAGATGCCGGGCACGTTGGTTTTGCCAAAGCCGTCGATCACGACAATGCCGCGGTCGGTTTTCACCCCGAGTTTTTCCAAACCGAGATTTTCGATATTGCCGACGACGCCCACGGCTGAGATCACGCGCTCGAACTCGACCGTTTGCGGCTTCTTGCCGTCGTCGATGGTGGCGACCACGCTATCGCCCTTCTTCTCGAGTTTTGTCACCTTTGTGCTGGTGAGGATCTTGATGCCTTGCTTCTCGAACCGCTTGCGCGCAAGGCCCGCGATCTCGGCGTCCTCGACGGGGAGGATCTGCGGCAGCACCTCCACCACGGTGACATCGCTCCCCATGGTGTGGAAGAACGATGCGAATTCGATCCCGATCGCGCCGGAGCCAACCACCAACAGCGACTTCGGCATCTTCTCCGGCACCATCGCTTCGAAATAGGTCCAGATCAATTTCTTGTCGGGCTCGAGTCCGGGCAGCACCCGTGGTCGCGCCCCAGTTGCGAGAATGATGTGTTTTGCCTGATAGGCGCCCTCGCCCGCCGCGCCTTTGGGCGCTTCAACCGCGGACTTCTTCACCGTGATCTTGCCCGGTGCATCGATCACGGCCTCGCCCCAGATCACGGTCACCTTGTTTTTCTTCATCAGAAAACCGACGCCATCGTTGAGGCGCTTGGACACGCCGCGCGAGCGCTGCACTACCGCCTTGGGGTCGAAAGAGACGTTATCGGCCGAAAGCCCGTAGTCCTTGCCGTGCTGCATGTAATGAAAGATCTCCGCCGAGCGCAGCAGGGCCTTGGTCGGGATGCAGCCCCAGTTCAGGCAAATGCCGCCAAGATACGATTTCTCGACAATCGCCGTCTTGAACCCAAGCTGCGCGGCGCGGATCGCCGTGACATAGCCGCCAGGCCCGGAGCCGATGATGATGACGTCAAAGGAGGTGTCGGGCATTTGTTACTCGCTTGCTCTCGTCCCAGTCATTGCGAGGAGCGGTTGCGACGAAGCAATCCAGCTTACCCGCCTCGCCCATGGATTGCTTCGCTTCGCTCGCAATGACGGCATCAACACCGTCACACCATCATCATCACAGGGTTTTCGATCAGCATCTTGAACGCGCCGATCAGCTCGGCGCCAAGCGCGCCATCGACCGCGCGGTGATCACAGGACAGGGTGACGCTCATGATGTGGGCGATCTCGATTTGCCCGTTCCGTACCACGGCTCGTTCTTCGCTGGTTCCGACCGCGAGGATGGTCGCGTGCGGCGGGTTGATCACCGCGGTGAAGTCCTTGATGCCGTACATCCCCAGGTTCGAAACCGCCGTGGTGCCGCCCTGATACTCCTCCGGCTTGAGTTTGCGCGCTCGGGCACGGGCGGCGAAATCCTTCATTTCGCTGGAAATCGCCGATAGCGATTTGGTTTCGGCCTTGCGAATGATCGGGGTGATCAGGCCGCCAGGCATCGCCACCGCCACGCCGATGTCCGAATGCCTGTGCTTGAGCATGCCGCCTTCGGTCCAGCTCACATTGGCATTGGGGATTCGCTGCAAGGCGATCGCCATCGCCTTGATGACGAAATCGTTGACCGAAAGCTTGTAGGCCGGCTTCTTTTCCTTGTCCTTTGGCGCCGAGCTGTTGATCTCCTCGCGCGCTGACAGCAGCTTGCCGATATCGCAGTCCATCGTCAGATAGAAATGCGGAACGGTCTGCACCGACGCCGTCAGGCGTTGCGCGATGGTCCTTCGCATGCCGTCATGCGGGATCACCTCATAGCTGCCCTCTTCGAACAGCGCGCGGATCTGCTGGTCCGACATCGATGGCGCGATCGTCGGTCCGCCGGCGGGCGCAGCCGCCGGGGCCTTCAGGCCTTTACCCGACCTGGCCTGCTCGACGTCCCTCGCGATTACGCGCCCATGCGGACCGGACCCGGTAATCCGTCCAAGCTGGATGCCGGCGTCCTTGGCCAAACGTCGCGCCAGCGGCGAAGAAAAGATGCGCCCATGACCGTTACTTTGCGGGGCGCCCTGGGCCGCGGTCACCGCGGCCTGAGGCGCTGCACTCGCGGCAGGCTCGCTCACTTTCGCCGGAGTTGGCGCGGGCGCGGCCGCCGGCTTGGGCATGGGCGCTGCAGTCGCAGCCTTCGGGGGCGCGCCGGAGGCCCCTGCCCCGGCGGCTTTGACGTCCTCGCCGTCACCGGCCAACACGGCGATGATGTCATTGACGGGCACATCCTGCGTTCCCTCGGGCACTAGAATCCTGGCGATAGTGCCTTCATCGACCGCCTCGACCTCCATCGTCGCCTTGTCGGTCTCGATCTCAGCGATCACATCGCCGGACTTGACCTGGTCGCCCTCTTTCTTGAGCCACTTGGCCAGATTGCCCTTTTCCATTGTCGGCGACAGCGCGGGCATCAGAATGTTGATTGGCATTGTCAGTGACCTTGTTGCGACCGCGGCGTGGTGTTGCCTTCATCGGTCGGCCGCGCGATTTCCAAGTCGAACATTTCGATAATGCGGGCCAGCGCTTCCTCTTCAGTGTAGCCACTCTCGCGCGCATAAGCCCGGGAGGCATGACGCGCGAGATCGACCAGAAGCAGTCCCCACATATCCGGCTCTTCGAACGCGCGCGTAAACGCGATGGAAAGCGCGCCGTCCACTACGAATGCGCGCAACACCTCCACCGCGTCGTCACGACCGATGACATCAGGAGGTAACGGTTGCTCCTTGGGACCTGCCATGCGTCACCGATAGCAAACGGCTTTGGCAGCCTCGATCACCTCGGCTGCCGAGGGCAGTGCAAGTTTTTCGAGGTTTGCCGCATAAGGCATCGGCACGTCCTTGCCCGACACGCGCATCACCGGCGCGTCAAGATAATCGAACGCGTGTTCCATGATGCGGGCCGCGATTTCGGCGCCGACCCCGTTCTGCTGCCAGCCTTCCTCGACGGTAACGGCGCGGCCGGTCTTTTTGACGGACCCGATGATGGTGTCAGTGTCCATCGGCCGCAATGTCCGCAAATCGATGACTTCCGCCTCGATGCCTTCCTTGGCCAGTTCGTCCGCCGCTTTCAGCGCGTACGTCATCCCGTTCGACCATGAGACGATGGTGACGTGCCCGCCCGTTCGCACCACGCGCGCCTTGCCGATCGGGATCACGTAATCGTCGAGCTTGGGCACCTCGCCGGAGTGCCCGTACAGCATCTCGTTTTCCAGAAAGATCACCGGGTTCGGATCGCGTATCGCGGCCTTCAACAGACCCTTGTAGTCGGCGGCGGAAAACGGGGCGATCACTTTCAAGCCGGGTACTTGCGAATACCAGGCCGAGTAGTCCTGACTGTGCTGGGCTGCGACCCGCGCGGCCGCGCCGTTCGGTCCACGAAACACGATCGAACAGCCCATCTGCCCGCCTGACATGTAGAGCGTCTTCGCGGCGGAGTTGATGATCTGATCCATCGCCTGCATCGCGAAATTGAAGGTCATGAACTCTACGATCGGCTTCAACCCGGCCATGGCCGCGCCGACGCCGACGCCGGCAAAACCATGTTCGGTGATCGGCGTGTCGATCACGCGCTTGGCGCCGAACTCCTGGAGCAGGCCTTGCGTGACCTTGTAGGCGCCCTGGTATTCCGCGACCTCTTCACCCATCACGAATATATCGGGATCGCGGCGCATCTCCTCGGCCATCGCATCCCGCAACGCTTCGCGGATTGTCATCGTCACCATCTGCGTGCCCTCGGGCACCTCAGGATCGGGCGCGGCGACGACGGTTGGCGCCTCGGGTGCCGCTGTGTCCTTGGGCGCGGGCACGGCTTTCGGCGCGGCCGCGGGCGGCGCGGACTCGGCGGCTTTCCTTTGGTTGGCCGGCGCGGCCGCCTTGCCAAGATCGGAGGCGGACTCGCCGTCGGCCAGAATGGTGGCAATCGGGGTGTTCACGGCGACGTCGGCGGTGCCCTCGGGGATCAATATCCTGCCAAGCGTGCCCTCGTCGGTGGCTTCGACTTCCATGGTCGCCTTGTCGGTCTCGATCTCGGCGATGACGTCGCCCGACTTGATCGCCTCGCCTTCCTTCTTCAGCCACTTCGAAAGGTTGCCCTTTTCCATGGTCGGTGACAGCGCGGGCATCAGCACTTGGATTGGCATGGTGGCTCCAGAAACTCACTGCAGGCTGGAATGCGCGCCCGGCGCTTAGCGATAGATATCAGTATACAATTCGGAAGGATCAGGCTCGGGATCGTGCTGCGCAAAATCAGCCGCCGCGTTGACGATCTCCCGCACCTCTGCATCGATCGCCTTGAGTTCCTGTTCGCTTGTCTTGGCCGCGAGCAGGCGGTTGCGAACCTGCTCGATCGGGTCCTGATCGTGACGCACCTTGTCGACTTCCTCCCGGGTACGATATTTCGCCGGGTCTGACATCGAGTGTCCGCGGTAGCGGTATGTCTGCATTTCCAGGATGTACGGCCCCTTGCCTGCGCGGCACCAGGCGACAGCCATGTCGCCCGCCGCCTTGACGGCGCGAACGTCCATCCCGTCGATCTGCTCGCCGGGGATGTTGAAGGAGACACCGCGCTTGGAAAAGTCCGTCTGGGCGGAGGAACGCGTCACCGAGGTGCCCATCGCATACCGATTGTTCTCGATGATGTAGATCACCGGGAGCTTCCAAAGCTCCGCCATGTTGAAGCTTTCATAGACCTGGCCCTGGTTCGACGCACCATCGCCGAAATAGGCGAGGCTGACGAAATCGTTGCCGCGGTAGCGATTGGCGAATGCTAGCCCCGTCCCCAGCGAGACCTGGGCGCCGACGATGCCATGCCCGCCGAAGAAGTTCTTCTCCTTGCTGAACATGTGCATGGAGCCGCCCTTGCCCTTGGAGTAGCCGCCATGGCGTCCGGTCAGTTCGGCCATCACACCTTTGGCATCCATTCCGCAGGCGAGCATATGTCCGTGGTCGCGGTATCCTGTTATGACCTGGTCGCCATTCTTGAGGGCCATCTGCATGCCCACAACAATGGCTTCCTGCCCGATGTAAAGGTGGCAGAAGCCCCCGATCGCCCCCATGCCATAGAGCTGACCCGCTTTTTCCTCGAAGCGCCGGATCAATAGCATGTCGCGCAAAGCGCTCAGCTCCTGCTCCCGCGTGAATTCCAGCGGCTCGGAGCCGTTGCCTGCTTCTTTTGCGACGGTCTTCTTGGGTGCAGCCATGGCAAATCCGGATGAGAGGAACAGTCCTCTCTATCCCAACTCAAACCCCCGTGGAAGGATTGCGTCGTGCCGGGAAGGTTTAGGCATGCCGCAGTGCAATGGGCGCCGGTACTTTTCGAAGCCGGTTACCGCGGATTTGAAGTTTGAGGATCAATTGGGATTGGAGGTCCGAACCAGATCATTCGGATTGACGTAATCGAGCTGATACCGCGCGCGTTCGTCGAGCATATCGGGATCCACCCGATTAGACCGCAGCAGCGAAACCCGCTGTTCGGCCTCCGCACGCTCCCGCTTTAGCCGGGCCAGTTCGGAGGTCATGACGACGATCTCCTGGTCCAGCTCCTGCCGGGCATTGAGGCCGTACTTGCCGGTGTAGGCGTTGACACCGAAGTAGCCGACCATCGCCGCCGCTATCGTGTAGAGCGCAAGCCCGGTAAGGACGGCTTTGAGTCGGGAACGGGAGACCATGGTTTTGAAGATGCGATGGCCGGGTTAACGCAATCCTAAAAACCCACCATCCCGTTCCAGGGCTACGCAGTCACTTTGTTTTGCTTCTCGACGAAGGCGGCAAAGGCGGTCAAATATTGCTGCAGCACCTTTTGTAGCGCTTCCTTGACCAGGTTTCCCTTGTCGTCGAATGCGTCGCCAACGCCGTTGAGGTAGATTTCTGGCTGGCCGAGGATCGGGCCGGAGATGCCCGGCAGAATGTTCTGCAGGTGTTTTGCGGCACTGACCCCGCCAAGCGGCCCGGGCGAAGCGCTGACAATGCCGATCGGCTTGCCCAGGAACGAGCTCTTGCCGGGGGGCCGCGATCCGACATCGATGGCGTTCTTCAACACACCCGGGATGGACCGGTTGTATTCGGGTGTAACGAACAAGATGCCGTTCGACTTCTGCAGCTTGTCCCGAAACGCCAGCCAATCGGCCGGAGGAGCCGCTTCCAGGTCCTGATTGAAGAACGAAAGGTCGTTCAGCGTGATGACGTTCAGCTTGAGCGTATCGGGCGCGAGTTTTGCCAAGGCGTTGGCAATCTTGAGCGTAAAGCTTTCCTTGCGAAGACTGCCAACGATGGTGGCGATGTTGTGGGTTGCCATTGGATTTCCTTTTGGCCCGGGCGCGGGATCGGTCGAGATAACCTAGCCACGGCGCCATGAAAGATGCAAGTGCATGTATTACAGAGTCAGCGCGCTAGACCCTGCGCCATGTAGATGGTGGCGTGGCCTGCCCCCTGCCAGCTAATTGTGCCCGGCCTGCGCTCTCTCACGCTATCGAACTCGATAACAAGGCGACATCGAATCTCTTTCATCCGCGCTTGGCGCTGAGATGAAGCGGCACCGTTTCCCGAAGCTTCAGAGACTTCACCATGTCCTGGGTGCTGACCTTGTACTTCTTGAAATGAGCCGTCTCGAGATGCGTTTTGTAGGCGTCGAGGTCGGCGTACATTTCGAAGACGACGACCTGGGCGGGATTATCCTTCTCAGCCACCGCGTACAGGGCCAGCACTCCAGCTTCGAATTGCACGGCCGCTTCGATCTGCTCCTTCACTGCGGCCTTGTATGCCCCGAGTTGCGACGGATCGATCTCGATTTCGGCTACCCGCACGTAAGGTTGGTTGGTGTCTTGAGCGAACACGGGGCCAGCCAGTTGCGCCAGCATCGTGGCAGCGAGGAGAAGAAGTTGCCTCACGTCCATCTCAGCTTTCCTTTTATAGCTTGCATCGGGCACTTCACTATTTTGCACCACGATCTCGCGCGTTCACCAATCACCGCGTCGAGGTCTGGAGCCGGTAACGGAGCCATACAGCGCCCCGATCCAGCACCCGGCTACTCTCAAGCGTCATCGACGCAATCGGCGCGCGTTGTCCTTGCTCCGCGTCCGTGGAATCGAAGACAGTCGGCGCTCCCTTCGCGCCGTCCACCGCCGGGTACAGGACCAAACTCAATTCGTCTATGAGCCCGGCACGCAGGAATGAGCCATTCGTGCCGCCGCCGCCCTCCAACAGCAGGCGCTTGATTCCGAGCTCGCGGTTGAGGATTTCCAGAGCCAACGCCAGGTCGAGTTCGCTGTCACCAGCAAAGATGTAGGACACCCCGTCGCTCCGAAGTCCTGCTAAGTGGGCGTCGGCGACCGACTCGGAAAGCACGACCACGATCGGGTCGCCACCGATCTCCGAACGGCCCCAGCAAATCTTTCCATGTGCGTCCAGCACCACGCCGTACGCCTTCGCCTCGCGTTGCGCGAACCAGGGCTTGCGGGGAAAGCTCTCGTTCGTCGATCCCGGGTAGTGCCTGCCCTTGGCGAACTCCTGACCCGTGACCCGACCAACCAGCCAGCCGTCTCCGGCGAGTTCGTCGTGCACAGTCTCGAAAAGATTTCCGGCGGCTCCGTTAGGCCGCCAGCGGCTGGGAAGCGTCCGACCATCGACGCTGGACGCCATAAGGCAGATGACATGAGGTTTCATGCGAATCTCGTGCTTTTGAGGGTGCGCAGTGCCGGAACAGCTGGCTGCTTGAAAGTGACGTTCTTAAACTCGGTACTGCTCGTCGCTCACCTTTTCCAACCAGTCGACGTTCTTTCCATCGAGCGATTCCTGAATCGCGACGTGCGTCATCGCGTTTGTCGGCGTGGCGCCGTGCCAGTGCTTCAAGCCCGGTGGAAACCACACGATGTCCCCTGGTCGCACCTCCTCTATGGGTCCGCCCTCGCGCTGAACCCATCCCTGTCCCGAGATGATGATCAGCGTCTGGCCCAACGGATGCGTGTGCCAGGCAGTCCGTGCGCCCGGTTCAAAGGTGACCTGGCCGGCGCCTACCCGCGCGGGAGCGGGCGCCTGAAACAGCGGGTCCACCCGAACGGACCCCGTGAACCAGTCCGGCGAGCCTTTCGCAGACGGACGCGAACCGTTTCGCTTGATGTCGATATCCATGTCTCTGTTTCTCCCTTCAGCCGGCGAAGTTTGCGCAACGAGGCTGCGCGACCTGATCGAGAATGCGAGCCCGCCTATGACGGCAGCAATCGCGGCTCGCCGTGAATACCTCACGCTCATTTGCCAAACCGCTTCTCGATGACGTCCTTGACGACAGGCGCGGCTGAGAAGGCGTTAGGCCAGCCTGCATAGAAGGCGAGATGACCGAGCACCTCACCGGCTTCTTCCCGCGTCAATCCGTTATCCATCGCCCGGTTCAAATGGTAGGTGATCTGCGCGACCTGTCCGGTCGCGACTAGCGCGCTGACGGTGACCAAGCTGCGGTCACGGGGAGCCAATTCTGGTCGGAGCCAGAGATCGCGGAACAGCACGTCGGTCGTGTACTGGACCAGACTTGGCGTGATCTGCCCGAATTGCTGCCCGACGCGCGTGGCACGGTCGGTCTCGGCAGCCTCGCTCAGGGGTAGCTGCGGTCCAGAAGCCGGCGGAAGCTGATCGGCTCCGATGTTGCGGCTCCTGAAGACCTCCCTTGTGGCGGGAATAGCATTCATCGCGTTGGCCCAGCCTGTGTAGAACGCCAGGTGCGTGATCAGCTCTGAAATTTCGGCCGGCTTCACCCCATTGTCGAGCGCGAGGTTGAGATAGTGTGGCAGTTCGACCGTCTGATCGCGCGCGACGAGGGCCGCCACGGTCACGATACTTCGATCGCGCGGCGAAAGGCCGGGCCGCTTCCACAGATCTCCCGCAATGACCTTTTGGGCGTAGTTCTCCAGCGCGGGCGCGACGCTGCGAATATCCTCGAACCTGGACATGGGATTTGCTCGTTCAGTGGTCGTCTGTTGCCCGGCGGCCGCACCGCTCACGATCAAACAGACCGAAAACAGGGTTGTTCCGAGTAGTTTCATTGCGGGCTTCCTTCCGTGGTTGCAGGCGAGACGCCGCTCAGCCCGTTGCTGATCCACACCTAAGGCTTCCGGGGCCGCTGGATTAGGTGATAAAAGCTAACTGCGGTCATTAGGCAGGCTTATCAATGGACCGAGAAGACGCGAGTGACCTCATCGCCTTCCTCGCGGTGGCGAGGGAACGCAGTTTCACGCGGGCCGCGTCGAAGCTAGGCATGACGCAGTCCGCTCTCAGCCAGATCATCCGAAATCTCGAGGAACGGATCGGCGTCCGGCTCTTGAACCGCACGACGCGTAGCGTCACACCAACTCAGGCTGGAGAGCGCCTGTTCCTAAGCATCGGTCCCAAATTCAACGAAATGGACTCTGAGCTTGGTGCGCTTAGCGAACTTCGCGCAAAGCCTGGCGGAACCGTTCGCCTCACGGCGACGGAATATGCCGCAACTGCAATCCTGCTGCCTGCGTTAGGGAGAATTCTGCCGAAGTATCCCGACATCCACGTCGAGATCGTTATCGACTACGGGCTCACAAACATTGTGGCGCAACAGGTCGATGCAGGCATTCGGCCCGGTGAGCTTGTTGCAAAGGATATGATAGCTGTTCGGGTCAGTCCTGACCTGCGGATGGCGGTCGTCGGCTCCCCGTCCTATTTCGCTGAGCGCAAGCGGCCTAAGACGCCACAGGATCTGACGAACCACAACTGCCTCAACCTTCGACTGCCGACCCACGGCGGAAGCCTTTACGCATGGGAGTTCGAAAAGAACGGGCGACAGCTCAACGTTCGCGTTGAAGGTCAGCTTGTGTTCAACAGTGCGGGCCTCCTGCTGGAAGCAGCGCTCAAGGGCTTCGGCTTGGCCTACCTCACCGAGGGGCATGTGCAGCCGTATATTTCAAATGGCGGACTCGTCCGTGTCCTTTCGGATTGGTGCCCGCCATTCTCCGGGTACCACCTCTACTATCCCAGCCGGCGACAACCTTCGCCGGCGTTCTCATTGATCGTGGATGCCCTTCGCTTTCGCGGCAAGTCGGCTAGCCGAACCTAGAAAAATGGGTCTTCGCGCTCAAGCCGAATCCACCGGCAAAGTCGGCACTTCGTCGGTCAGGGGCGGACCGGGAGCGAGCCGAACTCGCTTCCCTGTCCGCCGTGACTGAACCAGCCTCAACGCACGTCGCCTACCTGCCAGATTGTCAGCCCTTGTTCGGGTTGATCAGGTATTTCTCGCCGGTGGCACGCTTCGCATAGACGGAAATGTGGTTGAGTTGCAGCGTCTCCGGCAGCGAGACGACCTGGGTGTAGTGACTTGCAAACGTGGTCTTCAGCTCGTCGACCACGCGCTGGCGCAGCTTGGCGCCTTCGGCCGCGCCGATTTTCTGCAGGAACGGAAACAACAGCCAGCCGCCGACGCCCCAAGCCATTCCGAACGCGCGGTTCAAAACGATCGGGCTGGGATCGAGCGCGCCGTAGACATAAACCTGCTTGTGTACGCTCGATCCGTAGCGGCTATAGACCTTCGCCGTCCTGTTTGCGGCGATCTCCATTCCCGACAGAATTTGCCCCGCAAGCTTGCCGCCGCCGATCGCGTCGAACGCCAGCGTCGCGCCGGTTTCAACCAGCGCGTTGGTCAGGTCCTCCATGAAACTCGGCGCGGTCGAATCGATCACGTGCTTCGCGCCGATCTTGCGGAGGATATCGCCCTGCTGCGGACTGCGCACGATGTTCACCAGGCCAATGCCGTCCTTCAGGCATATCTTGTTGAGCATCTGTCCGAGATTGGATGCAGCAGCGGTGTGCACCAGCGCCGTGTGGCCTTCGCGGCGCATGGTTTCCGTCATGCCGAGCGCCGTGAGCGGATTGACGAAGCACGATGCGCCCTCGGCAGCCGTGGTGCCGGACGGCAGCGGAAGACACTCGCCCACCTTCACAGTGCGATACTGCGAATACATCGCGCCGCCGATCATGGCGACCGTCTTGCCCATCAGCGCCTTCGCGGCATCGGATGAACCGGTCCTGATCACCACGCCGGCGCCCTCGTTGCCGACAGGCATGGATTCGTCGAGCCGCCCGGCCATGGCTTTCATGGCGACTTCCGGCACCTTTGCGGTGATCACCGGCGAGCCATTTGTGCCTGACGCCTTCGCGGTCGTCATGTCGGCAGCGCCGATCAGCAGGCCCAGATCGGAAGGATTGATCGGCGAGGCCTCGACACGGACCACCACTTCATCGGGGCCGGGCTCGGGAGTCGGTACGTCAACGAGCGATATCTCGAGTTCGCCGCTCTTCTTGATCAGCGAGCGAAGCTGAAGCCCGGTTTTTCCGTCGGCGGTCATGTTGAACCTCCCCTTACTTTGTGAAATCGAAACGCTTTGCGATCTTATCTGAGCGCCTTGAGCGCCGTCTTGCCTGCGTACTTCGCCTGCGAGCCCAGCTCCTGCTCGATCCGCAGCAACTGATTGTACTTTGCCGTGCGGTCGGAACGCGCGAGCGAGCCGGTTTTGATCTGGCCGCAATTTGTCGCGACCGCGAGGTCGGCGATGGTGGAATCCTCTGTCTCGCCGGAACGGTGCGACATGACGGCGGTGTATCCGGCCTTGAACGCCATCTCGACGGCTTCGAGGGTTTCCGTCAATGACCCGATCTGGTTGACCTTCACCAGGATGGAATTAGCGCGACCGTTTTTAATTCCGTCCGAAAGCCGCGTGACGTTGGTGACGAACAGATCGTCGCCCACCAACTGGCACTTGTTGCCGATCAGATCGGTCAACTCCTTCCACCCGTCCATATCGTCTTCGGACATGCCGTCCTCGATCGAGACGATCGGATAGCGCGACGCCAGATCGGCGAGATACTTCGCCTGCTCGGAACGCGAGCGGGTCTTGTTCTCGCCCGCATACACGTACTTTCCATCCTTGAAGAATTCGGTGGCCGCGCAATCCAGCGCCAGCATCACGTCCTTGCCCGCGTTGTAGCCCGCCTTGCCGATCGCGCCCATCACGAACTCGAGCGCGGCGTCCGCGGATGGCAGGTTCGGCGCGAAGCCGCCCTCGTCGCCGACGTTGGTATTGTGCCCTGCCTTTTTCAATTCGGATCGCAACGTATGGAAAATCTCGGAGCCACAACGCAGCGCTTCGGCAAAGCTGTCGGCGCCCACGGGCATGACCATGAATTCCTGGAAATCGATCGGGTTGTCGGCGTGCACGCCGCCGTTGATGATGTTCATCATCGGAACCGGCAACGTCCGCGCCGAAGTTCCGCCGACATAGCGATACAGCGGCAGGTCGCTGGAGTCGGCGGCCGCCTTTGCCACCGCGAGCGATACGCCGAGGATGGCGTTGGCACCCAGGCGAGCTTTGTTGGGTGTGCCGTCGAGCCCGATCATGGTCGCGTCGATCTGAACTTGCTTCTCGGCATCCATGCCGGCCACCGCTTCGAAGATCTCGCCGTTCACGGCGTCCACGGCTTTCCGCACACCCTTGCCGAAATAGCGCCCCTTATCGCCATCGCGCAACTCGACCGCTTCATGGGCTCCCGTTGAAGCGCCCGACGGCACCGCCGCGCGTCCCATCGATCCATTTTCCAGCACGACATCGACTTCGACCGTCGGATTGCCCCGGCTATCCAGGATTTCGCGGGCAATGATGTCGACGATGGCGGTCATGGGTGCCTCTTTACGGATGGGCGTTGAATAACTTGGCTGCTTCTACAGCAAGGCATGGAGGTCGAAAAGGCCGCCGGCCCGTGGCATCGCCAGGCGAAGCGGTCTAATAACGCGCGATACCGGAGATCATGATGTCAAAGAAGGCTCGCAAAACACCCTCACGCCTACAACTCGGCCGCGCCGTCGAATGGCCGCGCACGCCCGAAGAGGCAAAACTCGATCGCATTCCCAATCCGCAAAAAGACACCAATTACATGGTGCGGTTCACCGCTCCGGAATTCACCTCATTATGCCCCGTTACCGGCCAACCCGACTTCGCGCATCTCGTGATCGACTATGTGCCGGGACAGTGGTTGCTGGAGTCGAAATCATTGAAGCTTTATGTCGCGAGCTTTCGCGATCACGGTGCCTTCCATGAGGACTGCACGGTCATGATCGGCAAGAGGATAGCGGCCGAGATCAAGCCGAAATGGCTGCGCATCGGCGGCTACTGGTATCCGCGCGGCGGCATGCCGATCGACGTGTTCTGGCAGGCGGGCACGTTGCCGAAGGACGTCTGGGTGCCCGACCAGGGCGTCGCGCCTTATCGCGGCCGAGGCTAGCGCTCTTACCGGCCGCCAAAGCGCTGCAACAGCGCAGTGCGGGCGCGTTCGTCCGTCTCGCCATAATTCGCCGTGAACGGCTCGACGAGCTTGCGCTCCAGGGAGGCCAGGAGCTGATCGAGCGCGCATTCATCCGCGCGCGATAGCGCGAGTGAGGCCCCGCCGTTCTCGTCGTGTTTGGATAGCAATTCGAAAATGACGATGGCTGCGTCCTGATCCAGCTCCAGCGTAACGGTCATGGCGCCCCCATCTGGTCGATCAATGACAAAACGCCGTTAGCAAATGTCTTGCGGACTAACGCCCCGCCACCGTCGACAGCAGCGC
>JBJMTO010000216.1:0-12946 GCA_045811665.1 Bradyrhizobium sp.
TTCCTTCATCTTGGCGACGACCTTGGCGCCGTCATGCGGATTGCCGCCCAGCGCTTCCAGCGCTTTGAGGTAATGCAGCACGGCGGCGTAGTTGCCCGCCACCGCCATCGACGGCATGGTGCCCTTTGGTGAAGTCTTCACGAAGCGCTTCGACCATTCGCGCGTCTTGTCGTTCATGTCCCAGTAGAACGATTCCGTGAACGACAGGCCCTGCGCCGTCTTCAACCCAAGCGAATGAACGTCGTTGATGAAGAGCAAAAGCGCGGCGAGCTTCTGACCGCCCGCGACAATGCCGAACTCGGCGGCCTGCTTGATGGCGTTGGTGGTATCGCCGCCGGCATTGGCGAGCCCAATGACCTTGGCTTTGGACGCCTGCGCCTGCAGCAGGAACGACGAAAAATCCGCGGTGTTGATCGGATGCCTGACCCCGCCGAGGACCTTGCCGCCACTGGCCGTGACGACCGCGGAGGTATCGCGCTCCAGCGCGTGGCCAAAGGCGTAGTCGGAGGTCAGGAAGAACCATGTATTGCCGCCAGCCTTGGTCAGCGCGGCGCCGGTTCCGTGGGCGAGCATGTAGGTGTCGTAGGTGAACGAAACCGTGTTGGGCGTGCAAGCCTTGCCGGTGAGATCGGCGGTCGCGGCGCCCGAGTTGAGCAGCACCGCATTTTTCTCGCGGACGAGGTTGTTGACCGCGAGCGCGACGCCGGAGTTCGGGGTATCGGCGATCGCGTCGACCTTCTCGTTGTCGATCCATTGCCGCGCCAGGTTGGTCCCGATGTCCGGTTTGTTCTGGTGATCGCCACTAAGCACATCGATCTTCCAGCCCTTGGCGGCCAGCCCGGAGTCCTCAACGGCCATCTTGATGGCCGCCACCGAGTTGGGGCCGCCGATATCGGCATACAGGCTCGACATGTCGTTGAGCACGCCGATCTTGACCGTCTTGTCCTGGGCAAAGGCCGGTGTGGCGAGCGCCACTGCGGCACAAGCAATGAGCACGGCGCAGCGCCGCGCGAGTGTAACACTCATCGATTTCCTCCACTATGAACGCAACCGGCCCTTGCGGAACCTTGGCCTCTAAACGGTTTGGTCGAATGGATGATCCAATTCCCGGATAAATCTTTCGAGCCACGCTCTACTTGCTTCGCGCCCTGAGAACGTGGATGGCCGGGACCAGCCCGGCCATGACGAGTGGAGAAACCAATTCACGCGTGTGTGCGGGCCACCCGCTGGCGAGCAAACATTCGGAATCCTCACCCCCGCATGTCGCTGCGCTCATGCGGGCTACTCGCACTCACTCGTCATTCCGGGGCGGGACGCAGTCCCGAGCCCGGAATCCATAACCCCGATCGTCGTTTGGATTCCCGGCCTTCGCCGAGCGGCGCCGCTCGTGGCCGAGACAAGCCCCGCGGCGCAGATGTTACCACCGCTCGGGGAGCAACCTAGCGCAGCGCGTCCGAGGTCAGCTTGAATTTCTGGATGCGTTTTCCGGTATCGACCTCGGCGGTGTAGACGTTGCCCTTGGCGTCCACCGCCATGGCGTGAATCCAGTGAAACTGCCCGGCGTTGCGTCCGCTGCGGCCGAAGCTGCCGACGACCGTGCCATCCTCGCGCTTCAGCACCCGGACTTCATTGTTCTCGCCATCGGCGCTCAGCAGGTAGGTCTGCTTCGGATCGGGCCAGATCGCGATGTCCCAAACCGCGCCGTTGCCAAGCGTGTTCTTCTCGAAGAACCACTCCTTCACAAACGTGCCATCCTTCCTGAACACCTGGATGCGGTTGTTCATGCGATCGCAAACGTAGACCATGCCGTCATTGGCGAGCTTCACGCAGTGCACGGGATTGGCGAACTGCTGCGATACCGGCGCGGCCGGATCGTAGGCCGGTTGCTTGTCGTCATTCGGCGGCTTGCCGTAGGCGCCCCAGTGCCGCTTGTAAGCGCCGCTGGTGGCGTCGAACACGATGATGCGGCGGTTGCCGTAACCGTCGGCGATATAGATCTCGTTGGCGTCTTTATCGATCGCGGTCTCGGCCGGCTTGCCCAGCTGAGTGGTATCGTTACTGCCTTTGCTCGGCGCGATCTTTCCAATCTGCATTACGAACTTGCCGTCGAGCGTGAATTTCAAAACCGCGTTGTCGTTGTCGGCATTGCCGCCGACCCAGACGAAACCCTTGTCGTCGACTTCAATGCCGTGCTCGCGTCCGACCCATTCATAACCTTCGCCCGGACCGCCCCACGAGCGCAGCAGATTGCCGTCTGCGTCGAACTCCAGCACCGGCGGGGCCGAGGCGCAGCATTTCGATCGCGGCGGCGTCAAGGTCGCGCCTTTCTCGTCATCGGTGAGCGAGCGCGGGCGATGGATCACCCAGACGTGGCCTTGGCCATCAACCGCGATGCCGCCGACCTGCCCAAGAATCCAGTTGTTGGGCAACGGCTTTGGCCACGACGCATCGACCGCAAAGGTGGGAACATCGCCGGCATGAGCGGCGGGGGCCAGAGCCGACGCAGCGGTGAAGAGGAGAGTTGCGGCGCAAGCGGCGATCGTGTTTCGGAAACTTGTCGTGCGAGCGCGATTTTGCACCGGCGTCATGGCTGTCTCCCTGTTTTTGGCTGCGAGTTTGCTCGCTTGGAGGCAGTCAAACGCGGCGGGGTGCGGGAGTCAACAGATCGTCATCGCGCCGAACCAGTCCATCTCGCCGCAGAAAGAAACTCGCTTGCTTCGCGATCACGCCGTGAGCACTCAGCCCGGCGGCCGGAAGCTCAGCAGTCGGCGGGTCTGGTAGGCGAACAGTTTGCCGGTTTCGGTCCAGTCGGGAGCGCACATCGGCGTGATGAATTCGGCCGCCTGCTCGGGCGTGTCGAGCGTGCCGGGATCTTCACCCGGAAATACGCTCGCGCGCATGCGCGTGCGGATCGAGCCGGGATCGAAAAGGTTCACGCGGATTGTAGTGGCCGCGGTCTCCTGCGCCCAAGCGCGCGCCAGCGTCTCAAGCGCGGCTTTCGAGGCGGCATAGGGCGCGAGGTACGCGCTCGCGCTGCTTGCCGCGGCCGAGGTGACGAACACCGCGCGGCCGGCGTCGGAGTTCTTCAGCAGCGGCTCCATGCAACGGATCAACTGAAAATTCGCCGTGACATTCAGCGCGATCACGTCGGTCCACGGCTTCAATTCGATATGGCCGAGCGGCGATGAGGGGCCGGCCACGCCGGCATTGCCGACGAGAATGTCCAACTTGCCGTGACGCTCATGCAGCGCGGCGCCGAGCCGGGCGATGCCGTCGAAATCGGTCAGATTGAGCGGCACCAGCGTAGCGCTGCCGCCGTCTGTTCGGATCTCGTCGTCGAGTTCTTCCAGGCCTGCTTGCGTACGGGCCACCGCGACCACATGCGCCCCCGCTTTCGCCAGCGCGCGCGCAGTGGCATAGCCGATGCCGCGCGAAGCGCCGGTCACAAGAGCGATACGAGAGGAGAGGGAGGTTGTCACGGGGTCGATTTCTTTTCGTCACGCCCAGCCTTGTGCCGGGCATCCACTTGCTTCGCCGCAGGTTCTATAGAGGTGGATGGCCGGGACAAGCCCGGCCATGACGAAAGTTGGGACTCGTCCCGAACATGTTCGGCAGGGACGAACCCCGGTTGGCCCCGCCTCAGCTCGCCTCCGCCAGCAGCGACAGTTGCCGCGGCTGCGGTTCGACCTGGGTCTGGTCGGTGAGGTGCGTCGGATAGGCCCCTGTAAAACAATGGTCCGAGAATTTCGGGTTGGCGGGATCGCGGCCGGGTTCGCCCATGGCGCGATACATGCCGTCGATCGACAGGAACGCCAGCGAATCCGCGCCGATGATGTCGCGCATTTGCTCGAGGTTATGTGTCGCGGCCAACAGCCCGCCGCGATCCGGCAGGTCGATGCCGTAGTAGTCGGGATGAATGATCGGGGGTGAAGCGAGCCGGAAGTGGACCTCGCGGGCGCCGGCGTCGCGCACCATGCGAACGATCTTTTTCGAGGTGGTGCCGCGCACCAGGGAATCATCGATCAGGATGATGCGCTTGCCCTCGATCGCGGCGCGGTTTGCATTGTGCTTCATGCGCACGCCGAGTTCGCGCACGCTCTGGGTCGGCTGGATGAAGGTGCGGCCGACATAATGGTTGCGGATGATGCCGAGTTCGAACGGTACGCCGGAATACTGGCTGTAGCCGACTGCAGCGGGGACCCCGGAATCCGGTACCGGCACCACGACATCGACATCGACGTGGCTTTCGCGCGCGAGCTGCGCGCCGAAGGCTTTGCGGACTTCGTACACCGAGCGACCGCCGACGATCGAATCCGGCCGCGAGAAGTAGATGTATTCGAAGATGCAGGGCCGCGGCGGCTTTGGCGGAAACGGCTTGTGGCTTTGCGCGCCGCGTTCGTCGAACACGATGATCTCGCCGGGCTCGATGTCGCGGACATACTTGGCGCCGATGATGTCGAGCGCGCAGGTTTCCGACGCCAGGATCGGGCAGCCGTCGAGTTCTCCCATGACCAGCGGACGGATGCCGAGCGGATCGCGCGCGCCGAGCAGCTTCTTGTTGGTCAGCGACACCAGCGAATAGGCGCCCTCGATGGCGCGGAGCGCCTCGATGAAACGATCGATGAAGCGGTTGCGCTTCGATTGCGCTACCAGATGCAGGATCACCTCGGTGTCGGTAGTGGACTGCATCATCGCCCCGTTGCGCACGAGTTCGCGGCGCAAGGTCAGCCCGTTGGTGAGATTGCCGTTGTGGCCGACAGCGAAGCCGCCGGCGTTGAGTTCGGCGAATAGCGGTTGAACGTTGCGCAGGATGGTCGCGCCGGTGGTGGAATAACGGGTATGGCCGATGGCGGCATTGCCGGGCAGGCGTTCGATCACCTCGCGCCGGGAGAAGGTGTCGCCGACCAGGCCCAGTCGTCGCTCGCTGTGGAATCGCCCGCCGTCGAAGGAAACGATGCCGGCCGCTTCCTGACCCCGATGCTGCAGTGCGTGCAAACCGAGCGCGGTGATCGCGGCGGCCTCGGGATGGCCGAAGATGCCGAATACGCCGCATTCCTCCCGAAGCGTGTCACCGTCAAGGTCGTAGTCCCCGAGCCCGATCGGGCCTGGGTCAAAGTGAGCTTTGGCTGCGTCGGCGGAAGGGCTCTGGGTCTCGTCCATCGGATCGCGCCTCTCTTTTGGCCTCATGTCAACGCGCTGCGGGTTTCTCGATCAGCTTCTTAAGGCTGTCGCGCGCAGGCTTGGTGTAGCCATCACCTGATGCCGGGGACGCCGGATCGGTGTCAGTCTGCTCATCGTCTGGTTTATTCTTCTTGAATCTCTTTAAAATGGTGTTTTCCGGGTCTTCCGGCAAGAGCGACATCAGCCAATCGCCGGTTCCCTGCAGCACCACCCGGGACTTGGCCCCGGTTACCCAGTCGGGCCGCTGCTTGTCCGGGACCAGCCAGCTGAAGAACAGGAAGGCGACCACCACGATCAGCAGCCCCCGGGCCAGCCCGAACAGGAAGCCCAGCGTCCGGTCGAGCGCGCCGATCCGGGAATCCAGGATCATGTCGGAAATCCGCACCGTCACGATCGACACCACGATGAGGGTGCCGACAAACGTGCCCGCCACGACCACCACGCTGGCGATCGTGTCGTTGTTGAAATAGGTCTTGGCGGTCGGCAGCAGTTTCGAGAAGGAATAGAGTGTGACCAGCGCGGCCGCTGCCCAGGCCGCAATGGACAGAATCTCGCGCATGAAGCCGCGTACCATCGCGAGCAGGCCGGAAATGAGCATCACGGCGAGCAGGACGAGATCGAGTATCGTTATCGGCATCGGCTAGTCAGGTCCGCCCGTAGGTATAAACCGCGAATCGGCGTGTCGGTCCGTCCCAAATGAGGCTCATCTGCCCCCTGCCGCAAGGCCGTCAAAAGTCATGCCTGCGCGCGAGGGTGGTATAGCGGCGAGGGCGGCCAAGGTCACGTGCGCCTAGCCTTCTCCGCGGCGGAATCTCGCAGGTGTGGCATTTTTCTCCGACCCCGTAATGTCCCGGTTTGGTTCGCGATTTCCCTCCCGGTCGACGCGCGGCGTGCCGCGCGCGGCGATATCGGCAACCAGGCTGGTCAATCCACCGACGGTATTGAGCGTCAGGCCCGCGTCGCCGCCGATTTCCCCGCGAGCCGCCTCCGGCAGCACGGCCCGTCCGAAGCCGAGCTTGGCGGCCTCCTTCAGACGGGCGGAGGTCTGCGCGACCGGCCGCACCGCGCCTGACAGCGAAATTTCCCCGAAATAGACTGCATCGGTGGGCAGCGGCGCATTCACCAGCGAGGACACCAGCGCGGCCGCCGCCGCAAGGTCCGCCGCGGGTTCCTGAATTCGCAGTCCGCCGGCGACGTTCAGATATACGTCGTGGCCGGACAGTTTCACGCCGCAATGGGCCTCCAGCACCGCCAACACCATCGAGAGCCGGCTCGGGTCCCAGCCCACCACGGCGCGGCGCGGCGTGCCGAGCGAGGTCGGGGCGACCAGGGCCTGCAGTTCCACCAGCACCGGGCGGGTGCCTTCGATCCCCGCGAACACCGCCGTGCCGGGGCTGCCCAGATCGCGCTCGGACAGGAACAGTTCGGACGGATTGGAGACTTCGCGCAGGCCCAGGCCCGTCATCTCGAACACGCCGATCTCATCGGTCGGCCCGAAACGGTTCTTCACCGCGCGCAGGATGCGGAACTGCTGCGAGCCTTCGCCCTCGAACGACAACACCGCATCGACCATGTGCTCGACGACGCGCGGCCCCGCGATCTGCCCGTCCTTGGTGACGTGTCCGACCAGGATGATGGCGGCGCCGGTCTTCTTGGCAAATCTGATCAGCGCCTGCGCCGATGCGCGCACCTGCGTCACCGTGCCGGGCGCGGACTCGACGGTGTCGGTCCACATGGTCTGGATCGAATCGATCACGATCAGGCGCGGCACCGTTCCTTCGGATAGCGTCGATACGATATCCTCGACGGAAGTTTCGGCCGCCAGTTGCACCGGGGCGTCGGCAAGACCCAGACGCTCCGCGCGCAGCCGCACCTGGGCCACCGCCTCTTCACCGGAGATGTACACCGCCCGATGGCCGGCCCGGGCGAGCAGGCTCGTCGCCTGGGTCAAAAGCGTCGATTTGCCGATTCCGGGATCGCCGCCGACCAGCAGCACCGAGCCGCGCACAAAGCCGCCGCCGGTGACGCGGTCAAGCTCGGCCATTCCAGAGGGCAGGCGTGGGGCGTCCTGGCTCTTGCCGGTCAGGCTTTCCAGCGCGAACAGCCGGCCCTTGCGCTTGCTGCGAATCGAAACCGGCATCGTTGTGGCGCCGGTCACGTCTTCTTCAACCAGCGTATTCCACTCGCTGCACGCCTCGCATTTGCCCTGCCAGCGATTGTACGCCGAGCCGCAATTTTGGCAGACAAAGGAGAGCGCGGATTTGGCCATGAAGCGGTGAGTCGCCGATGTGATTGCGCGCACTGCATAGCATGGAAACGCTGGCCGTCTCGCGCGTAAGCGCCGGATCTCACCTTGCGAACCAGCGGTGGAAGGGCATCTGGACACCCGCTTGGCCGGTATCACCTGCATAGTTGGTTCCCATTCGCATCGAAATGGAAGTGTGATCACGCGCCCCAGGAACCTTCGCGCTTCGCCGGCTCTTTCACACGGCTGCTCAGGAAAGGACTGGTGCGACATCATGCAAAATTCCAACGAATTCGAAATGTCGCGGCGTGAGCTGTTGATCGGAACAGCCGCATCCGCGACGATGGGCGCAGCACCGTCGCGTGCGGAAGCCGAAGGCGCTCCGGAAAATGCCCGCGCCGCGGCGCTCGAAGCGCCATCCATGTCGAAGGTCTCTTTCAGCGTGAACGGCGTTGCGCGAGAACTTGAGCTCGATACGCGAACGACGCTGCTGGACGCGCTGCGTGAGCATTTGGGTTTTACCGGCTCGAAAAAAGGTTGCGATCAGGGCCAATGCGGCGCGTGTACGGTGATTGCCGATGGCCGAAGGATCACCTCATGTCTCACTCTGGCAGTGATGCATGAAGGCAACTCTATTATCACGATCGAGGGACTGGGCACGCCTGCGAACCTGCATCCGATGCAGGCCGCGTTCGTGAGGCATGATGGCTATCAATGCGGTTACTGCACGCCCGGTCAAATCTGCTCGGCGGTAGCGGTGCTGGAGGAGGTCAAGGCCGGCATTCCGAGCCATGTGACCGAAGACTTGACGGCCCAACCGCAGCTCACCGCTGCCGAACTGCGCGAGCGGATGAGCGGCAACATCTGTCGCTGCGGCGCTTACTCGAACATCGTCGATGCGATCACCGAGGTCGCGGGGAGGCCGGCATGAAACCGTTCACGTACGAGCGGGCGCAGTCGCCCGCACAAGCTGCCGCGGCGGCGGCGCGCGTCGACGGAGCCAAGTTCATCGCCGGCGGTACAAATCTGCTGGATTTGATGAAGCTGCAGATCGAAACGCCGAACCATCTGATCGATGTGAATGCGCTCGCGCTCGACAAGATCGAAACCACTCCGGACGGAGGCTTGCGGATCGGCGCGCTGGTGCGCAACACCGATCTCGCCGCTGATGCGCGGGTGCGCCGTGACTATGGCCTGCTCGCGCGCGCGCTGCTCGCCGGCGCTACGGGACAGTTGCGCAATCAGGCAACGACGGCTGGCAATCTGCTACAGCGTACGCGCTGTCCCTACTTCTACGACACCAATCAGCCCTGCAACAAACGCACACCCGGCAGCGGTTGCGGAGCCATCGGTGGGTTCAGCCGGCATCACGCCGTGGTTGGCGTGAGCGATGCATGCATAGCGACCCATCCCAGCGACATGGCAGTCGCGATGCGCGCGCTCGATGCCACAGTGGAAACTGTTCGCCCGGACGGCTCGGTGCGAAGCATCCCGCTTGCGGAATTTCACCGGTTGCCCGGGGACACGCCGGACCAGGAGAACGTGCTCCAACGCGGTGAACTCATCATTTCGGTGACGCTGCCCAAGCCCGTCGGTGGTGTGCAGGTGTACCGAAAGGTGCGCGACCGAGCCTCCTTTGCCTTTGCCCTGATCTCCGTCGCTGCGATCGTGCAGCGTGACGGCAGCGGCCGCGTGGCCTTGGGCGGCGTCGCCCACAAACCCTGGCGCGTAGAGGCTGCCGAGGCCGAGATGCCGCGGGGCAGCAAGTCCGTTACCGAGCAGCTGCTCGCGAACGCCAGAACCACGCACGACAACGCATTCAAGCTGCCGCTGGTGGAGCGAACCGTCGCAGCGGTGCTCGCTGAAGCAAAGGGCTAGCGCATGAAATTCGACACACCCGCGGGCACCAACCCGATCGATCAGTTGAAGGTGATCGGTAAGCCGACCGATCGTATCGATGGGCCGCTAAAGACAACGGGCACCGCACCCTACGCGTATGAATGGCACGACGCCGTTCCCAATCACGCTTATGGCGCGCCGGTCCCTTCCGCCATCGCCAAGGGCAGAATTGTCTCCATCGACCTCACGCGGGCCAAGGCAGCGTCAGGCGTGCTTGCGATTGTCACGGCGGAAAATGCCGGCGACCTCGGCAAAGGCAGTCGGAACACCGCGAAATTGCTCGGCGGGCCCGAGATCGACCATTATCATCAGGCGATTGCTGTGGTGATTGCGGAGACGTTCGAGCAGGCGCGGTCCGCCGCGCAGTTGGTGCGCGTCGAGTACGCTCCAGCACGGGGCGCCTTCGACCTCGAAGCGGCGAAAGAGACGGCGAAGCCCGCGCCGATGTATGGCGCCCCGGCGGATACCGCCGTAGGCGATCTGGCCGGCGCCTTCGCCGCGGCGCCCGTCCAACTCGATGCGACTTACAGAACGCCGGATGAGTCGCATGCGATGATGGAGCCGCCTGCGTCGATTGCCCGCTGGGATGGCGACAAGCTGACGCTCTGGACCTCGAACCAGATGATCGCGTGGGGCGCAGCAGACCTGGCGAAGACGCTCGGCATCGACAAAGAGAATGTTCGACTGATCTCGCCTTTCATCGGTGGCGGCTTCGGCGGCAAGCTGTTCATCCGCGCCGACGCGTTGCTCGCTGCGATCGGCGCGCGTGCGGCTGGACGGCCGGTCAAGGTCGCGCTGCCGCGCGCGATGGTTTTCAACAACACCACGCATCGGCCCGCGACGATCCAGCGCATCCGCCTCGGTGCGACCAGGGATGGCAGGATCACGGCAATCGGTCATGAAAGCTGGTCCGGGGACTTGCCCGAGGGGAGGCCGGAGGCAGCAGTACAACAAACGCGCTTGCTGTATGCCGGCGCAAACCGGCTGACCGCCACCCGTCTGGTGGTGCTCGATCTGCCGGAGGGCAACGCCATGCGCGCACCCGGTGAGGCCCCGGGCATGATGGCGCTGGAGATCGCAATGGACGAGATGGCCGAGAAGCTGCGGCTTGATCCGGTCGAATTCCGTATCCTCAACGACACGCAGGTCGTCCCCGACAATCCAAGCCGGGCGCCTTCGCAGGATCCTCAGTCGCTCAACAATCGCCAGCCGGAGGGCGAGAATGCCCATCGTCCCTTCTCGCAACGGCAGCTGGTGGAGTGCTTGCGGCTCGGCGCCGAGCGGTTCGGCTGGAACAAGCGCCAGGCGCAGCCTGCGCAGATCCGCGAGGGACGTTGGCTGGTCGGCATGGGCGTGGCGGCTGCCTTCCGCAACAACCAGGTCACCACGTCGGCGGCGCGTGTCCGCCTCGACAAGCGCGGAATCGTGACGGTCGAGACCGACATGACCGACATCGGCACCGGCAGCTATACGATCATCGCCCAAACCGCGGCCGAGATGATGGGCGTGCCGCTGGAGCGGGTGCTGGTGCGGCTCGGGGATTCCAGCTTTCCCGTCTCATCCGGCTCTGGCGGACAATGGGGCGGCAACTGCTCGACGGCCGGGGTCTATGCGGCCTGCGTGAAGCTGCGCGAGGCGGTGGCGCAGAAACTCGGAGTCAATTCCACTGAAGCGGTTTTCGCTGACGGGGAGGTCCGGTCGGGCAACCGCAGCCAAGCCCTGACTGATGCAGCGGGCGACGACGGCATCGAAGCCGAGGACGGCATAGAATTCGGTGACCTCGACAAGAAGTACCAGCAATCGACGTTCGGCGCGCATTTCGTTGAAGTCGGCGTCGATGCCGCGACCGGTGAGACGCGCGTCCGCCGCATGCTCGCGGTGTGTGCGGCCGGGCGCATCCTCAATCCGAAATCCGCGCGCAGCCAGGTAATCGGGGCCATGACGATGGGGGTCGGCGCGGCGTTGATGGAGGAACTCGCGGTCGACAAGCGCTTTGGCTTTTTCGTCAACCATGATCTCGCCACTTACGAAGTTCCAGTCCACGCCGATATTCCGCACCAGGACGTGATCTTCCTCGACGAGACCGATCCGATCTCCTCGCCGATGAAGGCCAAGGGCGTTGCCGAACTCGGCATCTGCGGCGTAGGCGCGGCGGTGGCCAACGCCGTCTACAACGCCACCGGCGTGCGGGTCCGCGACTATCCTATCACGCTGGACAAGCTTCTCGACCGGCTACCGGAAGTCGGATGAGCCGGGGACGTTCGTAGTGCAAGTCAGGCAATGATCTCGGGCAGCAGTTGCTCGCGCTCCGCGCGGTGACCGTGTTTTCGGCACGATCTGAGCGGGCGCAAGTCTTCCGCAATCGGGCGTCGTTCAACTGAATTTTCGTCTGGCCTCGAAAAAATCAAGCGCGATCTGCTCAGCGTCCAACCATGACTTCGCCAGATGCGCAGCTCCCGACTCGCGTAGTGTTACATCGTGACCTTCACGAATATGGCTGGCGGCGCACAGTCCAATTGCGGTCATTCCCGCTGCTACCGCTGCCTTGATGCCGCTTGCACTGTCCTCGATCACGAGACATTCGCTCGGGCTCACGTTCAATTTCTGTGCGGCAAACAGAAAGATGTCGGGATGAGGTTTTCCTCTCTCCACCATATCGGCACTGAAAACGCGAGTGGCGAAATTAGCTTCTAATCTCAAGATCGACAGGCACAATTGAAGACGATCAAGCGAACTGGAGGATGCAATGCATTGTGGAATGTGGGAAAAGCGCTTGACGAAATTTTCGGCCCCACTCACTTCTTTCAAGTCCGTCCGAAACCTGTCCAACGTCGCACGTTTCAGTTCGCTGGAAAAATCTGAAGGCAAAGGCTTTCCAACGGCCGCTTCAATCTCGGCCATTGCATCATCCCATCTCCGGCCGGAGTAGCGAGTTAGTGCTTGGTCGAGTGTGGTGGGGTAGCCTAAATCGCTGACAACTTCGGCCAGAACGATATTGGCAATCGCCTCGCTGTCAGCGATGACACCATCGAAGTCGAAGATTAATGCACTCATCGTTTTGATTCGCCGGAAGTTTGAAGGTCCACATGTCTAGTACGTGATTGACGACGGGGTGAGTGCCACAACCGTAAGTGGCGAACACTTTCTGTTGCATTGTGTTTCGCTCACTCATCCCCAGGCATGGTATTACGCCACGCGGACTGTGAATTGCGACGGACATGCAAATCAGTGATTTGTCTGTCCAGCCCCGATTGGAAAAATATTTCGGTTTCTTCCCGACGCAAATCACCCCACTAGTCGCGCCGTCTCGTTCCACCAAAGGGGCGTATCGCGATCGTCACGGACGCGGGGCGGGATGCAATGGACGCCGATGGCGCTGCTGACGAACAGCACGTGAGGCGGACGGCAAAGTCGTGTGGTCCTGACGCCTCGACGCTGGCGTCAAGTCTGTGTTTCGACACGCAGATGACGGTGACAAACAGCCCGATCACCGAGGAGATCACGAAGGAACCCGTTAAAACCATTGCGTGCGGGAATGCCGGGTCAGTCCGGTGAACCTGTGGTGACTATGCTCGTGTGCTCTCTACCCATTTTGCACGCGAGACTGCGGGTGCATCAAAC
>JBJMTO010000217.1:0-7474 GCA_045811665.1 Bradyrhizobium sp.
TGGGCGCGGGCCTGGAATACATGTTCGCGCCGAACTGGTCGGCCAAGGCGGAATACCAGTATTATGATTTCGGCAGCACGACCTTCGTCAGCGGACCAGCCCCGATCGTCGGCGCCCGGATCCGAGATGACGAGCATACCGCCAAGGTCGGCATCAACTATCGCTTCGGTTGGGGCGGCCCCCCGGCGCCGCGCTACTGAGCCCGGTCAGATCAGATCAATAAAGGCCCGCCTTGCGCCGGCCTTTTGCGTCATGTGAGTGGGCCGGCTGAGCAAAACGCTCGCCAAGCGGCCGACGCGAAAATATTTTCGCGGCGCGAGGGAACTGTGCCCGTAATCCGCTATTATGCGCTGGCCGGCTTAGTGGACAAGAACATGCGTACCCCGTTTTCAGGTTTGATTCTTTGCGTGCTTACTATGCCCTGCCTTGCCCAAACCGTCCTCCGATCGGAGCCACTCGTGCTTGCGCCGTACGAAAGAGTGTACGTTCAAACTGCTTCCTGTCCGGTAGGGAAGGTGCTCAAGGTGACCGGCGCCATCAGAGGCTTGCATCGCAAGAAAGCATGCGTGGCGCTAGCCGGCGATCAGGCGTCGCTGGCAACGGCGGTGCCTTAGCACGCGCCTGCGGACGAACCGGCTTGGGGACTCAGCTGGAAATCCTGTTCTTCGTCGGCCTCGGCCTCGGCCTGGTTTTTGGCTGGATCTTCCTGCGGATCCGGCCGGCACGGCCTGATCTCATAGTCATTCTCCAGTATCGGCCGCGAACCTGACTCGTCCGCCTCGACGAGGACGTCTACGACCAAGCCGCTCTTGCAAGCGTGCTTCCATACGTCAGCTTCGGTTGGATAGGCCTTGCTCAGCTTGTCCTCTTTGCTGAATAGAGCGTAGGGCATCGGCAGCTCCCCAAAGCACCACAACGCGCTTGGCGAGCCTGAGTTTCAGCCGGCCCATGATCGGCTCACGCGCAGTTGAGGACGGCGCGACGCCGACTTCGGACAATGCCTGAGTCGTAAACGACTCCTGAATCCAGCCGAAAATAATGGCCGAGACTCCCAAGGCCGAATCGCCGGATGTTTCCGTCGTGATTGAAACCAGCTTCAAAACAACAGGCGAGCGGGTGCATGCGGTGCTGGCGATCGGGTTGCTGGCGGCCTGCGCCGCCAATTTGATGCTGGTTTGCTCGTTGTTGTAGGCCCGTCGGACCTGAGCGTCAGGACAGGCTTGTTGGATTTTGGGAGTCTAGTCCCGGACCGCTTTCCACTTGCCGCTGCACGGCATCCCTGCGGATGCTGCGTTCCATCTGCCGGACCCGCTTCTACTCTCGAGCTGACCATTGGCGTACGAACCGTTGATGGACACTCGCACGTACCCGTCATCCCTGACGTGTCCGGAAACCTCACCCGGCCCGAACACCTTTCCGTCCTGCACCGTCAATCGATAGTGCGCTACCGATTCGCAACTTCCCGCTTTGGTATGTACCGCGACTTGCCATGTGCCGTCGTACGGTGTTTTGGCGGCTGCCGGTAAAACGAACAGTTGTGCGGACGTGATCAAGGTCAGTGCCAAGCTCTTCATCTGGTCTCCGGAATTTAATGGAAGTTCGCCCGACCAACTGCTGATCCATCGGCGACGAGCTTACTAAGTCCGGAAAACGACATAAGTGAGGAGGCAGCCACGCGGCCGTGGACGTATCGTGGCAACGGCGGCCGAAGTAAAAAGGCCGCTGGGCAATGTCCAGCGGCCTACCGGGCTCAAAAATTGCTTCGGGTTGAAATTTAGTCAGCCCCGGGATGGGTAAGCTAACCGCGACGTCGCCCGATTGTGGAGTCGAATATCTGTTCCTCTGCCGGAACAGCGCGCACTGTTGCGAGGGCGTCACAGAATTTCGGCTCCAAAGCTCGATTCGCGAAGTGGATGTCGGGCAAAAAGCAGCCTCGCCGACGACGCTGATGACGTCATGAACACGCGTTTTCGTTCGGCCGATGTCGCCAAGAGCGGCGAAGCCGGGTAAGTTGCGCTGCTGACGAGGCCCAAACTGTGGAAACACCTTTGGATCGCAATGGGACCACGCGCGTACGCATCGCCTTCTTCTTTCTCGTCGTTTTCATCGTTGCCATGTCGGTCGGAGCCTATTTCATGGCCGACCTTCGCAAGCTTCAGGAGAGCGTCGCCGTTCGCGAAAGTCAGACGCTATTGCAGGGCGTCGCCGATTCAAACCAGTTCGACCAGGCGCTCAGGAAACGTCCTGCCAACAAGATTTTGCAGACTATAGCGGCTGCGGCCAAAGCTGCGGGCGAAACCGGCATTGCGGCTGATACGATGTCGGCCGAAGTCGAGCCGCCGTCAATTGCGAAGTCTCCCGATCTGCGTACAGCGAGCCGCACTGATCTGGAGGCGCTTGAGCGCGATCTGAAAACCGCAGAAGCCAACGCCAACGGGTTCGTGCCGCGTTACGTTGCTCTGCTGAAAACCGAGCGCAACGCCGTGGAAAATTTTGCGCGATCGCAGCACATGGAAAAAGACACGGTGAGCAAATTTTTGGAGCGGCTCGACAACCGGCACGCGAAAATGATCAGTCTTGCTTCGGAGCTGACGGGCGCACGGGCCGATTACTATCGAGCCTACGCAAGCTATGTCGGGATTCTCATCCGGGAATTCAGCGCCTACAAGGTCGTCAACGGTCAATTCATATTCCCGTTTCAGCGCACGGTGGACCGATACAATCTCGCCGCCCACGCCATGGGATCGGCCGCGAAGCGCGTCGCGGAATTGGAAGAAGAACGGAAAATTGTCGCTTCGTCGCAGGCGGAAGTTTGGGAGCAGTTCGTCGATCGTAAATGATCTGGTGGGGCTGCCGGCAGCGTTGCGGCGCTTCAGGGCTTGTCCACCTTGGTGATCGTTTTAACTCCGCCGGTCTCCGTTACGGAAACAGTGACCCTGTCACCGGCATGTACGGTCTCCAAGGACAACCCGCCTTGTACTTTGAACTGCTCGGGCGCCGCCGGAGCCGCTCCGCTGGTGCCGCTTTGGATCGGTCTGATAGCTACGGTACGATTGATGCGGTCGACCTCGGTAACGGTCCCGCTAACGGGCTGTTGGGCGAAACTTGCCGAACTCATCAAGGTGCCAACCAGGACGATCCACGAAATTTTCATGTTTTCTCCAGATGGACGGCATCGCGAGTGGGGGCAAAATGGCCACTCTGCGGAACTAACGCCGTCCTACCGGTACGTGTTCCTGCGCCTTAGGCCGGCCAGCGACCACCCCAAAGAAGAGGGAACTTCGCGCGGGGCGCGGAGCAAGAGCTCGCGAGCCAAGTTGCGCCTCACAGAAAAGCGACAATCAGGCCCATCGCAATCAAGGTGTACAAGCACGTAACGGCAAGCCCCAGGGAGAGATGGCCCATTACGCTGTCCGACCGGATATTTAATTGTCTGCCGTTCAACTCACTGCTCCCTGCAGTAATGTGACCTGGATACATCACGCGGCAGCAGCGAAATCGTTCCGTATAAAAGTATACAGACGCTTCGGCCGGTCAGCTTTACGAACTTAGCTTCGCTTTTTGCATCGGAGGATGCTGTGGAACCTTTCCACGTTGCCGGCGGCGCGGATCGGCCGGTGTGCGAGCGGTGCGGCACGCGGATGATGCTGGCGCGTATCGAGCCATATGGCCGCGATGGCGAGTCGAGGTCATTCCAGTGCCCCAAATGCGACCATGTTCAGGTCGAACGCACTCCCACCGACCCCATTGACCAGTGCAAGGGCTGGTTATCGAGCGAACTTAGGCGTCCCACGTAGGGGGAGATCGGACACCCCACCACCGTTACTATCGAAAGTTAGGAATGTAGCGCATTTCTATTTAATTCGGAACGGAGGCGGGTTATGGTGAGTTGGGCTGGGCATTTAAAAATTAAATGGAAGGCGCGCCATGGCGGAACTTAATCAAACCCCCGAAAGCCAAGCCAACGAAGATCGTCGTAAATTTCTGGCCTCCTGCGGGAGGTTCGCGCTCGTCACTCCTCCGGCGATCACGATGCTCCTCTCCACGTCGCTGCATAGTTCGGCGATCGCTCACTCCGGTGGCGGTGGCGCAATCCGCAGAAGTGGCGGCATTCACAGGAGCGGGGGCATTCACAAAAGCGGTGGTATTCACAAGAGTGGCGGCTGGGGCGGCCGCGGAAGTTCCTAAAAGAAGTTTACGTGTGAAGCACGAAGGCCGCCCACTTGGCGGCCTTTTGCATTTCAAGCCGCATTTACAATAAAAGGCGGCGCACCCACGCGCGCGCCGACAATTGTTGCCGCTGAATCCTCCGAACGGGCAGTCGGTCGATTGGCGTGATACAACCCGGCTTTAAGAGCGGCGCCAGTGAACCTCGCCTACGGGGTCGTGGTAGCGGCCGGCGTAGAAAATCCAATGATTTCTACGGAACCAATGTTCACTTCGTAACTTATCTGGCCCTGGGGTCAGGGAGTGTTGGCCGTTGAATCAGCAAGTGCCGGCGATCCTCGTCACCGAAGACGAGGACGGAATCCAGGCCATCATCGAAGAGGCGCTGAGCGACGCCGGGTTCGATCCGGCGATTGCTCCCTCGGGCGAAGAGGCTGTTACCTTGCTCCGAGCTGACAAGGACCAATACCAGGCGCTGGTTACGGACATCAATTTGCGGGGCAGGATGGATGGGTGGGAAGTCGCCCGGCACGCCCGAGAAATCAATCCTGATTTGCCAGTAATCTATATCAGTGGCGCGAGCGGCGCCGACTGGCCTTCCAAAGGCGTCCCTGGCAGCATCCTCGTGCAAAAGCCCTTTGCACCAGCGCAGCTTGTAACCGCGGTATCCCAACTTATGAATACAGGCACGCCAAAGCCGTGAAGCGGTCAGGTGGGTACCGGGACCTTCGGCTTTGAGGTGGTGCCGGTTGAGAGGATTGAACTCCCGACCTTCGGTTTACAAAACCGCTGCTCTACCGCTGAGCTAAACCGGCATCCAGTTGGACTGCTTCGTTATGCGAAGCGAGCTTTCAGGTAGGTTGCTGCTAGCATTTTTGTACCAACGGCGCGCCTGTTTATGGCCCCTCATGGTCGGCCGTCAACAAGTGAACCCGCGGGGATCACGGTCCAGGCTGGGCGACGAGCGGATTACCAGGGGGACTTGCCCGCTTGTTTCCAGGGTCGCTCTAACCTTGGTGCGTTGCCTACGTTCGCCGTTTTGCTTACCCACGAACGGCTCCGGCGAGCGGGATGGCTAACTTGCAGGAGGCGCCACCCGCGCTCGCGGTATCAGGGATATTGACGGCGCGAGCAGCGGCCGAGGTGCTAGCGCTTCGACTTGCTTCTTTTCTTCGAAGATCCCTTGGTGGTCTTCTTCGCAGCTTTTTTCGTCGCAGCGGCTTTTTTCGTCGCCGTGTTTTTCACGCTCCGTGAGGAAGCTGTTTTCTTGCCGCGCTTGTTCGTTTTCTTCGCGTCAGTAATGCTCCTCGTTGCGGTCTTGACCGAAGCCGGGATGCGTTTGGCTACAGCCTTTTTTGCACGTCGGGCTGCAGAGCGGACTGCTGTTGCTGCCAGGGTCCCGGCGGCCAGCGCGGCTAGATCGGTCATCTGATCGACGATCGGTTTTTTCGGTTGTGAATTGTCTTGTGTGATTTTTTCATTTGCCATGGCGTCCTCCAGTGCGATCAATGGTTCCACTCGGCTAAAGTTCCATGGTCTTCATCGAAGCGGTGCGCGACCGGTCAACTGTGGTTGGTCGCGCCGGGCGAGTGAAGTGGGGCAGGCGCCCCACACCGCTCCGTGAGGCCACGTCCGCCCCGGATTCGGTTGATTGTTGCGCTCGCTGCTGGCAACGATGGCGTTCTGGGAGCAGGGGGCAAGAATGTTCGGAATTGCCGGGCTCGGGTTTTTGCTGGGCATGCAGCACGCGCTTGAGGCCGACCACATCGCCGCGGTGTCCAGCATCGCCGCGCGCCGCACCCATTTCGGGGACATCGTCAAGCACGGCCTCACCTGGGGTCTCGGCCACACCCTCACATTGTTCGCATTCTCCGGCTTCGCGGTGCTGCTCGGGCAGGCGATCCCCGAGAATGTCTCCCAGCCCATCGATACCGCCGTTGGCCTGATGCTGGTTGGCCTGGGCGGGCACGTGCTGTGGCGGCTGTGGCGCGATCGCGTGCATTTTCACGCTCATGCGCACGGCGGAGGCACGATGCACTTCCATGCTCACAGCCATGCCGGTGATGCCCGCTCGCATGCACGCGCGTCGCACGAACATTTGCACGGCTTTCGATGGCGCACGCTGTTCGTCGGGTTGATGCACGGCATGGCTGGGTCGGCCGCGCTGTTGGTTCTTGCGGCCTCACAGGCCCCGAGCGCGGCGGCCGGGCTCGGCTATGTCGCGTTGTTCGGGATCGGCTCGATGGTGGGAATGGGCGCGCTGTCGGCGGTGATCGCCGTGCCGCTCGCGGCCTCGGCGCGCTGGCTAACGTGGGCCAATAGCGGCCTGCAGGGTGCCGTAGGCGTGATTACCATCCTGATCGGTCTCAGGACGGTAGCTGCGGCCATCGGCTAGCAAACCCGCCGCGTTAACGATTTCTGATCGCGACCGCCCGCAGTTGAGCAACCGTAAATCCTGAGCTGTTAGGCTTACCGGTAGATGGGACCCGCCGTTTAACCGTTCGGCCGGCCCGCTCCGCTAGACTATGTTGAGCATTGGGGAGCCGTATAAATGCGCATTTGCCTGAGCCTTGGCATCTTGATCGGAATGACGGCTGCGTCCTTGGCCGACAGCGGCGCTCCCGTTCTGGTCATTCCTGGCCGCCCCGGCGTGCCCATCATCATTAATGGCATCGACGTTTCCTACGCTGTGATCGAAGGAGACTGGGGCCTTGCCCGACGCGTGCATGTGACGCCGACTGTTTACGGCGGCCGCTACGTCGATCCCACCCCGAATGTCGGTCACTATTATCCGAGCGCCGGCCACCAGCCAGGCTACGGGCGAATGGAAATCGAACCACCGGCAAGCCGGATGTTGCCGCAGCCGGCCGAGAGCTACCATCAGTCGTGGTCGGCGCAATCCAGCCCGCAGGCAGTGCAGCCGGAGGTGCCCTTTTATCCGCCGCCGGTCATCCTCGCGCCGCAGGGTGGAGATGGCAGTCTGCTCCGAGAGTTTTCGAGCCCTCCCACGTCAAGAAATCCACGCCCCGGAAATATTCCTCGATAGCAATACCGGCACGAACGAATTTTACAGGAGAGAGTAATGCGACAGACGATTTCAAAAATGGTAGCCGCAATCGCAATAGTGAGCGCGAGCGCTGCGCCTACGCTGGCGTGTGGCTTCGGCCAAGCCTGCGCGCCCGCGGTGTATGTTGCGCCCGTCTGCACCATCGGCTGCGGCGGTTGGGGCTACGACCGGCTGCCCGATCCCGTGCTTCAGTACCATTCCGCTCCCCGCCTGCATCAGTACTATTATGTGAACCAGGGC
>JBJMTO010000218.1:0-3510 GCA_045811665.1 Bradyrhizobium sp.
GAGGGATTGGGCTGCTCGTGCACCTCCCTGGTGCGGATGTTTGGGAGCATCTCGTCGCCGAGGTTTTCCGGAATGAGCGCCTTGCACCCGTCGCACACGACCAGCCAGTCATCCTTGTCGATTCTCATTTTGTCATTGCACAGCTCCAATGCGACCTCGCGGGCCAGCTCTTCGACATGCTCGAAAGGCTGGCACGACGCCAAGCTTAGGGACGTAGCTGCACCGATGAATTGCGCGGGATCAAGGATGGCGGCGGTGTTCTGCGGAGCGCAACGCAAGCACAGCATTGGTCAAGAGTGTGAACCTGGGATAGTCTGGCGGAGCTAAAGGTCAGGCCTGCGGCGGGCTGGCTGAAGACCTGTTCATCAGCATTACATTTCGGTCCCGCCACAATTTGATCAGAACAAACTTCGATATCCCTGTTTGCGTAAGCGGAGAAAGACATCATGAAGCTTAGAATTGGCCTCGTCGCCGCGTCCCTGTTGGGTGCGTTGGTCGCATCACCGGCGGCGTTCGCCATGCCCATCGCGCATGCTCCTGCGACGCCGCAGGTTTCCGACGTCGAGCAGGTCCGCATGGTCTGTGACGCTTGGGGACGCTGTTTCTGGCGCCCGAACTACTATGGATACTACGGCGCGCCGGCCCCTTATTACGGTCCCCGATATGCGCCGCGCTATTATGGTGGCCCGCGCTACTACGGACCACGTTATCGCCGCTGGTGATTCTAAAGGGGCCCTCCGGGGCCCCTTCGCTTTTGCGAGATCAACGATGTTGGTCTGGAGTCATTCCAAAACTGATCTAGATCAAAGACGAAATCCGCCACGCCGTCATTCTCCGACGATGGTCGATTTGATCGTTTTTCGATGTCCCCAGACGGGCATGAATGTGCAGACACATCTGGAGAAGCAACAGAGACAGGAGGCACAGAGCTTTGCCTCCTTCGCCTGTCCCGCCTGCACGCGGCTGCATTTCATCGACCTCGCCTCCGGCCAGCCGATGACTCGAGACCGTTGACGACGACGTCGATCCGCCAAACTTCATGCCTTGATGTCCGCAATACTACGGCCCGGAATCCGGTTTACTGAAACGCGATGTTTCGCCATTGATTGCGATGTACTGACATTCATTTCATTGTCACATTGCGGCAGCCGGCCACACGCATGTTGTTCGACGCCCTCGCCCCCTCGTCCGCGCTTCAATTGATCGGCTTTGCCGACGTCGATGCGTTTCGGCCGATCGAGTCGATGGAGGATGCGAGAAGCATTCCGCTCGACGTCCGGAATTTCGCGGCGGCTCGCGCTCTCGTCTCCCTGCCCGGCTGCCGCATCGTCATGATGCGCTCGTTCGCGCGCATCCTCGACGGCGCCTATCGGATGCCCGGCGGGATGGTGATCCTGCCCATGACGGACGACCTTCAGGTCAATTCCAAGGGCATGGATCTGGACGCGCGTTTCTTTGTCGCGCTCCGCGGCAGCGATGAATGCCATTTCGTCGAGCGCCGGACCAATCATCATGCGATGATCATCTTCTCACCCGGTCTGAGTGACAGGGGCTGGTTCGATCAGGCGGACGATTTGCGGGCGTATGGCGCAAACCGCCCCGCTTTGCTCCACGCACGGCAGCTCCTGCTCGACATTCTGCGAACCGCGTCGGTGCAGCCGGCCCTGTTCGAAACGACCGAGGTCGCCGCCCATCTCCAGGAAGGCCTGCTGCTCGCGCTCGACGATCTGTTTCGCATCGATTCGCTCTCAGACCGGAGTGCCTCCATCCAGGGCGAGCGGTCGATCAAACTCGTGCAGCGGATCGACGATTACGTCGCAGCACATCCGACTGCCCCGATCTATACCGCCGATCTCGCCGGTGAGTTTGGCGTCTCGATCCGGACGCTCGGCGGCG
Organism: Bradyrhizobium sp.; assembly: GCA_045811665.1. Classification (GTDB taxonomy): domain Bacteria; phylum Pseudomonadota; class Alphaproteobacteria; order Rhizobiales; family Xanthobacteraceae; genus Bradyrhizobium. The sequence goes on from JBJMTO010000218.1 coordinate 1,897, forward strand.
CCGTCAGCAAGGTGCGTGGCATGAGCCTGCACCAGTACATTCGCCTGAAAAAATTGTGGGCGACCCGGTCTCGCCTTCTCAAGGGCAGCGGCGCCACCGTCGCCACATGCGCGCGCGCCCAAGGCTTTCACCATTTGGGGGAGTTTGCCGCAGCTTACCGCGCGACCTTCCACGAAGCGCCGTCCGACACGCTGGCACGGGGCCGGCAAGCCGGTCCGCCGGCTGGTTGACCAGGCACGGCTTCAGTCCTTTGCAGTGCGGTGCGCGCCTCGAGGGAACCAGTTCCCTCAAACTGCATTATCCGAGCGGTGCGCCGGCAGCGCACCGAAGCACCCCGCGCGCCCTACGCGCGGGGTTTTTCTCGCCGTCAACCAAGTGGTTCAGGAAAAAATGTCTATTAGCCGCAACGTATTGTTTCTGATCATCGGTGCTCTGGTCGTCACAGCGGCCGTGCTCGGCTACAATCTCTACCAGACGAAGAAGCAGCCCGATGGCCTGCAAATCAATGTCGGTCCCAACGGGCTGAAGATCCAAGGCAAATAGAGGCGGATCACGGCCTCGCGCCAGATCCAAAAAATCTGGCCCTGCAAGTGGCGCGCTCGGAGAGATTCGAACTCCCGACCCTCGGAATCGAAATCCGATGCTCTATCCAGCTGAGCTACGAGCGCGCATTGCGGGCCAAATTTCCCGCGTGACCCCGATACCAGACTTGGTTTGGTAAGGCCAGCCTTCGCCGCGCCTCAACGGCCGACGGCACGCCGCCTCAAGGATTGGGCAGGCGCCCCCTTTGGCTCGGTCAGAAGCAGGGATGGCGGTGCCGGTCCTGACCGATATAGGCCGCCGAGCTCTGATAGCAGTGGTTGGTCGAGGGGCCGTCATAGAATGCAAAGGTGCCCGGCAGCGGACCGGGGCCATAATTGTGCAGGAAGCTGATGGCGTAGGGCAGTCCATGGTGGTGGCGATGGTGCCGATGATGGCTGCGCGCCTCGGACGTGGCCGGAGCCATTGCAGAAGCGGCCACGATCAGGGCGGCGGCTAGCGATGCGAGCTTGCTCATGTCTTTTCTCCGGAAACGACGCTAAGATCGGCCATCTGGCCGACAATCTAACCCGGAAGGCCCGGAAAGGGTGCGGAAAAGGCGGTCGCCTGTCAAAATTTTGGCCTTTTCCGCAGGCTTAACGAATCCATGACAAGGTCCGGCAAACGCGTCGTGCACTGGGCCCCAGGGCCTTGCCGCAGCCTCGCCAAGATGAGACCGGGTTTCCCGTCCGATCCATGAACCGCCTGATCCCATGCGTGGTGCTGTCGATGGTCGCCGCAACACCGGCGCGCGCCGATCTGCACATTACGCGTGATCACGGCGGCTACATCGAAGAGTACAAGGTCAAGTACAAGCAGATCAGGGAAACGCGTCAGCGCGTCATCATCGACGGTATCTGTAACTCCGCCTGCACGCTGGTGTTCGGCATCGTGCCGCTCAACAAGATCTGTGTCACGCCGAAGGCGAGCCTCGGCTTCCATCAGGCCTATTACGACAAGGCCTTCACGTTCGGCATCAAGGTCACCAGCTTCGAGGGAACATCCGAGCTGATGTCCTATTACCCCGATTCGGTG
>JBJMTO010000219.1:0-14760 GCA_045811665.1 Bradyrhizobium sp.
GGCCGGACGCAGCCCCGAACAATACATGCCCGCGCTGAAGGCCGCTGGCATTAAGGTGATCCACAAATGCACTTCCGTCCGGCATTCGCTTAAAGCGGAGCAAATCGGCTGCGATGCCGTCAGCGTTGACGGCTTTGAATGCGGTGGCCCTCCCGGTGAAGACGACATGCCCAACATGATTCTGCTGCCGCGCGCGGCAGAAGAGCTGAAGATTCCATTCGTGGCATCGGGCGGCATGGCCGATGCGCGTAGCCTGGTGGCCACGCTGGCGCTCGGCGCCGCCGGCATGAATATGGGAACGCGCTTCATCGCGACAAAGGAGGCGCCGGTGCACGACAACGTCAAGCAGGCGCTGGTCGCCGCAAGCGAACTCGACACCCGGCTGGTGATGCGGGCGATAAGGAATACCGAACGCGTTCTCAAGAACAAGGGCGTCGATCGTCTGCTGGAGATCGAACGTGAGAGGGGCAAAAGCCTCAAGATCGAAGACATCCACGATCAGGTTGCGGGTGTCTATCCGAAGGTGATGATCGAGGGCGACATGGATGCTGGGGCCTGGAGTTGCGGCATGGTGGCCGGCCTGATCCACGACATTCCCACCGTCAAGGAGTTGATCGACCGTATCATGGCGGACGCCGAGCGGCTTATTCTGGAGCGGCTGGCCGGATTCGTGGGCGTCGAGAGCAGGGCGGCATTGAAAGTAGCGTGAACATGCTCCGGTAACGGTCGTTTGCGAACGTCACCGGATCAAACCGGGAGCCGCGAGATGGCGGAAAATCGGATCGAACTCGACACTGGCACGGACGAATTGTTGTGCGAGATTCGAGACCGCGTTGCGCTGATCACGCTTAACCGCCCGGAGGCGCGCAACGCCTTGTCTGACCGGTTGACCCCGGCGCTGCGCCGGATGATCAAGCAATGCGGGGACGATAGCGGGGTCGGCGCATTGCTGATTATCGGCGCTGGCAAGGCGTTCTGCGCCGGCGGCGACGTCAAAGGCATGGGCAATAATTCCAACAAGGCAGAAATTCCTTTTGAAGAGCGAGTTGCGGACCTGCGGACAAAGCAACGCACCCTGACCGGTGCGCTGGTGGCGGTGAGAAAACCCACGCTTGCCGCGCTCCCTGGGCCCGCAGCCGGCGCCGGACTTGCCCTGGCGCTCGCCTGCGACATGCGCATCGCCGCGGAATCCGCAATCATGTCGACAGGGTATGCACGCATAGGATTGACCGGCGATTATGGGGTCGCGTGGTTGCTGACCCGACTTGTCGGAACATCACGCGCGCGGGAATTGATGTTTCTCTCGGAACGGATCGACGCCCGGCGATGCGAGGCGCTGGGCCTCCTAAACCGTGTGGTGCCGGATGTGGAGTTGCGTGACACTGCCTTTGCGCTGGCGAAGTCGCTTGCTGAGGGCCCATCGATCGCGCTCGCCCGCATCAAGGACAACCTCGACCACGCGATCAGCGCCGATTTCCTGGCGTCAATGGATCAGGAGGCCGAGAATATGGTTCGTTCGGCTCGCACCACCGATCACAAGGAGGCGGTGCGGGCCTTTATCGACAAACGAAAACCTGCGTTCGTGGGACGTTAAATCGGGTCCGTGGCCGGGCTTGGCTAATCAATGAACAATGCGCTCCACCGCGATGGCGGTGGCTTCGCCCCCGCCGATGCACAGCGCCGCCACGCCGCGTTTCAGATTTTGCGCCTCCAGGGCGTGCAGCAGCGTAACGATGAGGCGGGCACCTGTCGCTCCAATGGGATGGCCGAGCGCGCAAGCGCCACCATTGATGTTGAGCTTGTCACGTGGAATTCCGAGATCGCGCTGTGCGGCCATTGCGACGATAGCAAAGGCCTCGTTGATCTCAAACAGATCGACATCGCCGACGCTCCAGCCGATCTTGTCTAGCAGCTTTCGGATCGCAGGGATCGGCGCAGTGGTAAACCATTGCGGTTCCTGGCTGTGGGTAGCATGTCCTTTGATCTCGGCCAGTGAAGGCAGGCCGTCTCGGTCGGCAAGCGAGCGCCTTGTCAGGATCAGGGCGGCGGCGCCGTCCGCGTTGGCGGAGGACGCCGCAGGGGTGATGGTGCCGTTGGCGCGAAATGCCGGCTTCAGGCCCGGAATCTTCGCCGGATCAACCTTGAGCGGATGTTCGTCGTTCTCGACCATGCGCACGCCAGCCTTTTCCTTCACCGCAATTGGCACAATTTCCTTGCTGAAGGCGCCGCCTTGGACCGCCTTGCGGGCGCGGCTCAAAGTTTCCATGGCATAGGCGTCTTGATCGCCGCGGGTGAATTGATACGCCTCGGCCGTGGCTTCTCCGAAGTCGCCCATCGAACGACCGGTTTCGTAGGCATCTTCAAGCCCGTCCATCAACATGTGATCGATGATGCGGTCGTGCCCGACGCGATAGCCGCCGCGTGCCTTCGCCAGCAGATAGGGTGCATTGGTCATGCTCTCCATGCCGCCGGAGAGCACGATGTCGGCGGAGCCGGCCTGGAGGATGTCATGCGCGAGCATGGTCGCTTTCATACCGGAGCCGCAAACCTTGTTGATCGTGGTGGCGCCGGTCGCATCCGGCAGCCTGGCTTCACGCGCAGCCTGGCGCGCCGGGGCCTGTCCCTGTCCTGCGGGCAATACGCAGCCCATGAACACTTCGTCGATGCGATCTGGTGTCAGTTTCGCCCGCTCCACGGCCGCGCCGATCACATGCGATCCGAGATTGTGCGCGCTAAATGGGGACAGTTCGCCCTGGAACCTGCCGAGTGGCGACCGTGCGGCGGAGACGATGACGACCGGATCGGAAATGGACATGACAGCACTCCTGCTTGAGGCGCATAAACGTGATTGCTTTATATGACGACTATCATCTATAATAGCCGAAATTGCAAGTAGAGATGTTCACGGTTTTCAGAAAGCGTCCTCGACCCTCTGCAGGAATGCGCATGCGTTACTTGAAAGACCATAAGGTTCGGACACGGAAGCGCATCCTCGAAAGGGCGTCTTGCGGGCTGCGCCGGAAGGGCGCGAATGGCCTGGGCGTGGCGGCGTTGATGAAGCTCGCCGGGCTTACGCATGGGGGCTTTTATTCTCATTTTGCCTCGCGCGACGCTCTCGTCGAGGAGGCGTTCGCGACGGCAATGGATAACACGGCTTACCGCTGGAAGCAGCTTGCGACAAAGCTGCCGGTCGAGAAGCGCTTCGATAGTATCGTCGCCGGCTATCTAAGTGCCCGCCATCGCGACGATCAAGCGCATGGCTGCGCATTGCCAGCGTTAGCGGCGGACATTGGCCGTTCCACAAAGAAAACTCGCCGCACATTTGCCAGCAAACTCGAAGCCATGATCGAAGTAGTCGCGCTTCAACTTCCGGATAAGTCGCCAGAGCTAGCTCGTCAGATTGCCACGAGCGCAATTGCAACAATGATGGGATCCATCGTGCTGGCCCGGGCTGCAGGTAGGGATCAGCTTTCCGACGAAATTCTCCAGGCCGGACGGACGGCAATCAGCAGACACGCTCACATCGCAGCGCGTGAAGCGCGTGCAATGCGCGCGGCGCACGATCGTTCAGCGCTTCTTTCGGACCAGGCGTCAGAAATAAACGAGAGATTGTCACGTAAAATGAGGAAAGCTGATTGTGCCCGCGGCTGAAAATCAAGTGAGAACCACAACGGAAGCATCGGTAGTGGTTGATGCCCCTACTGTTGTGGCCCATCCGGCCGCAGTCGTACCGGTGCTGGCCGCTCTGTCAGCGTTGGGGACGTTGGCGACAAATATCCTGCTACCCTCTCTGCCGGGGATCGGAGCGTCACTCCATGTCTCCACCGCGGCGACGACCCACCTGATCACCGTCTTTCTTGGAATCTTTGCCGTCGGCCAGTTGGTTGTCGGACCGCTATCTGATCGTTATGGCCGGCGAGTTCCAGTACTGATTGGGTTTGCGGCTTTCCTGATCGGCAGTGTGATTTGCGCGGTTGCAACGGAGTTGCCGGTCCTGCTGTTTGGCCGGGTCGTCCAAGCGGCCGGCGCTTGTGCAACATCGGTTTTATCGCGGGCGATCGCGCGAGATCTGTTTAGTGGCGCGGCGCTCGCAAGAACGCTGACACTCATCACGATTGCAATGGCAGCCGCTCCCGGCTTCTCACCGCTGCTTGGGGGTACGCTCGATCATTTTTTCGGCTGGCGTTCGTCATTCTATTTTGTCGCGATCTTCGCGGCACTTGCGGCGGCCGGATTTGCCGCCTCGTTTGGGGAGACTCATCGTTCCGAACGCACAAATGTTCATGTCGGATCCATCGGACGAGGATATCTGCAACTGTTGCGGGACTCCTGCTTCATCGTGCCCGCAACGACCGTTGCTCTGATCATGGGCGGACTATTCTCGATGTTCTCAGCAGCGCCTCGCGTCATGATTGAGCTGATGGCGTTTCGTCCGATCGAGGTCGGCTTCTTCTTCGCCGGAACGGTTCTCGTGGTCTTTGCGGCTGGTCTGATCGGGAACTGGATTCGCGAACGTATTGGCCTCGATCGGTCCATGCAAATAGCGCTGATGCTTTGCGCGACCGGTGGCATGGCGGTGCTCGCGGCCGCGGTTCTACACGGCAGCTTCCTCCCGTTTTTGGGCGCGTCATTGATCTTTCTTCTTGGGATGGGCGTCGTCAATCCTGTGGGTACGGCGCAGACAATGGCTCCATTCGGGAAGAACGCTGGCGCGGCGTCCGCTCTTCTGGGTTTCATGCAGATGTTGGGCGCGGCAATCGGCGTCGCTTTATCGGCCACCCTATCTTCCGATCCGTTGATGGCTCTCGGAGTGGTTATGACGGTCGGCTCCGTTCTTGCGCTTGGCATTTACGCGCTTCGAACTCGATCAACCACGGTCTGAACAGCGGCTTGAGTCAGGATCAAACGAGAATGAAATATTACCTATGCAAGTACATTGCCCCACGCGCCGACTTCCTTTCGACCATGACACCTCATGAAAGCGTACTGATGATGCAGCACGGTGCATTTCTGAATGATCTTCTCGAAAAGAGAACAGTTATTGCGCATGGTCCCGTACTTGACCCCGCGGGTAGCTACGGGTTGTCGCTTTTTCAGGTCGAGGATGACGAGGATATGAAGGCGATGACTTCGGCGGACCCGATCGTGCGAGGTGGTGTTGGGCATTACGAGATTTATCCGATGCGTCATCTGAGGACGCGCCAATAAGTCGTCCAAGCCCGGACTTCATCACTGACATAGGAAGATTTTGAAGGAGCGCCCAATTATGGAAAAATCAGAGCGGAGCATCGCACTCATCACGGGCGCATCGAGCGGCATCGGGGCTGTCTACGCGCGTCGCCTGGCCGCGCGCGGCCATAACCTCGTTCTGGTAGCGCGCGCGACCGACCGGCTCAATGCTCTCGCTGCCGAGTTGAGGGATGCATACCGCATAGACATTCAGGTCATTACCGCCGATCTGACCGACGGTCCGCAACTCGATCAGGTCCTTCAACGGCTGCGCTCCGATCCGCCGATCGACATCCTCGTCAACAATGCAGGGGCGGCGTTGCTCGGCGATTTCGTTACAGCCGATCCAGCGGAGATGCACAAGCTGCTTCTCCTCAACGTCCTTGCACCGACACTGCTCGCCTCCGCCGCCGTCGGCGGCATGGTCGAACGGGGCCGTGGAGCGATCATCAACATTGCGTCGGTGCTGGCATTGGTCCCCGAATACTCCCGGGGCATCTATCCAGCGACAAAGTCCTACGTGATGACACTCTCGCAAGGCCTTGCGGCCGAAGTCGCATCGAAGGGCGTTTATGTTCAAGCCGTGCTGCCTGCGGCCACACGCACGGAAATTTTTGAGCGAGCAGGTCGTGATATCAGCCAAGTCTCCGGCCTGATGGAAGCTGAGCACCTTGTCGATGCCGCTCTGATCGGCTTCGACCGCAAGGAAGTGGTGACGATCCCGCCGGTGCCGGACCTGGCGGCTTGGGACGCCTTCGAAAGCGCACGTGGCGTTCTGGCTTCAGGATTCCGCAACTCTCAACCGGCGGCGCGCTACCGCGCCTGACAAGATCGCATCCGTCGATCTCGGCAATCGACCTTCGAACTTTTGAACCCGACCGCCGAGCACTCCCGACGAAAAGAGCGCGTAAATCGCGGTTGCGGAGCATTCCGCGATCGTGCGCGTCCGGGCAGTTCGAGGATGGGCCGCCGCGTGCTCAGCGATTTTTGCAACAGCTTACGTCGCTAAGCGATCGAGAACGTCGTGAACGACTCCGGTCAGAAGATCCAGCTTGTATTTGGTCATCGGCAACGGATTTGCGCCTGATGTTGCCTGCTTGGCCGCAACGGCGATCAACTGCGCGCTCGCCGGCTTGTCTTGCAGCACAGCCTCCGCTGCCGTGAGACGAAGCGGGACCGGCGCGACGCCACCCGCCGTAATGCGGATGATTCGGAACGTGCCTCCCGCAACGACGGCTCGTGCGCACACTTCCGCCAGCGGCCACTCCGCGTAACTCCGGCTGATCGCGCGCTTGTAGAACGCGCGTTCGCCGCTGACCGGCGGCGGCAGCACGACATTCCGGATCATCTCGCCGGCGGCAAGCGTGTGGTCTGCGGTCCCGTTGGATCCATCGCCCAGCAGTTCGCCGATCGAAAGCTCCGTCCTTTTATTGGTGATGACCTTCGCATCGTAGGCGAGCAGCGCGGTCGCCATCGTCGAGGGATGCGGGGCCACGCAGCGTCCGAGATCAAACGCGACGCTGTAGAGGTGATTACCTGTCCGCGCCGGACATTCGCTGCCGCCCTTCTTGAGGCAGGCGATATGAGGATTGCGGTAATACCAGCAGCGCGAACGCTGGGCTAGATTGCCGCCCAGCGTGGCGAGGTGGCGGATCTGCGGCGTAGCGAGCCCGAGCGCTGCGGCCGCAATGCCGGGATAGGCTTGCGTGACGCGGGCGTCAGCAGCGATCGCTTCAATCGTAGTTAAGGCCCCGATGCGGGCCGCGCCATCTGCGGCCCAATTGACCCCGATCGCGTCGGGAGCCGTGTCGACGTCTATCAGCGGTCCCTTCGACAGGCCGCTGCGACGGCGTTCGGAAAGGTCAGTGCCGGCCGCTCGGAATTCGGCCAAGTCAGATGTGATTGTGGATGCGGAGTTCATGCTGCAGCCCTTGCTTTCATGGCGGCGATCAGGCGATCGGGCCGGATCGGAATCTCCGTCAGTCGAACGCCAGTGGCGTTCCGTATGGCGTTGGCCAGCGCCGGCGAGGTCGGCACGGTCGCGACTTCGCCGATCCCCACGCTGCCGCCGAGTACATGATCGAAACCACTCTCGTCGAAGTGCACCTCGATGTTCGGCGTGTCCGCGATTCCCGGAATTCGGTAGTCGTCCATCCCGGAGCTAAGTACGAGGCCGCTGTGCGGATCGACTTCGCGCGCTTCGTAAAGCGCATAGCCAAGACCCTGAATCACCGAGCCCGCTGCCTGGCTGCGAGCCAGCGCGGGCGCGACGATCTTGCCGACCGCGATCCCGGTGTGGACGCTAAGCACGCGCACATGCCCAAGCCAGGTGTCGACCTCGACTTCAATCACTTGCACTGAACTTGGGACGCCGGCGCCGACCGCGAGGTTGGAAAAGCGCCGCAACATCCAGCCGAAGATCATTCCCATAAAACCCGCATCCTTTAGCGGCGAGCGGATTCCGGGAGAGGTTGCCTTGCCGTCTTCGGGACGAATGCCTGAAACGCTGATATCAGGTGAGGCCGCGATCATTTCGCGCCACGGCGCGTTGGACCCGGGCGCAGGTTTGATTTTAGCCTGCTGCTCGATCGCCGCTTTGAGCTTCTGCACGGCAAGCAACGTCGGCGGCACCACCGAAGCGGTGCTGCGGCTGCCGCCTGCGCCGGGTCCTTCCGGCAGATTGGAGTCACCGATACGCACCTCAATGTCGTGCGGTTCCAGACCGAATTCATGCGCGACTGTGTTGGCGATTACAGTGCGGCTGCCCTGGCCGATATCCTGGGTCGCGCTGCTCGCCACGAGGCGGCCGCCTTCGACTTTTAGCTCGATCTTCGAGCCCGGCTGCCAAAGATATAGCCAGTAGCCGGTTGCTACTCCGACGCCGCGGCGATAGCGGCCGGTCTGCGTGGCCGCCGGCTTCATGCTGCGCCAGACGTCTAGTCCGGACGCCCAGTCGTAAAGACGGGCGCGATTGGGATTTGGATCCCATCGCCGCCGTAACGCGATCGGATCCACCTTCATGCGAAGAGCGGCTTCGTCGATTGCCTGTTCCAGCGCGAAAGCCATTGGCGGTCCGCCGGGACCGCGGAACGGCGCGCCAGGCGGCAAGTTGCTGATTACATCGTAGTCGGCCAGCGCCTTGCTCTCGGCCGGATAGATCAGCCGCGCAAGAGCCGCCACGGTCGAGTTGGTAGCCGCACCGGTGTCGGCATACGCCGTAAGTGACAGCGCCTGCAGATTGCCTTCCGCGGAGGGCAGCAGGGCGAGATTGATCTCCGCCGCCGGTCGATAGCCTGAGACAGAAAGCTCCTCGTGACGATCATACGCGATCCTGACCGGCGCCTTCGCCTCGCGCGCCAGATCGATCGCCGCGATCGTCTCTATGCCCAGGGTACCCTTGGACCCAAACCCGCCGCCGATGTGATCGGCGATTACGCGGACTTTGTCGTGACTCAGTTTGTAGCGCTTTGCGATCAGCTCCATGACGTGAAACACCGACTGGGTGGAGGCGTGCACGGTCAAATGGTCGCCGTCGAAGCGGGCTACGGTGGCGTGCGGCTCCAGACACGCATGCGACTGGGTGCCGGTTCGAAACGTCGCTTCGACCAGCAGCGGATTTTGCGCCTCGCGTGCGGCAGCGATGGCGTTCCGACACCTTTTCCCTTTGTGTGAAAATGCCGACGACGGTCCGCGGACGTTGCCCTTCCAGGGTGCCGGTCCGCCGGCGCCTTCGGACACGTTGCCCGCCTTCTTGCGGCTCGCCTTTTCGAACACGATCGCCGCATCGCTCTGGCGCGCCGCATTCAGCCCGATCACGGCCGGTAGGGCTTCGCTGGTGAGCCGGATCGCGGACGCCGCTGCGATGGCCGTCCTACGATCCTTTGCGGCTACCGCCGCAATGGGATCGCCGACATAACGTACCCTACGATCCTCGCCGAGCAGGGAGATCACCGCGCTCACGCCTGCCATCGCGCGCGCAGGCGCAAGATCGAGTTCAGCGATGCGGCCGTGCGGAAGCTGCGAACGAAGGATGATGCCTTCCTGCTGGCCGTCATGGCGAATGTCGACGGTGTATTTGGCAGCCCCGGTGACTTTTGCGCGCGCCTCGAATCGAGGCGAGACAATCTCTCCGCCATCGAAATTGCCGGCGCAAGCTTCCGCGACGGCGCGGAAAATTCCGTCATAGGTGCCGCAGCGGCACAGATGGCCCGACAATGCCGCTCCGATCTCCTCCCGGGACGGCGTCGCGGTGCCCTTCGATGCGCGCCACCGATCATGGAATGCGGCGGCTTCGACGACAAACCCGGGCGTGCAGAATCCGCATTGCAAGGCGTCATGCGCCATGAACGCCTTCTGCACGGGGTGGAGCGTTGTTGCTCCGATGGCCTCGACTGTTGTCACGACCTTATCCGCCGCGTCGCGCGCAGGCATCAGGCAGCTCACGACCGGTGCGCCGTCTATCAGCACGGTGCAGGCGCCGCAAACGCCGGCGCCGCAAACTAGTTTGGTCCCGGTGAGTTCAAGCTGGTCCCTGATGACATCGATGAGCAGCGCATCGGGATCATCGGGCAAGGGCGCGCGGCGGCCGTTGATCGTCATCGTGCTCATTCGCGACCTCCAGATTGTCGGAGCGGGTTTCTCAGCAAGGCCTTTTCAGGCGGCTTTTTGTTAGCCGGGGTTTCGCACGAAGCGCAACCCCGCCAGCAGGGGGCAGGAGGAGGGATACCTCTTCCCTGGGTTTCCTGTTATGCGCCAACAAACCGCTGATCGCCTACATCTTTTCGCTTGTACTCGACCGAGGAGTTCTACGGAGAGTGGCTGATAATGCGTGGCCTTTGCTGTCGGATGCATCTGCGCGACCATCCGGAATTGCAAAGCTCCCTGTAAGATTTTTCAGCACTCCGCCCGAAGCCGATCATTGATGAACCGCTCGTGCAGGTGCTAGCGTAAGCAGGCCGGGGCAACTTAATCACAACGCGAGGAGCGTGCGATGTGCGCAGGTGACGACAAGACGTGCCCGGACTTTGAACTGCATCACCGAAATTTCAAGGAAACACTGGATCGGGAGCGCCGGTCGTTCCTGAAGTCAAGCTTCGCCGCAGCCGGCGGCGCTGCCGCGCTCAGCGCCGCGGGCATTTCGCTGGTCACGCCAGAGATGGCCGCCGCCGCCGAAAGGAATCAACCGGCCAAGCGCGCCTATCACCATTTGCCCGCAACCGCCGACACGGTGCATTGGGGATATTTCAGCAAGAAACTGAAGCCGCAGGTCGAGATCGATTCAGGTGACTTCATCACCATCGAGGCGCTGACGCATCATGCCAACGACGATGCCGAGCGCATGATCAAAGGAGACCCAGGCGCCGAGAGCGTGTTCCTGTGGACCAAGGAGAAGAAGGCCGTCAACCGTCGCGGCGCCGGGCCGATGGACGCCTCGCTGTTTGGGCGCGGGGCCGGCGAAGGCCTTGGCGTGCACATCTGCACCGGCCCCGTCTATGTGCGCGGCGCGCAGGAGGGCGACGTTATCGAACTCCGCATCATCGACGTCGCCCCGCGACCCTGCGCCAATCCGAAATATCCCGGCAAGGCGTTCGGCAGCAACGCAGCGGCATGGTGGGGATTCCATTACAAGGATTTGCTCACGGAGCCGAAACCGCGTGAGGTGATCACCATCTACGAGGTTGACGCGACCGGCGAACGCAACTGGGCAAAAGCCGTCTATAATTTCCAGTGGACTCCGCAGACCGATCCCTCAGGCGTAGTGCATAAGACCATCGACTATCCCGGCGTGCCCGTCGACCACGCCACGGTGAAGGAGACCCACGGCATCCTGAAGAACGTGCGCATCCCCGTTCGTCCGCATTTTGGCGTGATTGGGCTGGCGCCGAAGGAAGTCGATATGGTCGACTCGATCCCGCCCAGCTACACCGGCGGCAATATCGACAATTGGCGGATCGGCAAGGGCGCCACAATGTACTATCCGGTCGCGGTCGAGGGAGGGCTTCTGTCGGTCGGCGACTCGCATGCATCGCAGGGCGACTCGGAATTGTGCGGAACGGCGATCGAGTGCTCGCTGAACGGCACCTTCCAGATCATCCTGCACAAGAAGGCCGATCTCGCGGGCACCGCTCTCGAAGCCCTGGACTATCCCATGCTGGAGACTCAAAACGAGTGGCTGGTGCACGGCTTCAGCTTCGCCAACTACCTCACGGAATTGGGCGACAAGGCGCAGTCGGATATCTATTCGAAATCATCGGTCGATCTCGCCCTGCGCGACGCCTTCCGAAAGATGCGCAAGTTCCTGATGACGACCAAGAAGCTGACGGAAGATGAAGCCATCTCACTCATCACCATCGGGGTCGACTTCGGCATCACCCAGGTCGTTGACGGTAACTGGGGCGTTCACGCGGTTATCAGGAAGGATATCTTCGCCGGTGGCGAAGCCTGAGCGATCAGGTATTGGAATGGAAGCCGATGTTCGACGGTCCTCCGCCGAATATCGGCCTCCGCGCAAAGTTTGAAGGGTGCAGGCCTAACTATCGGGCCTCGTGAGCTGCGCCTTCGACTTCCTTTTCCTTGAGCTGTTGCGCAAGCTCTTCGACCGCGGTTTCCTCGGTCAACTCCTCATCCTCACGGCTCGCGTGTCCTGGCACCTTGAGGTGCTCGTTCACGGCGGTAAGGAGCTGCAACACCTTCGTTACTTCTTTCTCCGCCAAGAGATTGATCTGCAGGTCGAGGTGATTTCTGCGATTGTTGATTAGCTCGGTCCGGTTCTGCCGGATCAAGACGAACGAGCTCAAGATTACGGCTTCCCCGCAAAGGAACAATGAAAGAAGCGGGTAAGGAAAAGGGTCAAAGGACAGGCTCTTGTTCACTGCGACCCAGATGACAATCAGCGCGCATTGCAAGGCGACGAAATAGATTGTGCCGACGAATGTCCCGATAACATGAGAAATGCGCTCCAGGGGCGTGGAGCGGTGCTCTTCCTCTTCCTCTAACCGAATTACAGCTTCGATATTTTCCGCGGTAACGGAGCTGCTGTTCCTGGACTTGGCCATGGTTAGTTCGAGGAGACGGCACGTTCTGCGGCGCGCCGGGCTTTTTTGCCGGTCTTGCGAACGGCTAGATCGCCAACCTGGTCCGCCCTTGCGCGGCTCTCGCATTTGTCCCGGATAGCCTCGAGTTCCTCGTCGGTGAGGTGCTCAATGCCGACAAACGAATTTTGCGCCGTGCTTACACGTATCAACTCGTCCAGCTTTACCTGGATTGCAGCATTGTCCCGGTTCTGGGAGTTCTGGATCAGAAAAACCATCAGAAAGGTAACAATCGTCGTTCCAGTGTTGATGACAAGCTGCCACGTATCGGAAAAACCGAACAAAGGGCCCGTGACCGCCCAGACAACAATGACCGAGAAAGCCAGGATGAATGTGGTTGCCCGACCCGCCGCCAAAGACGTGCGGTTTGCGACGTCACTGAAGACCTGGGAAACCCAATGGGGTTCGCTTTCCCCCGCGGTTTTCGGCGCTGCTGAGCGTCCAGGCATCTGAGTGTCTCTCAACCCGAGTGTTGACCGCACGAGACACAATGCTGCAGGCGTTAGAAAGTTCCATCCCGCCAACGGGCGGGGGCCGGCGGAACTCGGTCTGCCTCCGATAGTCGCGGACGATCATACTGCCCGCGACCTCCCGACGAACAAGTCTGCGAGAGAGGCGATGCCGAGCCCGCTAAGCTTCTTCTGCCGTTTCGGCCTGCTCGATGGCGGCCGGCATCTTGGCGACTGACATCAAGGTGCGGGCTACCTGGTTCAGGAGCTGATCGGTGTTCTCTTCTTCAGCCAGTGACTGCGCCAGTAAATCTACGACTGCACTATGCCGCAGTTGCTGGGCCAGGTTCTTGGCCGTGGTGTACCCGGAGATCTCGTAATGCTCGACCCGCTGGGCAGCCCCGATCAGCGCCAGGTCTGCGGCCGCGTCTTCCTTTTCTTCGCCCTCTTCCATCACTTCCTGGCCTTCCGCAACCAGGCCCATCATTCCCTTGCAGGGTTTGGCGCGCGCAGTTTCTCCGATCAGCGAGAAGCACTCGTTGATGCGCTCGATTTGTCGCTCTGTTTCCAAAAGGTGTTGCTCGAACAGTTCCCGAAGCCGATCAAAGCGGGCTGCCTCCGCCATCTTCGGCAGGGCCTTGGTGAGCTGCTTTTCGGCGTGAAGGATGTCCCGAAGCTCGTGAACAAGTAGCTCGTCCAACCCTTCGGGGACCATTGGCGGCGAGCTCTCGGTTTTGAGAACCGCAGCGGTGTCCGCGCCCGACGGCTGCTGCATCGCCGGAGATTCAACGAACTCCCACTCGCCCCCTTCATTCCAGGGACCTCTGGTGTCGATTTCGCCTTCATCGCCAACGCCCGTCGAGTCATTGAAGAACTGGTTCACGAGACCAGGGGTGGGCGCAACTTTTCCGATCGAGAAGGCAGGCTTCTTCATGCTCTCGAGTGCGGCCGCAAAAGCCTTCATGTGGGTTATCTCGCGTGTCATCAAGAATTGCAGCGCGTCCTTGCTGCCTGCGTCGTCGCAAAAGTTGATCAGGCGCTCATAGACGATCTTTGCACGCGCTTCGGCAGCGATGTTACTGCGGAGATCGACGTCCAGCTCGCCGGTAATTTTCAGGTAATCAGCAGTCCAGGGATTGCCTTGCGAATTGAACAGGTTGACGCCGCCTCCGCCTGCGATTGCGATCAGCGGATCGGCTTCGGCTGCGCGTCGGTCGAACTTGGATGGCTTCAGATGCATCCGAGCCAGGCAGCCGACGACTTCCAGGTGGCTGAGCTCTTCGGTGCCGATATCCATCAGCAGGTCTTTGCGATCGGGGTCTTCGCAGTTGAGGCCTTGAATTGAGTACTGCATGGCGGCGGCGAGTTCGCCATTGGCGCCACCAAACTGCTCAAGCAGCATATTGCCGAAGCGCACATCGGGCTCATCGACACGTACGGTAAACATCAGCTTCTTGACGTGGTGGTACATGGCGGATGCCTCTGAACGAGATTGGAGCACGGGCAACCCGGTCGGGTGTTACTCGTTCCCAAGTGATGGGCTCTTCTCTTCGCGCAAATAGATGAGGAATGGTGGCCACGGTCCCGCTATCGCTGGGGGGCAGGAATAAGCAGGACCGTGGCGGGGCCACGCAAACCAACCGCGCGGACGATGTGACCCCGCTCCTCAAGACAGATGTAAGTGGAAGGTTCCATTGCCGATGCGCGAGCCGGTGAGGGTGCCGAGTCTTTGCATCTTTGCGATCGTCGATTGGTCTTCAGTTCAGAGAGAAGCGTGATCGGGTCAATGTCCAACTACTTCATGTCGTCGAAATAAAGCGGCCTCGCTTCGGAACGAACGCATTTCGTTGATGTTCGCGTGAGCATAACCGCGGCAAATCAGAACGGAGATAACGATGAGGGCCCTGGTCTGGCATGGCAAGGAAGACATTCGTTGCGACACGGTCACCGACCCCGAGATTGAGCATCCACGAGACGCGATTGTAAAGGTA
>JBJMTO010000220.1:0-5986 GCA_045811665.1 Bradyrhizobium sp.
TGGATGGACAGCATTGCTTCGCAGCGACCGCACGAGTACGCGCGAGTTTAGTCGGCTGTTTGAACCAAACCCGCCCCCGTCGTCCCGCACAAGCGAAGCGCGATGCGGGACCCATAACCACAGGGCGTAGTTTGTGCGGAAGTCATCGAACAGCATCTCTCAAACGATAGGGCCGACAAGTGTATTGTCCTGCGCTACCCGCACCCCGTCATTGCGGGCGCAGCGAAGCAATCCAGCTTCGTTGCGGATGTGCCATGGATTGCTTCGCTGCGCTCGCAATGACGATGGATGGACAGCGTTGCTTCGCTGCCACCGCACGAGCACTCGCGAGTTTAGTCGGCTGTTTGAACCAAACCCGCCCCCGTCGTCCCGCACAAGCGAAGCGCGATGCGGGACCCATAACCAGAGCGCGTAGTTTATGAGGAAGTCATCGAACAGCATCTCTCAAACCGAGCGACACGGCGTTCCAGATGACCGCCGCCCAACATGACCCAGCAGTTCTAGATCGGCTTGCCGGCGTATGGCATCGAGGCGGTGAGGCCGCCGTCGACGGGGATCGCCTGGCCGTTGACGTAGGAGGCCTCGTCGCTGGCCAAGAACAGTCCCATCGCCGCCAGCTCGTGCGGCTGGCCCGCGCGCTTCAGGGGATTGAGCTGGCCGATCTTGTGATCGGTGCCGCGCTGTTTGGCGTTGTCGAAGATCGGCTTGGTCATGCCGGTCTCGATCAGCCCGGGACACACCGCGTTGATCCGAACGCCGGTGCCCGACAGCGAATACGCCGTGGTCTGCACCAGGCTGATCACGCCGGCCTTGCTTGCGGCGTAGGGATGCCCGCTCGCACCGGACTTCAGGCCGGCGACCGACGCCGTGCAGACGATGGCGCCGGACTTCTGCTTGATCATGTGCGGCATCGAATGTTTGATCGCGAGAAACGGGCCGATCAAGTTGATGCGCAGGATTTCCTGCCATTGTTCGACAGTCTGGTCGGGAAGCGGCACCAGCCCGCCGCTGACACCGGCATTGGCCCAGATCGCATCGAGCCGCCCGTACGCCGAGACCGCCCGCTCGATGAAGCCCTTAACATCATTTTCCGAACCGGCGTCGGCCATCACCGCTTCCGCCGTGCCACCGGCTTTCCGCACTTGCTCGACCGTCTCCTTCACAGCCTCGGTGCGATCTACTGCAATCAGCCTGGCGCCTTCCTTTGTGAACAGAAGCGATGCCGCGCGTCCGATGCCGCTGCCTGCGCCGGTGATGATGACGGATTTACCTTCGAGGCGGCCCATGAATTTCTCCCTTGCAGCTTATGATCTCGGCGCTCGAGCGAGTGGCTGCAAACTCGCTGCATCAAGATGCGTCAAACACAGACCGCTTGCCGCCTTGCGGAATTTGAACAAGATTTCAGGCGCGAAGTCACTTGAGGCAATCTGTGCCCTGACGTAGGACACGCGACAGTAATAAAGGGTTCTTGCGATGTCCAATCCAGACAAGCCATTCGTCCTGCAGCATGCCGTTCCCTCCGGCGTGGTGGCGACGCGATGGTGGTGGGTGCGCCACGCCCCCGTGCGCGAGGATGGCGGCTGCATCTATGGGCAAAAGGACATCGGCTGCGACACCAGCGATCGCGTCGTGTTCGAGGCCGTCGGAAAAATCCTGCCGCGCAACGCGATCTGGTACGCCAGCCATCTGAAGCGAACGCATCAGACCGCCGCCGCACTATGGTCCGCCGGATTTCCAAAGCCCGCGCAGTTGCAGCAAGACGCGGCACTGGCAGAACAGCATCTAGGCGAATGGCAGGGCTTGAACCGCGCCGCGTTCTTCGCAAGCCGGCCGATCGAGGTCGGGAGCTACTGGTTTGCCCCGATCGGCGAACCGGCGCCGGGCGGGGAAAGTTTCATGGATCTTTACAACCGCGTGCGCGACGCGATCGAGCGCATCAACGCCGAACATGCCGGCAAGGATGTGATCGCCGTGGCGCATGGCGGAACGATCAAGGCGGCCATTGGCCTCGCGCTCGGGGACCAGCCGGAGCGGGGGCTGGCCTTCACCATCGACAACTGCTCGGTGACCCGGCTCGATCATCTCGCCAGCGCGGGCCATAGCGGCTGGCGGGTGCCGATGGTCAATCAGCAGCCATGGATCGCGGACGCCTCGCATAATGCCATGCATCAGCCTGCGGGACCGGAAATCGCAACCGCAAGCAAACTGGCATGAAGCTACCGTGGTTGTGCGATGGCGCGAACGCTGCTTAGCTCGCTCTAACCAGAAAACCGGCGCATCCGCCGCCATCAATAGTGGGGAGACAAACGCATGACCCTGTTCGACATGACCGGAAAAGTTGCCGTGATCACCGGCTCCTCGCGCGGGATCGGCCGTGCCATCGCCGAGCGCATGGCCGAGCATGGCGCCAAGGTGGTGATCTCCTCGCGCAAGCAGCAGGTATGCGATGAGGTGGGCAAGGCCATCAACGACAAGGCCGGTAAGCAGGTCGCGCTTTCGGTAGCCGCGAACATCTCGACCAAGGACGATTTGAAGCATCTCGTCGAAGAGACCAACCGCGTGTTCGGCAAGATCGACACCTTGGTGTGCAACGCGGCGTCAAATCCCTATTACGGACCCCAGGCTGGAATTTCGGACGACCAGTTCCGCAAGATCCTCGACAACAACATCGTGGCCAATCACTGGCTGATCTCGCTCGTGGTGCCGCAGATGATCGAGCGCAAGGATGGGTCCATCACCATCGTGTCCTCGATCGGCGGGCTGAAGGGCTCGACGGTGCTCGGAGCCTATGCGATCTCGAAAGCCGCGGATATGCAGCTCGCGCGCAACCTGGCCTGCGAATACGGCAAGCACAATATCCGGGTCAACTGCATCGCGCCGGGCCTGATCAAAACCGATTTCGCCAAGGCGTTGTGGGAGAACCCGGAGACGCTGAAAGCATCCACCGCGCGCTCACCGTTGTTGCGCATCGGCGAGCCAGACGAAATCGCGGGCGCCGCGGTTTTTCTGGGCTCGCCAGCCGGCACCTTCATCACCGGACAGACCATCGTGGTCGACGGCGGGGCGACGATCAGTTGAGCCGATGCAGATAAACGGGGAGGGGGTCACGGAAAACCGGGTGTTCAACTCCGTTTTTCTGGGACAGGATCAGCCAGCCCAGACGACCGCAAAATGAAAAGGGCATCGGGAGAGACCATGACCGCTCAAACCCTCGCCAAGCAACCCGCCATTCCGCAAACTCCCTCGCTTCCTCAAGCGAAGCCGGAATCACTTGGGCTGTCGTCAAGCCGACTGCAGCGAATGTCGGACGCCTTGAAGCGCGATATCGACAAGGGCACGATCCCCGGTGTGACGATGATGGTGGCGCGCCGTGGCAAGATTGGCTGGTTCGAAGCGCTCGGCCGACAAAGCCCGGCGGCTTCTGCTCCGATGGCGCAGGACAGCATCTTCCGTATCTTCTCGATGACGAAGCCAATCGTCTCGATCGGAATCATGATGCTGCTCGAGGACGGTCGCCTTCTCCTCAACGACGCGGTCGCGAAATACATCCCGGAGTTCGCAGAGCAGAAAGTCGGGGTTGAGAACAACGGCAAGCTCGAACTGGTGCCGCCAGTGCGCCCGATCACCGTTCACGACCTGTTGCGGCACACCTCGGGCATCACTTACGACCATACCGGCAACAGCCTGGTGCAGCAGCTGTACCAACAGTCCCGACTGCGCAGCCGCAAGATCACCAACGCCGAGCACGCCGCCCTGGTGGCGAGCTTGCCGCTGATCTGCCAGCCCGGGGCGGAGTGGAATTACAGCCGATCCACCGACATTCTCGGCCGCATCATCGAGGTCATCAGCGGAAAGACGCTCAGTGCGTTCCTGACCGAGCAGATTCTGGCGCCGCTGCAAATGGCCGAGACTGCTTTTCATACCGGCAGCGAAAACTCGAACCGTCTCGCCGAGCCGTTTGCGACCGACCCCTGGAACGGGGACAAGGTTCAGCTCTTCAATATGCTGGAAAGGCCGGCGATGGAATCCGGCGGTGGCGGCCTCGTCTCGACCACGATGGATTATGCGCGCTTCTGCCAGATGCTGCTGAATGGCGGCATCCTGGACGGCAACCGGATCATAGGCCGCAAATCACTGGAACTGATGGCTTCAGACCATCTGGCCGCTTCGGTGAAACTCCAATCGCACCTGGTGCCGGCTGGCCACAGCTTCGGTCTCGGCTTCGCCGTCCGAACCCAACCAGGGATGGCGCCCTTCGCCGGCTCGGTCGGCCAGTTCTTCTGGAGCGGCATGGCCGGGACGTTCTTCTGGATCGATCCGAAAGAAGAGCTATTCGCCGTGTTCATGTCCCAGGGTCCCGGCCAGCGCGAGTATTTCCGGACGCTCCTGCGCAGTCTGGTGTACGCCGCGCTCGAATGACCGGTTCGCCCTTGCAATTGCGCCTTAGCCTATGCTTGAAACGGCCCGGATCGGCGGCGACGCAGGTTCCCCGCAGGAGTGTAGCTCAATTGGTAGAGCACCGGTCTCCAAAACCGGGGGTCGCAGGTTCGAGCCCTGCCACTCCTGCCAGCCTGTTCTCACCACGGAGCGGCTAGCGATGTTCCCGCGTCTTGACCTTTAGGCCCGCCCGCAGTACATAGCCGCCACCTGCTGCTGGCCCGTTAGGCGGATATCCGGCGCGGCTTTGAAATCCCCAAACAATCGAGCCCGCTTGCCGGCTCATCCTTCAGAAGAGGGCTGGGCGCGAGAGGGCTGTTTGGATTCCGGCAAATGTCACTCGTATCGAGAACGCGGATCACCTAAACGATGGCTTTCAGCCCGTTCAAATTCCTGCAGGAAGTGCGCTCGGAGACCGCCAAGGTCACCTGGCCCACCCGGCGTGAAACGACGATCACCACCATCATGGTCTTCGTGATGGTGGCGCTGGCTTCCATTTTCTTCTTCGCCTCGGATCAGATCATCCGTTACCTCATCACCTTTTTGCTCGGCATTCACTGATGGCAACCGCCGGAATTCAGACCACCGACAAGCGCTGGTATATCGTCCACGCCTATTCGAACTTCGAAAAGAAGGTCGCGGATTCGATCCGCGAGCAGGCAAAGCAGCGCGGGCTGGAAGAGCTGTTCGAACTGGTGCTGGTGCCCACCGAAAAGGTGACCGAGGTGCGCCGCGGCCGCAAGGTCGACGCCGAGCGCAAGTTTTTCCCGGGCTACGTTCTGGTCAAGATGAAGCTGACCGACGAAGCCTTTCACCTCATCAAGAATACCCCGAAGGTGACGGGTTTCCTTGGCGCCGAAAACAAGCCGATGCCGATCTCGGAGGCCGAAGCCATGCGGATCCTGCACCAGGTGCAGGAAGGCGTGGAGCGCCCCAAGGCATCCGTGTCGTTCGAGATCGGCGAAAATGTGCGGGTGGCGGATGGTCCGTTCGCTTCATTCTCCGGCGTTGTCGAGGAAATCGACGAGGGCCGCTCGCGCGTCAAGGTCGCGGTCTCGATCTTCGGCCGCGCGACGCCTGTCGAACTGGAATTCGGTCAGGTCGAGAAGGTCTGATCGGCGGCCCTCGCCGGGCAATAGCCGGGCGAGGCAAAGAGCCGTGGGAGGAGGGGGTGACCGCCAGTCATCCTTTGAACCGCACCACGGTCCTGTGAAGTTTTCGGATCGTCCGGAAACAACATGAGGAGTTATCGATGGCGAAGAAAGTGACCGGATACCTGAAATTGCAGGTGCCGGCCGGTGCGGCGAACCCGTCCCCACCGATCGGCCCCGCGCTTGGTCAGCGCGGCCTCAACATCATGGAATTCTGCAAGGCGTTCAACGCCCAGACGCAGAAGGACGAAAAGGGTACCCCGATTCCGGTGGTGATCACGATCTACGCCGATCGTTCGTTCACCTTCGAGATGAAGACCCCGCCGATGTCTTTCTTTCTGAAGCAGGCAGCGAAAATCCAGTCCGGGTCGAAAGCTCCGGGCCGCGACAACGCCGGC
>JBJMTO010000221.1:0-8218 GCA_045811665.1 Bradyrhizobium sp.
CGATCGCTGCCGGCCGTTCCGTGATCATCTCCCGACGCTGAATCCGGGCAAGTGCGACCCTGGCTGCGTCATGGGCCAGCCACGAACAAATAAGGAACAAAAAGCATCGGTCGGCATTGAGCCTGAAAAGGAGAGATCGCCGTGACTGACAACAAGATGGCTGACAACACCGCAGGCAACACCCAAAAGGATCCGAAGGATTGGGTCTCCGGGGATGACCCGATGACCGGCGCCCAGGAATCCTACCTCAAGACCCTCGCTGAGCAGGCGCACAAGCCCCTCCCAAAGGAGGATCTGACCAAGGCAGAGGCGTCAGAGCTGATCGACACGATGCGGCAGAAGGCCGGGCTCGAGAAGTAGACGGCTTCAGCATTTCGAAACACGAGAGATGGGCGGCGGCTGACAGGGAGGCCGCCCATCGCCAAGTGTCAATTTGGACCGATCATCGTCGGCGAGCGCGGCCCTCTGCGGCAGGTTCGCGACCAGGGGGCTAATCGCTTTCGACGACCCTGACAGCCAGCTCAGCGACCGCACGCCGGCCGGCCGCGACGAGGCCGTCGATCTCGCGTGTCTCGTGCTTGGCGCAGTGGATGATCCGTTCGGCGACATACCGGCGCGCGGTGTAGGCTTCCATCACCTCAGGCATCATCTCGCTGACGCGCTCCAGCGCCCTGTCCATGTGCGACAGCGTTCGTTCGTTGAACTCCTCCAGAAGCAACATCACCTGTCCTCAATCTCATAATGAATACGGCTAGTCGTGTTGGCGGGCGGACGCCGATCGAGGCATGCACGCTCCGTCCCGCGAGACGGGAGAGCCTGACTCCACCGATGATCTGAAGTGCCGCCAATACTGGAGAATTGCAGGCGTTCGGCCAACGCGGCATTCACAAACGTTAAGCGCGCTGCATTTCGTTGGGCACGGACGGCGTCAATTGAGCGCACGATCCCGCGATGTCGATTCCACAACTTCAATGCCGGGATCGCGGCCTGTCTGCTTTGCATGCCCGGCAATCATCCTGCTTTGCCTTGCTTCACGTCATGTACGATGTCACCGATGGTGCTTCCCACGACAATCGCGGCAACAACAGGCCAACCGGCGGCCACCATAAGGATTGCCCCGTAGCGCATGTCTTCGCCCGGCCGTTTATAACTGTCTCGGCCCGCGAAAAGGAGCACCGCGATCAGGCAGCCAACTGCGTATCGTCCAAACCATTTCAAGACGAGAGACCTTCGTTTTCCAGGCATTCGTCGCCTCGAACTCCGTCATGGTTCATGATGTCGATCGTCCGGCCGCTCGCAGGCAGGCGACGTTTCAGAGGATCACGCAGGCGCGTCCGGCGCCTGCATGACTTGCTGCCGCTCATTTTCTTGAGCACGCTGAGCATCGGCTCCGCCGCCGGGCTCAATCCTGTCACTTCGGCACATCGCGGATTGCCAGTTTGATGACTGTGAGGACAACGAAGGCGACCGCCCCGTAAGCGATTGCATTCACGGCCCAAGTAATGCGACGCCCAGGAAAACGGAACTGCCGACCGCTCCCCAGAAAAGGTAAGCTGCGGATATCCCCGGCATCTCCCATGCCATCACAGCGATGGAGTAGTCGGTGAGCTGCTCCATGACGAGCAGCACCGTCGAGACGAGCGCCCCGATTGCCAGTGCGACGATGAGAACGGATTTCATTGTCTTCAAAGGCCCAACAGCCCCATCAGTATCGGAATCATAAAATAAGCTGCCAAGCCGAGGAGGCCTCCTACGGCAAGCTTCACCCAACGCCGTTGGATTTTCGGCTCGAGCCATGTCGCCAGTTTGACCCAGAGCGCATACGCCCATCCAGCAACAATCGAGCGGACCAATGCAAACAGAAGCTCGCCTAGAATATTGGCCATGACGGTTAGTCGCGTCATCTCCGGGAGGAGTTCATCTGCCAGCGCCCCAATGAACCCTGTCCACCCCGTGAGTGAGATGGCCAAATTCGCGGTTGGCGTCAACGTTCTGATGCCCCGGTTAGCGCTGTGGGAGGCGCTTCGCGTGAAGGGCTCGTCTTCTAGCGTTTGGTCTTCAAATTCGTGCTCGGCAGGCGAGCAATCTGCCTTAGATAAGGGGTGTCTTGAGCATGAAAGCTAGTCGGTCTCGTGTCTTGTCAACGAGTTCATGCAGTATTCTTCGATCTTCGTCGAATAAGTAGCTGTTTTTAATACGGTCCAAAGAGGAATGAATATTTTGCGTAAGCAGTTCAAGCCGTTCCATCTCAGACGAGCGCTGCCATTCCTCAAAATCGATGTTGTTGCCTACAGATACTGAATTGTCTTCTTTGTGATGTTTGAAAGAGTCGGATGGCGGCGGAGCAATCGATCTGTCGATAATTCCTGGAAGAATCAATATTCCAGTAACTGGAGACGAAAATCTAACGGAGCGAAGTGACGAGAACAGCTCATCTTCAAAAGCCCAAGATAGTTTCTTGCTCAAGGCATTCACGGTCGTAACCGGCCTAACAAGAAACTTGAATGGTGCATCGCTTTGCCTACCCATTGGTACCCCAAGAAGAAGTTCGTTCGCTTCGGCGGGGCCGTGCGCTGACAGATATCCAAACATCTGGTCTAGTTACCAACGGAATGTCAAAGGCGGAAAGTTACCGTGATTCATGACGTAGTTTCCGTTCAACCGGAGTTCTTCAGCTCGAGCCGACCAACGGTTCGAATAAGTACCCACGATGACGATAGCGCCCAAACGCGCGTCTTCGCCGGGCCGTCTGTAGCCATCGCTGATGCCGCCGAGTGACCATGACATTGAGGTTGGTTCATCGGCGGGACCAGGCTTGCTCATTCACGAAAGCGCCGAACTCCGGTGGCGATGCATTCATCCCGCAAAAGTGCCGGCCAACGCCGCGGCTCGATCGTCCCCGCTTTGCTGGCTTGCCTCGCCAACCGTCCCTCCCTCACGCACATTTGCCCCGCCCCCTGCCCCTTCCCCCCAATTCCTGCTATCTCTCTCTCCCGCCGTCCCGGCCCAAAGCAAAACCCCATCCACCAAGGGAGCAACAACCATGCGATACCTCCACACCATGCTGCGCGTGCGCAATCTCGATGTTGCGCTGAAGTTTTACCAGGATGCGCTGGGGCTGACGGAGGTGCGGCGGATCGAGAACGACAAGGGGCGGTTCACGCTGGTGTTCCTGTGCTCGTCGGACGATCTCGATGCGCTGAAGAAGCAGCCGCAGTCGCGCGGTGCGCCGCTGGTCGAGCTCACCTGGAATTGGGACGAGGAAAAATATGGCGAGGACCGCTTCTTCGGCCATCTCGCCTATGAGGTCGACGACATCTACGCCACTTGCGAGAAGCTGATGAACGCCGGCGTCACCATCAACCGTCCGCCGCGCGACGGCAACATGGCCTTCGTCCGCTCGCCGGATCTGCACTCGATCGAGATCTTGCAGAAGGGCGACCCGAAGCCGCCGCAGGAGCCGTGGTCGTCGATGCCGAACATCGGCCATTGGTAGAGCCTTTTTGCGGGAACCAGCCCGTACCTGCGGCGTTCTCTCCCCGACAATGCAATTGGAGGAGGACGCGATGGGACGCGGAATTTTGTTGTGGATGTTGGGTGTGCCGATTCCGGTGATCATTCTGCTGTGGCTGTTCTTCGGCCGCTGATCGCCTGACCAGGCTTTGCCTTGCAATGAAAGCTCCGCCTCAGGCGGAGCTTTTTGCATGAGAGGATCGGCGCAATCGCGCGTCGCTCGCCGCAGTGAATTCCGCTATTACCCGCGCCGAAAGAAACGCCTGGGGAGGATGATGTGCCGGACCAAAAGCTGACGATCTGGGGCCGCGCCAATTCGGTCAACGTGCAGAAGGTGCTGTGGTGCCTCACCGAGCTCGGCCTGGCTTACGAGCGCATCGACGCCGGCATGGCTTTCGGCAAGACCCGCGAGGCCGACTACCTCGCGATGAACCCCAATGCGCGGATCCCGACGCTGGTCGAGGGCGACTTCACGCTGTGGGAATCCAATTCGATCATGCGTTATCTCTGCCTCGCGCACGGGCGCGGCACGCCGATCTATCCCGAGCCGCCGAAGCTGCGCGCCAGCGTCGATCGCTGGCTCGACTGGACGCTGTCGATGGTGCAGCCGGTCGACCGCCCGGTGTTCTGGGGCATCGTGCGCACGCCGCCCGCCGAGCGCGACATGATCCAGATTCAAAAGGATGCCGATGCCGCCGCCGAGGTCTGGGCCATTGCCGACCGCCTGCTCTCCACGCGCCCGTTCATGGACGGCGATGCGTTCACGCTCGCCGACATCGCGATTGGCGCCTATGCGCGGCGCTGGCTCGGCGTCGAGGGCATCACCCGGCCCGCGCAGCCGCATCTGACGCGCTGGCTCGCCGAACTCGGCAAACGGCCCGGTTTTGCGCAATTTGTGGCACCGCCGATGTCGTGAGTGGTGACGCGGCTTAAACTCCGTTGAGCGCACGATGAATCGGCACTTTGCCGCGCGCCGCCGGGTGGTGGCGGCTACTGTGCATGGGGTTGTTTTCGCGTTTTTTTGTTAAGGCCAGCCGCGCTCGAACAGAAGCACGCAGAAAATCAGCACGAGCGTCACGGCCGCGGTGGCGAGCCGCGCGGTCCAGCTCAGGCCGCGGCCGACCCACCACAGCAGCGCGCAATACATCACGAACGGGACGATGATCTCGGGCCGCATGATGTCCGACGGCATGGGGGCTCAGCGCCTGACCGTGGTCTCGACGCTGATCGAGCCGCCGATCTTGACGCAGGTGCCGGTGCTCTCGACCAGATGGAAGCCGCGGCCATAGGCGGCGCAGGAGCCCGCTTTCGCGCTCCCGCCGGCACCCTTCAGCGGCAAGGCCTTGCCGGCCTGTGGGCGCTCCGCAGGCGGCAGACGCAAGGCTTCCGCCGCGGCCGCGGACGTCGTCAGCAACGAGATCAGGATGAGGAGCGGCGCACGCATGCGGGCCGTTCTAGCCCGGACAGGCGCCGCGCGCCATCGGGGGTCGCTGAGGGTCGCTTCGCCCGGGGTCAGATGAACTTGATCCCGGCCGATTTGCCGCGGCGCCACACCACCTGGCAGCTCCGGCCGGTCCGCGCATCGCGCGCGAACGCCATCCGGATCACGCCCGGGAGCTGGCTTGCATCCTCGTCCAGCGTGATCTTGGCGCCCGTGGCGGAGATGTCCTGGACCAGGCATTGCCGCGCCGCGAATCCGCCGTCGAGCGTGATCCAGGCATGCTGCGACAGCGACTTGCGGGCTGCGCGCTTCTTGGGCGGTGGCATCGGCTCAAATTCTCCCAGCCCAGCGCTAGCTCAGGGAACCTAAGAAACCGTTGAATTCGCCTCGAATGATCCTGGGTGGGAGCTATCCACCGGTGCCAAAAGACCGTTCCCGAACGGCTTGCCCAGGGCGCCAAAGGCCATTATAGGTTCGCCCGCTGCAGCCGCCGGGCATGACTCGGGCGGCCAGCGGCCGTGCCGCGAAAAGCGGCGGGGCCCTGGGTTTGCTCCCTTCGTCTATCGGTTAGGACGCCACCCTTTCACGGTGGAGAGAGCGGTTCGATTCCGCTAGGGAGCGCCATCATCCGAGCGTTGGATGACGCGGCGAAATCTGCCGCCCCGCATGAACCTCCCTTCCCCTCGCCTCCGACCAATGTCCAGATGGAACCGGATGCAGGCCCATGGCGCAGCACAAGTCTCCGCCGGACGATCAGTCCGGGATTGTCTCGCCGGCGCCGCCGCCATGGATCCACCGTTCGGCAGCCTACGCGCCGGAACGGCGCGCCAGAATGCTGGAGCACATGGCACGCGCCAGACCGGTGCCCCGGGCCACCGCTGCGTCGGAGCCGTCGCATACGGCCGGCCCGAACATTCTCGCGGACGCGTACGGCTACGCCGTGCTGTTCGGCATCGTCGCGCTCCTGTTTCAGTCGCGCGTTCCGCTCTACCTCGGCGCCTTCCTCTTCTTCAGCGATGGCGAGCGCATCGAACTCGCTCTTGGAAGGATCGGCATCCGTCTCGAGCATGGCACGATCGGGCCCGAAATCATCAAGGGCTTCGTCTCCCTGTTTGGATGGTTCGCGTTGCTGGCATCTCTGAGAGCGTCCGTCCCCGCGTGGCTCGCGACATGGATGCTTCCGGACACATCGTGGTCCTTCCTCGCCGGAATCGCTCTTTTGTTCGCCATCGTCGAAGCAGTCGCAACGCGCGCGATGCAGCATGCGTTGCCGTGGTTCGGATTTGAGAGGAGACCGAGCGGCCTGGCCTGCGCGACCATCAAGCTTGCCATGGTACTTGGCGTGCTGGCTCTGCTGGTGCTGCTCGGATGACGCGATCGTGAGGTCACGGAGCTCGCAATCGCGGCGCTATGCCGCTCGCCCCGATCCCCGCATTTACCAGAAATTTACCCCTGCTCGTGGGCGCCGGTATCATTTGCTTAGAATTTGATTGCTACCGTGGAATTACGGAAAATCTCCGAAACACGATTGGCGCCCATGTCCGTCGCAGAGTTCCTCAGGCAGCGTGCCGTGCAAGTCACCGTGAGCGGCAGCTACTCGCTGCCGCGCTGGTACGATTGCGAGGGCAAGCTCCGTACCTTCGCCTGCCGCACCAGCCGCGTTTCGCCGTTCCGCATGATGGTCGACGTTCCCGTGGTCGGGAAGGTCGGCGAGCGCGTGACCTCCTACTTCCAGGATTTTGGCGAATTCCAATGCACCATCAGCGCGACGCTGAAATCGGGCTTCCTGATGGAGCTCGACATGACGCGGGCCCGGCGCGCCTGGATGTCGGAAAAGCTGACCTGGCTCGAGAAGAAGCAGAAGGACGCCAGCGTCCAGGAGCTGCGGAATGACGCGCGGTTCGTGCCGCAGGTCGCGCACACCTTCCTGACGCTCGCCGACGGCAGCACCCATGCCTGCTTCATCATCGACGTCTCCACGGCCGGTGTCGCGATATCCTGCGAATACGATCCGCCAGTGGGAACTCCCCTTGCGGTCGGCGCTTGCGTCGGGCGTGTGATCCGCAAATTCGAAAACGGCTTTGCTGTCAAATTCGCCGAAAAGCAGTCGCGGGACGACGTCGTCCGGCTGATCGTCCGCACGCCCATGCTGCAATCGGCCTGATCCGGCGGGCTAGCTGCCCTATCGCAGCCCCATTCCGGCCTCAGCTTTTGAAGGTCCGCGCCTCGTGCCGGGCTTCATTGCAGACTTGCGATCGGGGGACCGAATGGCAGTCGAGAAAATCACAGTCGAAAAGATCACCTGGGACAAGGTCGGCCGGGTCACCGAGCCCGGACGCTATATGTACACATTCGGCTGGCTCACCATCACCGCCGGCGATCTCGATATCTGGAAGCAATACCCGAAGGCCGCGTTCACGCTGATGGCGCAGCATTCGGAGCCGGACGCGTCCATCGGCGAGGAATTCCATCTCGGCGCCTTCGACGTGGCGCCCGACGCGCCGCCGCCGTTCACAACGCATTGAGGCAGTCAAAGCGGGCTACGATCGGCAGCCATTGCAAATGGCGCAAGCCGCGGCAGGACGCCTGGCGGGAACGCATGGCATGGGCGTTGCTTTATTATTGCCATGGCTCATATCCCTACTCACATCCCCGCCGTCGATCAGGCCTTCCTGCTGTTGCTCATCGTGCTCTGCCTTGGCACGTGTCTCATACGCGCCTTCTGGGAGCTGGAGCAGGTCCGGATGCGCCGGATCTCATCATCCTCCCGCGCAACGAAGCGTGACTAGGCCGGCGCGCCCGGGCGGGCGCGGACGGGGCAATCCGGCTCTGGACTTGCCTCAGCGACACGTGCATCGTGAATTGAAGAAACCTGCACATTGCCTTGATCTGACTTACCAATCGCGATCCGATGACGGGGGCGCGACCGTTGTCATGGGATGACGAAATGGTTCTGCCATGCAATTGATTGCGCTCTGTATTCTACATCGGCGACCGTCCTGATGAACGCAGGCTGTCACGCTTGTTAAGAGACCCGAGAGCACGCGCATGACACCAGGTCGCAGCAGGACAGGTAGAGAAGCGAATCAAGCGAACCTATTTTCGGCGCCGAGGTACCTGATGGAAGCGTTACCCACCGTCATCGGAACGGCCGCCATCGCCCCGGCGCTGCTGATGCTGTGGCTTGTCATTGCCGCCGAGGAACGCCCGGGACCGCCGGCTCAGGTCTGGACCGCGTTCCTGCTCGGCGCGGCCAGCATTTCG
>JBJMTO010000222.1:0-3061 GCA_045811665.1 Bradyrhizobium sp.
CGAATCCTCGATCCAGCGACTGGGCAAGGATCTGCCGGAAGGCCTGATCGTCGGCGCGCGTGGCGATCATTGGTTCCTGCATCCTGAAAAGAAGAACGACCCGGCCTTCAAGGCCTTTGCCGAGGCATTCAAGGCAAAGACCGGCGCCTGGCCGATTTACCCGGTCTACCACATGGCGCAGGCTTTCACGGCGCTGCAAGCTGCCTACGACAAGGCGATCAAGGCGAATGGCGGCAACTGGCCGACACGGGAGCAGGTCGTAGACGCAACCTCCGGCACCGAGTTCGCGACCGGTTTCGGCCGGCCGATTACGCTGAGGCCCGAGGACAACCAGGGTCTGGAAGCGCAGCTCGTCGGCGTAACCAAGTCTTTCCCGGGCTATGACTTCAAACTGCTCGACAACATGATGATCTTTGATCCGAAGGTGATCACCAATCCGGCGGGCGTGCGCTCGGTCGAGTGGCTGAAGACGCTCAAGCCGGAATTCGTTAAAATGGACGTTCCGACGTTCAAGCAGTAGGCCAGATCACCGTCCTCCGGGCAAGAACCGGAGGACGGCTTTCCTGAAGGTCTCCATGAATTCGACTCTCGCCATACTGGCCGTCCTTGACGGGATCAGTTACGCCGCCCTGGTGTTCCTGGTTTCCGTCGGGCTGAGCCTGATTTTCGGTGTGCTGCGCGTGGTGAATGTCGCGCACGGGTCGCTTTACGCCTTTGGAGCCTATCTCGCCGCGACGTTGAGCCTCGTGATTGCGCAGGTGTCGCCGTGGCTTACCTATCCCGCATTGCTGGTTGCCTCCATCGTCATAGGCGTTGTGTGCGGCGGTTTCATCGAGCGCTTCCTGTTGCGGCCGCTTTACGGACGAGACGACGTGCTGCAGCTCCTGATCACCTTCGCGGCCTTCATGATCATGGACAATCTGCAGCGTCTGATCTGGGGCGTGCAGCCAATCTTCGCTGCTGAGCCCTTGAAGCTGTTGCCGAACATCAGCGTATTCGGCGTGAACTATACGTCCTACCAGGTCATCCTGCTTCCGGGCGTGGCAGTCGCGACGTTATTCGGACTGCGTTACTTCTTGCGGAAAACTCTTGCGGGAGCCGTGATTCTAGCGGTCACCGAGGATCGGGAGGCGTCAACCGCCATCGGCATCGACGCCCGACGCGTCTACTCTATTACGTTCATCATCGGGGCAAGCCTGGCGGCCCTCGGCGGCGCGCTTGCTTCGCCGACCACTTCGCTGGTGCCCGGCATGGGGGCCGACATGATCGTGCTCTCGTTCGCGGTGGCAGCCACTGCGGGTCTGGGGCAGATCGAGGGCACCGCCCTTACGGCCCTCATGATCGGTTTGACGCGCGCCTTCGTCATCTATCTGCAGCCGGAGTTCGAAGTTCTCGTGCCCTATCTGCTGATGGTGCTGGTGCTTCTGGTGCGTCCGTTCGGACTGTTCGGTACGGTGCAGGTGAGAAAAATCTGATGGCCGGCCGCATCAACCCGATCACGGCAGTCGCGATCATCTTCTTTCTGGCCAGCGCGGTACTGCCGCTCTTCGTCGCGAGCTGGGCGACGTTATTCGCGCTCATTCTCGCCAAGGGCATCGTGGTGCTCGGCATCGTCCTGTTGCTGCAGGCGGGACAAGTATCGTTCGGACACGCCATGTTCTTCGCCACCGGCGCCTACACCGCGGCGTTCTGGGGCAAGTACATCGGCGGCGGCGATATCCTGATCTTTCTCGCGCTGGGAGGAATAACCTCCACCGTTTTTGGCCTGATCGTCGGCCTGTTCGTGGTTCGCTACAGGGAGATTTTTTTTGGAATGCTGAACCTGGCATTCTCCATGGTCTTGTGGTCGCTGCTCGAGAAAATGTTCCACTATACTAACGGCGCGGACGGCATCCGGGTCGCCCGTCCTGGCTTGTTTGGATTTTCGTTCACGCCGGAGACGTTCCAATACGTTGTTCTCTACGTGAGCCTTTTGGTCGCGATTGCTGCCTTCTACGGCGTGCAACGCTATCTCGACAGCCCGCTCGGTCACATGTTGCGGGCAATGAAATCCAACGAAACCAGGCTCGAATATCTTGGTATGTCGGCGCGGCGCGTGCTGCTCATTGGCTACGTGTTTTCCGCATTTCTCGGCGGCATAGGCGGCACGCTGGTGTCGATCATTCAGCAGATCGCGACCCCCGAATTCGGCTTCTGGACCAAGTCCGGCGAGTTCGTGTTCATCGCGATCCTCGGTGGCGGGGCCCATGCTTTCGGTGCGTTTGCAGGCGCGGCGATGTTCGAATGCGTACGGTTCTATGCCGCGGCGCATCTGGCGGACTCTTGGCAGCTCATTCTCGGCGTCGTGCTGATCGTCATCATTCTTTACGCGCCAAACGGCCTTATCGGCCTCCGCCAGCGCTACGGTCAATCCAGGCGGGGAGGGCATTGATGGCCAACGTCCTGCTTTCCGCCAAGAATATCAAGATCCGGTTCGGCGGCGTCATCGCCGCCGATGGCATCGACCTCGACGTGCTCGAAGGCGAAAACCTTGCGATCATCGGGCCGAACGGAGCCGGCAAAACGACGTTCCTCAACATCTCGACCGGTTATCTCCGGCCGCAAGCCGGCACCGTTACCTTTCTTGGCCACGACATCACCGCGCAGCTACCGCGTACGATCACCAGGCTCGGCATTGCCCGCGCGTTCCAGATTCCACAGCTGTTCCTCGACCAGACTGTGATGGAGAACATGTTGATCGCGGCCGCCTCCCTGCGGGGCCGTCCGTCTGGTTTCCAGGCTCTTTCTCTCATGCCGGAAGTGCCGGAAATGGAGCGACTGCTGGATCTCGTCGGTGTCAAATCGTATGCGGGACGAACGGCGCGCGAACTGCCCGAGGGGCAGCGCAAGCTGGTCGATATTGCACTCGCGCTCGCGCTGAAGCCAAAGCTCCTCCTGATGGATGAGCCGACTTCGGGCGTCGCGTCATCAGAGAAACTGGTCATCATGGACATTCTCACCACGGCGCTGGCAAAGGAAAAAGTCACCTCGGTCTTCGTCGAGCACGACATGGATATGGTGG
>JBJMTO010000223.1:0-22048 GCA_045811665.1 Bradyrhizobium sp.
CGGGACCGCCATTGCGGTCGATGCGCACTGCCTTGCTCTTCATTCGCGTCTCCTGGTCGACGTGGATCAATAGGTTCCGGGGTAGGCGCCGCCGTCCGCAAGCACGTTCTGGCCGGTGATGTAGCCGGCGTGGATGCTGCACAGGAACGCGCATGCGGCGCCGAACTCCTCGATCGTGCCAAGGCGCCGCGCCGGAACCACCTTCTTGCGGGCGTCGATGAAGGCCTCGGCCGTGATGCCGGCGCGCTGGCCCGCGGCCGCCGCCGTCGTCCGCACGCGGTCGGTGTCGAACCAGCCGGGGAGCAGTCCGTTGACCGTCACGCCACGTTCGGCGAGCGAGGTCCGGGCGACGCCGGCGACGAAGCCGGTGAGCCCGCTGCGCGCGCCGTTCGAGAGGCCGAGGACGTCGATCGGCGCCTTCACCGACCCCGACGTGATGTTGACGACGCGGCCGAAGCCGCGCTCGGCCATCTTGTCGACGGTCGCCTTGATCAGCTCGATCGGCGTCAGCATGTTGGCGTCGAGCGCCTTGATCCAGTCGTCACGCGTCCAGTTCCGGAAATCACCGGGCGGCGGACCGCCGGCATTGTTGACCAGGATGTCCGGGTCCGGACAGGCTTTCAGGGCGGCCTCGCGGCCTGCCGGCGTGGTGATGTCGCCGACCACCTCGGTCACGGTGACGCCTGGGCTGGCTTTGCGGATTTCGTTCGCCGTCTTGGCCAGCGCCTCGGCGCCTCGCGCCGTCAAGGTGACATGCACCCCTTCATTAGCCAGCGCCATTGCGCAGGCGCGTCCCAACCCCTTGCTGGATGCGCACACGATGGCGCGGCGGCCTTTGATCCCAAGATCCACTGTCTCACTCCCGTCATGTCAGATGATTATGAGTTCCGATGTCGTCATTGTAGCCAACCCGAGCCGCCCTGATAAGAGACTGAGGCCGTTGGAATGCACTTACGTGCGAATTGCCGCTCGGATCTTCCGGGCTGCTCGAGCCCTTTGCGATCGCGAAAATGGCCTGTATCAATGAGCCGCATACCTCGCGGGAGTTCGTCATGCCCGGTCTTTTCGACGTCAGCAAGGAAGTCATTCTAGTCACCGGAGCGTCCCAGGGGTTGGGCCGTCAATTCGCGCGGGTGCTTTCGAAGCAAGGCGCGGCCGTGGCTCTGGCTGCGCGGCAGACCGCCAAACTGAAGACTCTCGAGGACGAAATTG
The DNA here is from genome assembly GCA_045811665.1 of Bradyrhizobium sp. Taxonomy (GTDB): domain Bacteria; phylum Pseudomonadota; class Alphaproteobacteria; order Rhizobiales; family Xanthobacteraceae; genus Bradyrhizobium. Next base: position 1,213 of record JBJMTO010000223.1, read on the forward strand.
TCGGGCAGGGCGGCCGCGCCGCGGCGGTGCAGATGGACGTGGCTGACGTGGCTTCGATCGGCAAGGCCATCGACGCCGCCGAAGCCGCGCTTGGTCCGGTCAGCGTGCTCATCAACAATGCCGGCATCGCCATTGAAAAACTCGCGACCGAGCAGACCGAAGCGGATTGGGACTCCGTCATCAACGCCAACCTAAAGGGCGCTTACTTCGCCGCCACCGAGGTGGCGCGCCGGATGATTGCGCGCAAGCAGGAAGGCAACATCGTCAATATCGCCTCCGTACTCGGCTTGAGTGTGATGAAATTCCTGTCGCCCTACACCATCTCGAAGGCGGGGATCATCCAGGCCACCAAGGTCATGGCGCTGGAGCTCGCAGGCAACCGCATCCGCGTCAATGCGCTGGCGCCCGGCTACATCGATACCGAGATGAATCATGACTTCTGGTCGACGCCGTCCGGCGAAAAGCTGGCCAAGCGGATTCCGCAACGGCGCGTCGGCGCCGAGTCCGATCTCGACGGCGCGATCATGCTGCTGGCGTCCTCGGCATCACGCTATATGACCGGCAGTGTCGTCACCGTGGACGGCGGTTTCTTGCTGACCTGATCCGGCGATCGTTCGCCCAGTTAGGTCGGGGCGATGCGCGAACACTGGCAACGGCGTTGTCGCCGGCCCCTTTTACCCGCTAATGCGCGATTTCGCCGATTCCGGGGGCATTTAATCCTCAAAACTGCGTTCACAGGCCTTTCCAAAGCCGGCACGCATTGGTACATAGCCTCCGCAGCCCGACGGCGTTCGCCACGGGTTTGCCTTCTCAGGAAGCCTCCGGACAGAATTGATCGACGCCTGGTGGCGTTGGCCAGAGCCGTTTCGGCAGTCTTTGGACAAGGCGCACGGTTTATCGCGGGGTGGAGCAGCCCGGTAGCTCGTCAGGCTCATAACCTGAAGGTCATAGGTTCAAATCCTATCCCCGCAACCAAACCCCCACATGCCTAATGAACAGCCCGCCTGCGGCGGGCTTCTTCATGTCAGCGGGCGTGAGCTTCGACCAACGCTTACGCCAGCTCGCCCCAGAGCAGAGCGCCGTTGGCTTTTTCAAGCCGCGCTTCGGCCTCGGCTGCGTCCACGCCGGCAATCTGATCGGCGAGCATTTGACCAAGCGTCGGCAGCGCGTCCGGTGCGGCCTGCGCATCCATATTCCACAACCGAGAACGGATCAGGGCCCGTCCGCAATGCAACCATGCGAGGTCGACCGTCACGGCCAAACCGCTCAGCGGAGCCTTCCCTTGAACAGCCAGCGGCGCGAGCAGCGCAGGATCGCTGGTGATGCGGGCTTTGCCGTTGACGCGCAAAGATTCGGTGCGTCCGGGCACGAAGAAGATCAGGGCGACGGACGGGTTCTCGAGAATGTTGATCAGCGTGAGCATCTTCTTGTTTCCTGGACGATCGGGAACGACAAGCGTGTGCGCGTCCAGGACGGCCACGAAACCGGGCAAATCTCCCCGTGGCGAAACGTCTGGCCCTCCGCTTCGGTCCGAAGACGCGATCGTCAGGAAGGGCGAAAGGGCGATGAAGGCCCGGTGATGCGGATCGAGCTGCTGAAAGACACAGCGCGTCGCCATGGAGTTTGCGGCAGGCGGCGGATAGAGCGCGCGTAGCGCCGCAACGTCGGAAATGGTGTGCATGGGCATGCGCGGCTCCTTAAAGCAACAAACAAACAGGGTCCGAGCCTGCAGGTAAGGCATGGCAGCCTGAGCCACAATCCTTTATGTCTCCACCATGCCTGAGCGAAAACGCACAACCACTCTCGATTGGGAAGACATAAGGTATTTCGTGGCGCTGGCCCGGCACGGCAGTCTGTCGGCAACGTCTCGCGCGTTGCGCGTCAATCACGCCACGGTCTCCCGTCGCGTGACAAGTCTCGAAGCCAAACTCGGACGATCACTGTTCGATCGGCGCGCCGATGGATACGCCCTCACCAAGGAAGGCAAGGCAGTGCTCGACGAAGCGCAGGCCATGGACGAAGCGGCGCTGTCCGTTTTGCGCCGGCTCGACGCCGGTACCGAGCTGAGCGGACTCGTTCGCCTGACCGCCGCCCGGGTGTTGGCGGAAGGCTTTGTCATCGACCGCCTCGGGGCGCTGCATGAGCGCTATCCGGCACTCGATATTGAAATGCTGACCGAGGCGCGCGTCGTCAGCCTTGCCAGACGGCAGGCGGATATTGCGTTGCGCCTTGGGTCACCCAAGGACAGCGACCTCGTCGGCCGGCGCGCAGCAAGGATCGCGTTCGGCTTGTATGCTTCACCCGGCTATCGCGACACGCTTAAGGCGGGGCAGCCGCCTGACATGATCGGATTCGACGAAGAGAGCGATTTCATCTTCGAGGCTGGCTGGCTTGCCCGCCAGTTCCCGCGCGCACGGTTTGCGTTTCGAAGCAACAGCCAGACTTCCCAGGCGGCGGCCGCGCGCGCAGGCTATGGCGTGGCGCTTCTTCCGCGATATCTGGCCGCCAAGGATTCAGGTCTGGTAAAGGTCCTGCCTGGTCAGCTCCTTCCGGAGCGCGATGTCTGGCTTCTCGTGCGCCGCGAGCTTTCCAAGGTTCCGCGCATCAGGGCAGTCGCCGATTATCTCTTCGCAGCGTTCGCGCGTGAAAGGCGGCTGTTGGGTGGAGGCAGATGACCGACTCTACCGGATGCCAACGTGCATTTTTGGGCGGCGCCGGGACGCCCGCAGCCGCCCAAGGCGCATTCGGACCCGTCGCAAAGCCCGCCGCAAAACACTTTTGGCGGCGAGCTTTCTGGCGTGTTTCGTCGAGATAACCCCGGTCGCAAACGTCGGGCCTCTACCCTTGCTTTAGTGATCAGGGACGGAAACCGGCGCTGACAGGAGAGTTCCGGGATGCGCGGTGCATTTCGGCTGCGGGAAAATTACTCAGGTGAGTCGGTCAGAGGATAAATTTCATGATGGTTCGTGTTCAGACTCGGCGTTCGCCGCTCAGCGCTCAACTCAGAATCTGCCGCAGTTTGAGGGCGTCGATCGGGGCGGCGCTTTTCTGGTCGTTGTCGAAATAGACGAACACGTCACAGCCCTGCTTTTTCCACGACCTGATGCGCTGTGCCCACGTCTCCAGCGTTTCCTGACGATAGTGCCCTTTGTAACGACCCTGCGGCCCGTGCCCTCTCACATAAACGAAATCGGCCGTCCGCTTCCAAGGTGCCGGCCCATCGTGGTGATCGGACAGGCAGAGCGCAACGTTGTGTCTTGAGAGCAGCCTCAGAATGCTCGGCTGATACCAGCTTGGATGACGAAACTCGAAGCTGTAGCGGCGCTTGTTCGACAGCAGTTTAAAAAACGCAGCCAGCCGGTCGCCGTTGGCCTGAAAATTCGGCGGTAGCTGAAACAGGATCGGTCCGGCCTTCTCGCCCAACAACGAAAGCCGGTCTTCCAGCAGTTCGAGGCTGTTCACCGACTTGTCCGAGAGGCGCTTCCAGTGCGTGATGAATTTGGATGCCTTCCACGCAAAAACAAAGTCCTTGCCGGTCTGTTCGCGCCATCCTCGCACCGCTTGCGGCGTCGGAGTTCGGTAGAACACGCCGTTCAGCTCGGCGGTTGTGAACTGGCTGGCATAGTATTGGAGCTGATTGTTGATCGGCAGACCCTTGGGGAAAAATGGACCGCGCCAGGAGTCGTAATGCCATCCCGAGGTGCCGATCAGAATTCGCGCCATGTCACCGCCTTGCAATTACCCGGGTACAGCGCCGGCGGGTCCGCACTTGTTCCCTGTGGCCATGAAACGTCGGCGCGGAACGCGCAACTCCGGAGCCGGTTGTGGTGGCAACATCCCGAAATGCAAGACGGAGAGTTGCAATGTCATCGGGCCGACAATTTGCCATCGTGACCGGCGCTTCGACCGGCATCGGATTGGAACTCGCGAAATGCTGCGCGCGCGAGGGCTTCGATCTTCTGATCGCCGCGGACGAACCGGAGATCGAACCGGCGGCCAGCGAAATTCGCGCTCTCGGCGCGATGGTTGAAACCGTACAAGCAGATCTGTCGACGGTCGACGGCGTGGACCGGCTTTACGAAGCCTCGAAGCGGATCGGCCGCCCGGTCGACGCTCTGCTTGCCAATGCCGGCAGGGGCCTCGGAGGTGCGTTCCTCGATCAGGATTTCAATCGAGCAAGGCTAGTGATCGACACCAACATCACCGGAACGGTGTACCTCATCCACAAGGTCGGCAACGATATGCGCCGGCGCAACGCAGGTCGGATCCTGATCACCGGCTCGATCGCCGGGTTCACCCCGGGAAGTTTCCAGGCGGTGTACAACGCCACCAAAGCTTTCCTGGACTCGTTCTCGTTTGCGCTTCGCGAGGAACTGCGGGACGCCGAAATTACGGTCACCTGCTTGATGCCGGGCGCCACCGAGTCGAAATTCTTCGAACGCGCCGGCATGATGGATACAGCGGTCGGCACATCGAAAAAAGACGATGCGGCTGGCGTGGCGAAATCCGGGTTCGATGCCATGATGCGCGGTGACGGCGACATCGTCACCGGATTGAAAAACAAGGTCATGGCCGCCGCGGCAAACGTTGTCCCGGCCGGCGTACTCGCAAAGCAGCATCGGAGCATGGCGGAGCCTGGGTCGGGCAAATCCTGATCGATTGCCGCCGGGCTGACGAAAGGGCAACCCAGCATCGGCAATTGCCGCAGCACAGCGCAGGTAGCTAGCTTTGGAGCCCTCGGGAGAACGCATCCCTGCGACGCAGATTGCCGGGCGCGGCGTTTGCTAGTCGCGCCAGCTTCAGCAACTATCGACGAAGCGGATCCGAAGTGATCGCTGCCGCTTCGAGCGGCGGCTGCGCCAACAGGAGCTTCGATGGCAATCCAGATCTGCAATACCTGCGGAACGTCGTATCCCGACACTCCCCAGCCGCCCGCCCACTGTCGGATCTGCGAGGATGAACGTCAGTTTGTACCGTCCGTGGGACAGCTTTGGACCACTCCTGAGAAGCTGTCCCGCGGTCACGTCAACGCATGGAGGCTCTTGGAAAAGGATCTGTTCGAAATTCACACCCATCCGCAATTCGCTATCGGCCAGCGCGCCTTGCTGGTGCGAACCGCGCGAGGCAATGTGCTCTGGGATTGTATCAGCCTGCTCGACCATGCCACCGAGGCGCTCGTGCGTGGGTTGGGAGGGCTGGATGCGATCGCGATTTCTCACCCTCACTACTACACGTGCATGCAGGACTGGGCGCGCAGGTTTGATTGTCCCATCCATCTGCACGCCGCGGATTCAGAATGGGTCATGCGTGCCGATCCCGCGATTTGCCATTGGAAGGGCGAAACGCTGGAGATTGCCGAGGGGCTCACGCTGATCAGGCTGGGCGGCCACTTTCCAGGCGGCACCGTGCTTCATTGGACGGACGCTGCCGAGGGACGCGGTGCGCTCATGAGCGGGGATATCGTGCAGGTTGCGGCGGACCTCAGCCGAGTCTCCTTCCTTTGGAGCTATCCCAACATGATGCCGCTTTCGGCGGAAACGGTTCGCCGCATCGCGCAAACCCTGGGCGGCTGGCAGTTCGACAGGATCTACGGCGCCTTTCCCGGACGTCAGGTGATGAGCGGCGGCGCCCAAGCCGTGCAACGGTCGGCTGCACGCTACCTCGAACTCCTCGAGCATCAGCAGCCCTGATGTTCGCCCTCCGGGCCGTTGCGCCCGTCCGAACGTTCTTCACATTCCGGCTCTGAGGGAGGAGTTTGGAACCTCGCTGCAATCAGCAGGTTTATCTGCCAAATCACTGATGAATTTTTTACGTGCATGAGCTTCAAGGGGATTGCTTTAGCCTTGGTCGTGCTGGCGGTTGGCATCGGCGCGGCGGCCTTACTGGCTGAGCATCGCCGCGTCTTGCTGAGTAGTGACCAACCGGCAGCGGGGTCGTCCGGCATCGCACGTCCTCACCCACCGCTGGACCGAGCGCCGGGCGAGCCGCTAAGAGCTCCATTGTGAAATTCGTCAGAGGCCGTTACCTCAATCTGGAAGGCCGCAGCCCGAACTCGTTGCACAAGCGATTGGTGGCGGCGATGACGTCCTGCCGGTCGATGACTTCCATAAGCTCGGTGATCGCTTGCTCGGCATCGAACGGGCCCCGCTCGATATGCTCTGAGATCACCAACTGGGCGTCGCGCATGGCGCGGACGATCAGTTCCTCGTCGGTGGTGCCGACTTTTCCGGCGACAGCCATCTTTGCTACTCTCCGCTTTTGCCGGCAACTATCAGGGTCGCAGCGTTCCAATGGCGGGGAGAACGATTAGTTCCATTTGCAGTCGGCAGCCTGCTCCGGCGTCTTCGCCTCGCTCGCGCGTGTCCAAGCTCGCCAGTCGGATCCCGTCGGCAGGGAACCGCGGAAGCGCTCCCCCGTCCGCAGGACTCGCGCCCTTGCTTTTTTAAGGTACATTGCAGTCTTCAGGTGGGGCGCGTTGCAATGGTGACCGCGCAGCGGCAATCGATCAGGTTACTGCAGATCGTTCTGGCGGCCGCCGTCGCGGTTCCGGCTTTGCTATTCTGTTTTGCCGCATGGCAGAGTTACAACGACCATGAAAAAATCGCAGCCGACCAGATCGAGCGATCACGCGACGTCCTCAACGAGCATGCGCTCAAGGTGTTTGAGGCGGTCGAGCGCAGCATTGCCGAAATCAACGAGATCATCCGGGACATGCCGGATCAGGAGATTTCAACCAATCAGGAGAAGCTGCACCAACGGCTGGAACGGCTGGCGACCAGTTCCCCGGAGGTGAAATCGTTCTGGGTCTTCGACCGCGACGGCAATACCCTGGTCAACAGCATCAGCTATCCTGCTCCGGCCATCAATTTCTCGGACCGGGATTACTTCAACGCCCACCTCGACCGGGATGTGGGTACGTTTATGGGGGCCGTGTTGCGGCCTAGGCCGCCGTACACCGGAGCACCATTCTTCGGGATCAGCCGTCGCCGGCTGGCACCCGATGGAAGTTTCGCAGGCGTGATCCAGGCCTCGGTGTTGCCGGACTATTTCGAGGGCTTCTATGCCAAGATCGGCAAAGCGCCCGGCAGTTATTTTTCGCTGATCCGTGACGATGGATTGATCCTTGGCCGCTATCCGGCTGTGAACGAGCAGACTCGGCTGCCGGCGCACGGCGAGCTTATGAAGGCTTTTCGCGCCCATCCGGCAGAGGGGACGCTGACAGTCACTTCGTTGATCGACGGGGTTAGCCGACGCGTCAGCTATCTCAAGCTTCCGCAGCTTCCTGCGTACGTCCTGGCCGGCCTGGAAACGGCGGCGATCCGTGACGACTGGATTTCACAAATGAGCCGGCACTTAATCTTCGGGATTCCGGCCACCGGAGCCCTCATCTTCGTGGTGGGGCTGGCACTCCGGCGCACCAGACGGCTCTATGAGGAAGCCGAGCGCAGACAGGTTGCGGAAGGCGCATTGAAGCACGCCCAACGGCTCGAAGCCCTCGGACGACTGACCGGTGGCGTAGCGCACGATTTCAACAACCTGCTGATGGTCGTGGGAGGGTCGGCCCGTAAGCTCAGACGCACGAACAAGGATCCGGCCGAGTTGCAGTCACTGCAGATGATCGAGACATCGGTTCAGAAAGGCGAAAGCCTGACCCGCAAGTTGTTGGCGTTCTCGCGCCGGCAAAGCCTGACGCCGGAGGTGATCGACCTGCCGGAACGCGTGCGAAAGCTCCACGGAGTGCTTGAGCAGTCGATCCAGGCCGACATCGCAATCGAGATCGATGCGCCTTCGAAGGCAATCCCGGTCGAGGTCGACCCGGACGAACTCGAAATGGCGCTGCTCAATCTTACTCTGAACGCCCGCGACGCCATGCCGGAAGGAGGTCGTATCAACATCACAGTGGGCACCGCAGCGGCCGGCGCTGTGCCGAGGCGGACGGGCGAGCCCGAGGAGATGGCGTTCATCGAGTTGACCGACACCGGCTTCGGCATCCCCGACTCCATCCGGGAGCGGATCTTCGAGCCATTCTTTACGACCAAGTCCGTCGACAAGGGAACCGGGCTCGGACTGAGTCAGGTTTACGGCTTTGTTCAGCAATCCAACGGTGCCATATCGGTTGCCAGCACGGTCGCAGCCGGGGCGACATTCAGGATCGTGCTGCCTATCAGCGAAAAACCCGTACCTGCCAGCCCGGCCCAGGCACTCGACCCGGCATTGGAAGCGGTCGGACGGGCCACGGTGTTGCTGGTCGAGGATCATCCCGACGTTTCCGCCGTCGCGTCGGATTACCTCGAACAATCCGGCTGCAAGGTCCTGTTGGCCAATTCAGCCGAGGCTGCGATCGACGCCGTGAACAAGCGACATGACATCGATCTGATCCTTTCGGATATCGTCATGCCCGGCATGAGCGGGCTGGAACTGGGACGGCTGCTGCGCGAACATCATCCTGAGATCGCCGTCATCCTCGCGACCGGCTACAGCGACAAGGCCAGTGTCGCCACCGCCGAGGGATTTACGCTGATCCGCAAACCGTATTCACCAGAGGCCCTACAGCGCACGATCGTTGCGAAAATCGGCCAGCGCCCCAAGCTCGAGCCGATTTGAACGGGCGCTCGGGTGGTTCCCAGGTTGCTCGCCCTGCAAGGCGAGAATCGCGCGAAAGGACGCTCGATGCCCGGAGAATGCTGGCGTCTGCGTTCATGAAATGGTGATCTCGTGCCTGGACGGAAGGCTACCCAACGCTGGTTTGGGTGGGCTCCAGGGGCTGCCTCTGTTATAAATCGCGCAGACTTCTGATTTGACGGCGACTCGGCTCGCCAGGTGACCAAATGAGGCCGGTTCGGCGCCCCTGAAGTGAATAGATGACCCTCTGGCCAATTCTAGCATTGATGACGCTCGCGGCGGTGCTCGCGGTTTGCTGGCCGCTCGCGCGCCGGCAAAAAGCAGTTCGGTCAGGCAGCGATGTTGCCGTTTATCGCGACCAGCTGGATGAGATCGACCGCGACGAGGCCTCCAGCCTGATTGGCAGCGTGGAGGCCGAAGCGGCGCGGGTCGAAGTTTCCCGACGTCTGATCGCGGCAGCGGAGGCCGCGCAAACCAAGGACGTCCCAGCCGCGGTTCCGGCGCGACACTACCGACGGGGAACGCTCGCGGCGGCCGTTGTTCTGCTGCCGCTCGGCGCCGGCCTCACCTATCTGTCGATTGGCTCGCCCAATCTCGTTCCGGCATCGATGAAAGCGGCAGCCGACCGGCAAGCTCTTCCTGCGGGGATCGAGAACACGATCGCCCAGGTCGAAACTTATTTGCGCGGCAACCCGGAAAATGGCCGGGGCTGGGAAGTGCTTGCGCCGATCTATCTGCGTCTCGGGCGCTTCAACGACGCCGTCAAGGCCCGCCGCAACGCGCTGGAAATTTACGGGCCAGACGCCGCCCGGCTCGCCGATCTCGGCGAGGCCATTGTGATGGCGTCGAACGGGGTGGTTACCCCCGAGGCAAAGAAGCTGTTCGAGCGGGCCAGTGTCGCCGATCCGCAGGATGTCATGGCGCAATATTATCTCGGGCTTTGCGCCAAGCAGGAGGGCCGCCGCCACGAGGCCTTGAATCGATGGAATGCGCTTGCGTCGACTGCCCCTGACGGAGCGGAGTGGCTGCCGCTGGTCAGGAATGCGCTGGCGCGAATCGACGAGAAAGAGCCGGTAGCCGTTCAGCCAGGACCCGCGATGGCAGCGCCAGCCGAACCGAGATCGTCCGGCGACGCCGCAACGGCTTCGGGACCTGACGCCAGCCAGGTAGCCGCGGCCGCGGAGATGGCGCCCGCCGAACGCAACCAGATGATTCAAGGCATGGTCGCGCGTCTTGCCCAACGCATGGCGGAGAACGGCTCCGATGTCGACGGCTGGCTTCGCCTGATCCGGGCGTATGCGGTGCTCGGAGAGCGCGACAAGGCGCTGGCCGCCGCCGCCGACGCCCGAACCGCCGTGGCCGGCAACAGCGAAAATCTGCGCCGGATCGGCGAGTTGGCCAGAGCGCTTGGGCTCGAGGGCTCATGACACGCAAACAACGGCGGCTCATCTTGATCGGCTCAAGTCTCGGGGTGCTCGCCATCGCGGTTGCGCTGGTGCTCGGTTCGTTGCGCGAGTCGATCGTGTTTTTCAATTCGCCGACCGACATCGCCGCCAACAAGGCGGCTCCCGGCAAACGCGTTCGCCTTGGCGGTCTGGTGAAGGCGGGAAGCCTGGAGCGCGGAGACAATCTGCAAGTCGGGTTTACGGTCACGGACGGCAACAAGGATGTTCGCGTCAACTACCGTGGCATCGTCCCCGACCTGTTCCGCGAGGGCCAGGGCGTGATCGCCGAGGGGCGCGTAGAGCCGGGCGGCACCTTCACGGCCGAAACCGTGCTGGCCAAGCACGACGAGAATTACATGCCGCGCGAGGTTGTCGACACCTTGAAGAAGCAGGGATACTGGCAAGAGAACGCCGCGCCCAAGCCTGCCGCCGCGCGGCAAACCGCAAAGTGAATGGGGAACCACCGCGATGATCGCCGAACTCGGTCATTACGCTCTTGTGTTGGCGCTGGCGCTGGCGCTGATCCAGTCGTGGTCGCCGGTTCTCGGCGCGCGCAAGGGCGATCTCGCGTTGATGAAGCTCGCCGACTTCACCGCGCTCGCACAATTCGCGTTCGTGATGCTGGCGTTCGGCGCGCTTACTTATTGCTACGTCACTTCGGATTTCTCGGTCGCCAATGTCTATGAGAATTCGCACTCGCAGATGCCGCTGCTCTACAAGTTCACCAGCGTGTGGGGCAATCACGAAGGGTCCATGCTGCTATGGGTGTCGATCCTGGCGCTGTTCGGCGCGTTGGTGGCCTCGTTCGGTGTCCATCTTCCGGCCGCGCTCAAGGCCAACGTACTCGCGGTGCAGTCCTGGATCGCATCGGCCTTTTATCTTTTCATCCTTTTTACTTCGAACCCGTTCCGGCGCATCGCCGACGTGCCGATCGAGGGCCGCGATCTCAACCCCATACTGCAGGACTTCGGCCTCGCGGTGCATCCGCCGATGCTTTATCTCGGCTATGTCGGTTTCTCGATTGCGTTTTCATTCGCGGTCGCGGCGCTGATCGATGGCCGCATCGACGCAGCATGGGCGCGTTGGGTGCGGCCATGGACGCTGCTTGCCTGGATGTGCCTGACGCTCGGGATCGCGATGGGCTCGTACTGGGCGTACTACGAACTTGGCTGGGGCGGCTGGTGGTTCTGGGATCCGGTGGAGAACGCCTCGCTGATGCCGTGGCTCGCCGGCACCGCCTTGTTGCATTCGGCGGTGGTGATGGAAAAACGCAACGCGCTGAAGGTCTGGACCATCCTGCTCGCGATTCTCGCCTTCTCGCTGTCGTTGATCGGTACCTTCCTGGTGCGCTCGGGTGTGTTGAGCTCGGTCCATACGTTCTCGACCGATCCTGCTCGAGGCCTGTTCATCCTGGTTATTCTGATGGTGTTCATCGGCGGGAGCCTGGCGTTGTTTGCCTGGCGTGCGCCGCTGCTCAAACAAGGCGGCCTGTTTGCTCCCATCTCGCGAGAAAGCGCGCTGGTGTTCAATAATCTGTTCCTGGCGACGGCTTGTGCGACCGTGTTCGTGGGGACGTTGTATCCGCTGGTGCTGGAGGCGCTTACCGGCGACAAGATCTCGGTGGGCGCGCCTTTCTTCAATCTCACCTTCGGCCCGCTGTTCGTGCCGTTGCTGGTCGCGGTGCCATTCGGTCCGCTGCTGGCGTGGAAGCGCGGCGATCTCTACGGGGTCGCACAACGTCTGCTTGCGGCTTGCGCCGTTGCGATGATCGGCCTGGCTGCGACTTTTGTCGTCGAGGGCACCCAAGCGGTGTTGGTGCCGTTTGGCATCGGGCTGGCTCTGTTCGTCATGACCGGCGCGGTCACCGACATCGCGGAACGGGTCGACCTGCGCAGCCTTTCGATTCAAACCATAAGGAGCCGTGCGGCGGGGTTGCCGCGCTCGTCGTGGGGAACGGCGGTAGCGCATTTTGCGCTCGGCATGACCCTGCTCGGAATTGTCTGCGCAACCAATTGGGGCAGCGAACGGATTGTCGCGCTGAGGCCGACGCAAACCGTTTCGATCAGCGGCTATGAACTGACTTTCGATGGCGTGATGACCAGGAACGGCTCGAATTATCGCGAGACCGCCGCGCGCTTCACCGTCCGCCTGGATGGCGGCGTGATCGGGGTCATGGAGCCGTCGAAACGGGTGTTTACATCGCGCGACGGGATGTCGACCACCGAAGCGGCTTTGCTGATCCGAGGCGTCAGCCAGCTTTACCTCTCGCTCGGGGACAGCAACTCCGACGGCTCGCTCGCGATCCGGCTCTATCACAAGCCTTTGGTGCTGCTGATCTGGCTCGGCGCGGTGGTCATGGCGTTGGGCGGCGCGCTGTCGCTGTCGGACCGGCGGTTGCGAGTGGGCGCGCCGAAGCCGGCGGCTCGGATTGTGGGCCAGGCGGCCGAATAGTTTGGTTCTCGGCCGGGGCTGCTCCCGGCCTACGCTGAAGGACTCTGAAATGGCATGGACCCTCCGGTTTGTTGTCGTGGTGCTTGCGCTGATCGGCGCGGGCCCGCTGCATGCCGTTCAGGTCGATGAAATTCTCACGGACCGGGCGCTCGAGAGCCGGGCTCGAGCGATCTCTCATGAGCTGCGTTGCATGGTGTGCCAGAACCAGTCCATCGACGACTCCGAGGCGCCACTGGCGCGCGATTTGCGTCTGCTGGTGCGCGAGAGGCTCAAGGCCGGCGACAGCGACGGGCAGGTCGTCGACTACATGGTGGCGCGTTACGGCGAGTTCGTGCTGCTCAAGCCGCGCATGAGCTGGCGCACCGCAGTGCTGTGGGGCGCGCCGCTGGCGATATTGCTTGCGGGATTGGCGGCGATCGGCTTTTCGGTCCGGCGCCGGCCCGCCGGACCTGCAATGTCCGATGTTACGTCGCTGAGCGATGCGGAACGGCGGAAGCTGAAAGCGATTGCGCAGTCGCAACCCGATGGCGCTTAGCGGCTGTGGTGCGATTATTCCGCCTGATTAGTGCCGGCGCTCGCAACCCGAGCCGCAACTGCGACGTATCTGTTTCACTCCTTTGGAAATCCGGATGGTCTTGCCGCCCATGAACCTTCCCTCCCGCAGCGACACTTTCTACGGCGGCATCCCCGTCTTTCGCCGTTTCACCAGCCTGATGGACCCGGCGCTCTATTCACCAGTACCGGACGACTGGAGTATCGGGGTTGCCGACATCGTCGAATCCACCAAGGCCATTGCCGAGGCGCGCTACAAGGCCGTCAACATGGCGGGTGCCGCGGTGATCGCGGCCGTCACCAATGCGCTGGGGGGCCGCGAGTTTCCCTTTGTGTTTGGCGGCGACGGCGCGAGCTTTGCGGTCTCGCCGGACGACATCGGGCACGCCCGGGATGCGCTGGCGGCGACTGCGACATGGGTCAAGGAAGATCTCGATCTGCTCATGCGGGTGGCGCTGGTGCCGATCGCCGCCATACGGGCGCAGGGCCTGGACGTGCGTGTGGCGCGCTTCGGGCCATCGCCGAACCTGTCTTATGCGATGTTTTCCGGCGGCGGTCTCGGCTGGGCGGAGGCGGCGATGAAGCGAGGCGAGTTCGCCGTGGACGTCGCGCCGCCCGGCACCCAGCCCGATCTCACCGGGCTTTCGTGCCGGTTTGAGGAAATTCCATCGGTGCGCGGTTTGATCCTGTCGGTGCTGGTGGTGCCGGCGAGCGGGGCCGATCCCGCCGTCTTTCGCCGGCTGATTGAAGATATCATCACGCTAGTCGAGCGCAGTCCGGATGCGGGGCGGCCGGTACCAGCCGGTGGTCCGCCGCTGCGGTGGCCGCCGGCGGGCATCGACTTCGAGGCGCGCGCGCAGCGCGGAGGACCGCTGCTGAAGCGGCGCGTCTTCGTGCTCGCGCACACGCTGTTTGTCTTCATCATCATGCGCTATGGCGTCAGCGTCGGCGGCTTCGTGCCCAAGACTTACGTCCAGCAGGTGGTGGAGAATTCCGACTTTCGGAAATATGACGACGGCCTGCGCATGATCCTGGATTGCACCCCGGAGTTGGAGCGCGCGCTCACGCAGCGGCTAGCCCAGGCGGCTTCCGAAGGAATAGCGCGATACGGTCTGCACCGGCAGGATGCGGCGATGATGACATGCTTTACGCCGTCTGCGCTACGCAGCGATCACGTTCATTTCATCGACGGAGCCCGTGGCGGTTATGCCTCGGCGGCTACGGCGCTGAAGGGGAGCCCGGCCTGAACAGGCCGGACATCGACCGCTCAGCGAGAGGACCGCGTCCAGCTTTCGCCGCCGCACAGCGCGCCGACGCAGCCTTCCACCCTCAACATGCCCGAACCGGAAACCGAAACGTTGCTGGCGTAGGTGTTGCCGTCGTCGGCGTTGTAGATGCGACCCGACCACTGGTTCGGACCGGACGGGAGCATTCCCGTGAAGAGCGCAAGCCCGATCATCGGGCGCATGGCCAGGGCGGGATTCGGATTCTTGTCATCGACCTGAGGTTTGCCGGTGGCAGGACTGATCGGGTCCTTTAACCAGACGATCACACCGCAAATGCCTTCGCCGCACTTGCGAACCCGAACTTTTGCATCGCCGGCCTGGGTCAGCCAGATACCGACTACGTCTGTGCCGGTTTGCGCCGCGATTGCTGGTGAGTATATCAGCGCCATCACGGCCGGGATAACCAGCCAAAATTTGCAAACCATGCGGTCCCCCAAAAAAGCAGGTCTGCATACCAGCAAATCCAGCATGTGCAATGCTTGATTGCGGGTAGAGGAAAGAGCGCGGCGTGGTTGTTTGGACTTGTCTGGCAGCGGCCGTAACGCGGCGGCTCATTTGTCCCATCGGGTGAAGCGCACAGAGGCGGCGGTAGAAAGCCCGAACACGATCATGGCGCCGCCGACAAGCGCGAACAGCGTCCACGCCGGTGAATGGATCGACACCAGCCACCAGCCGCCGATCACGACCATCAACAGCCTCATGGTTCCGGCGATCACCGGACCGCCGACTTTCGCGGCACCTTGCGACGAAAAATAAAGGCAGGTGCCGATGCCGAAAAATGCGAAGGCCGGACCGGCCCATGCGAAATAGGAATTCGCCGCCGCGGTGACGGCGGCATCTTGCGTGAACAGCGACACCCACAGCGCCGGCTCGATCGCCACCACAACGCCGACCAGCCCGACGCTCAGGCCCGCGACCGCCGCTGCGGTCCAAGCGACGTGCCGGGCCCGCCGGACAAGCCCCGCACCCATCGCCATCCCGACCATCGGCACCGAGGCAGTGCCGATCGCGAACGAAATCGGGATCAACAGGAATTCCAGCCGTGAGCCCATGCCGTAACCGGCCAGCATCTCGGTGCCAAAGCCCGCCAGGATCTTCGTGAAGATCAGGATGGTGAGAACGCTTTGCAGCGGCGCAAGGCATGCCACCGCGCCGACCTTCAGGATGTCCATGAACATGCCGCGCTGAAACGTAAAAGCTGAGAGGTTCAGCACCAGCCTGCTGCGACCGCTGATCAGATACCACAGCAGGAAAATCGCGCCGAGCGAGAACGCCGTGAGTTGGCCGGCGGCAACGCCGCGCATTCCGAATTGCGGCATGCCGAACAGGCCGAGACCGAACGTGCCGCCGATCACGATCTGAACCAGCGCGGTCCCGATCAAGGCTGCGGAGGGCAGCCTCATGTCGCCGGTGCCGCGCAGCACGGAGGCGAGCGTGTTGACGAGCCAGATAGCGATCGAGCCGGAGAATAGAACTTGCGAATAGTTGCAGGCCTGTTCGAGAACCCCGCCGCGCCCGCCGAGCAACGCAAAGAATTGCCGCCCGAACAGCAGCATCATCGCCGTGAAGAACAGCCCACCACAGATGCCGATAATGGTTGCGTGCAGCGCCAAGGTCGCCGCGCGGTCGCGCTCACCGGCCCCGAGCGCGCGACTGATCGCTGAGGAGACGCCGCCGCCCATCGCGCCCGCCGACATCATCTGCGCCAGCATCGCGAACGGGAAAACCAATGCGATTGCCGCCAGCGGCTCGGTTCCGAGCCGGCCGATATAGGAAGTCTCGGCGATCGTCACCAGCGCCGAGCCGACCATCGCCACCGCGTTGGGAAGTGCAAGCCGCAACAATGTCGGAAGAATCGGTGCTGTCAGCAGGCTACTTGCGGGAGCGCTGACGGGAGCTGCGTCCACAGGGGCGTCGATCGTCATGCGTCACCGCTTGAGTCGGGCATCAGCCCGGATTTATATTACGCTTGACATACTATATGCCCGGATGACCAGCGCCATGCCCAGCCGTGCAGAGGTCACCAGGGGAGGCCGCATAGGTCAATCGTGCCCTGCCGGGGCGCTCGCCTGAGATCGTAAACGTACGGCGCCATGGCCTCGAAGTGCACGCGCCCCTCCGGCTGGTCGGCATAGATCTCGCCCTCGAATGGCTTCCAGCCACGGTCGACGTAAAACGGCACGTTGTGGGGTTCGCAAAACAAAAGCGCGAAATCGATCGCGCCCTCATCCTTCAGGGTTTGAACCGCGGCACTGAGCGCAAGCGTTGCGTATCCCTTGCCGCGTTTGTCTTCGCGCGTCAGAACTCCGCCGATGCCGCCGGCCCGGACCTTGCGCCCATTCCACTTGATCTCCCGCCGGTAAATCCCGACATGGCAAACGGCTTCGCCTGTTTCGGTCGCAAGCAGCACGCGCAAGTCCGCGTGCGCAAAGCGGATGCCGGCCCACGGCAGTTTGGCGACAATCTCCGGCGGCCATACCGCATCGAACAGCGGCTCTGCGAGCGGCCACGCTTTCTTTCCGTTCAAAACGTCGATTTCAATGCTCATTCCAAAGCCTTGCCGTTTCGGCTGATCGGATAGGCGGCGCCATCACCGGGCGACAATCTTTGAAGTCCTGGCCGGATATTCTCATATTTTATCGCCCCGGAACCTTCTATAAGGGGGCCTCGTTAAGTCACGTCTTTCCTCAGTGCGGACATCACCCCATGACCTTCACGCTTCCCGACCTGCCTTACCCTCATGACGCCCTTGCGCCCCATATGTCCAAGGAAACGCTCGAATATCATCACGACAAGCATCACCAGGCTTACGTGACCAATGGAAACACCGCGATCAAGGGGACTGAATTCGAGGGCAAGTCCCTCGAAGAGATCGTCAAGGGTTCGTTCGGCAAGAATGCCGCCGTTTTCAACAACGCCGGCCAGCATTACAACCACTTGCACTTCTGGAATTGGATGAAGCCGAACGGCGGCGGCAACAAACTGCCGGCCCGCCTGGAAAAGAAGATCAACGACGATCTCGGCGGGCTGGACAAATTCAAGACGGATTTCGCCGCAGCCGGCGTGGGCCAGTTCGGTTCCGGATGGGCCTGGCTCACGATGAAGAACGGCAAGCTTGAAATAACCAAAACGCCCAACGGTGAAAATCCGCTGGTGCATGGCGGCACGCCAATCCTCGGCGTCGATGTCTGGGAGCATTCATACTACATCGATTATCGCAATCGTCGTCCAGACTACCTGAAGGCGTTTGTCGATCATCTGGTGAATTGGGAGTATGTCGACCAGCTGTTCTCGAAGGCCTGACACTTTCCCCAGGGAAATTGTAAAAGGGCGGTAGCATTCGAGCTGCCGCTCTTTTCATATGCGACGCTGTTCGCCCGTGCTTGCGGCAAAGCCGACTTCGGTTTGGGTTGGGAAGAAGCTCGATGAACTATGTGCTGGTCTTCATCGGCGGCGGGCTTGGTTCGTCGCTGCGCCATCTCATAAACGTCGCGAGCACGCGTTGGCTAGGAACGGCCTTTCCCTATCACACCCTGATTATCAACATCACCGGCTCGCTCGTGATGGGCCTGATCGCGGGCTTTCTCGCGTTCAAGGGCGAGGCGTCGCCGCACTGGCGGCTGTTCTTGATGACAGGAATTCTCGGCGGCTACACCACCTTCTCCGCATTCTCGCTCGATGCGGCGCTACTGTATGAACGCGGCGAGATGGCGCTGGCGCTGTTCTACGTGGCCGGTTCGGTGATGCTGTCGATAGCGGGACTTTTCGCCGGACTCGCCCTGGTCCGCCATCTGGCATGAACCATCGGCGCATAGGGATTGGTGATCGGCGCATGGGTGACGCCGTTTCATTTGCTTCGCTGCGCTGCCGGGCCTAAGCAGGCTTGGCCCCACTACGCGCAGACGCATCCTCTTGGCAGAACTTCCCTCCAAAACTCCCGCGCCGGACGACGAGGCCGAACCGCGGCCCGGCCGCGTTCGCAAGCCGATCAGCTGGTCCATGATCGTGATCGCCGTGCTGGTCGCGGCCAGTGTGGTCCTGGTCTGGCGGCGCGATGGCGTCGATGGCGTGCTGCAAATCCTGACCAGCGATCTCACCCTGTTCGGCGGCATCCTGCCCCGCGTGCTGGCGGGCTGCCTGCTCGGCGCCTTCATCGCCGAGATCTTGCCGCACGAGAAGGTGGCTCGCTCGCTCGGGCCGGCATCGGGGATCAAGGGATTGCTGATCGGAACCGCGTTTGGAGCAATCCTGCCGGGCGGCCCGTTCACGGCCTATCCGGTTGCCAGCGCGCTGCTCACTGTGGGCGCCGATTTCGGCGCGACCATCGCGCTTGTGGTAAGCTGGACCCTGATCGGCTATGGCCGCGCGGTCGCGTGGGAGTTGCCGATCATGGGCACGGATTTCACGCTGTGGCGCATCCTGATCTCGCTGCCGCTGCCGGTGCTGGCCGGCGCGCTCGGACGGTTCGTCTATGTCCGGATGTATCCCAAGGACGCGCCATGACCGCCGCGCTTCTGATCGATATCATCTTGTGGGGCTCGGTCGCCGTGGTCGGCTTTATCGCGCTTCGGCGCGGCCGAACTGTTCTGACCGCCTCGGTGCGCGAAGGAGGCAAGGATTTCATCAACATCGTGCCTCGGGTGGCGCTCGGAGTGATCGGGTCCGGCTACATCGCCGCCGTGATTCCTCAGGAGATCATCACCGGCTGGCTGGGCCCGGACTCCGGCTGGCTGGGCGTCCTCAGCGCGGTAATCGCCGGCGCCGCCACGCCGGGTGGGCCGGTCATCGGTTTCTCAATCGGCGCGGTGGCAATAAAGGCCGGCGGCGGCGCCCCGCAGGTCATCGCCTATGTCGTCGCCTGGGCACTATTCGCCTTCCAACGGCTGATATTGTGGGAGATCCCGTTCATGCCGGCCCGCTTCGTCTGGTTCCGCGCAGGGGTATCTCTGCCATTTCCGTTCCTGGCTGCGGCCATCGCCATGGCGATCGGCCGGCCTTAGGTCCCTCCGAGTTCCGAAGCTAGACGGGTGCAATGTTATAATATAACATTTGGCTCTATGAACGCTCCCCCTCGCAAGCCGCACAGCCACGCGCACACCCACGGGCATGTCCATGCCCATGGGCCAGCTTCGCCGCACCCGCCGCAGGCTGCGCCGTGGTCGATACTGCGGATGACGGTGGCGTCTCGCCTCGGCGCGGCGGTGGCTGTTAGTGCTTGCTTATGGGCATTCGTGCTGCTGGCGATGAGATGAGCATGATCGCGCCGTTGCAATTTCGCGATCTCACGCTCGGGTATGACCGGCACCCGGCGGTGCATCACCTTTCCGGCGAGGTCACGCCGGGCGCGCTGCTCGCCGTGGTCGGCCCGAACGGGGCCGGCAAGTCCACCTTGTTTCGCGGCATCGTCGGATTGCTCAAGCCTCTCGCAGGCAGCTTGACAACCGGAGGGCTTAACAGCCGGGATATCGCCTATCTGCCGCAGAGCGTCGATATCGACCGCAGCTTTCCGATCTCGGTGTATGATTTCGTCGGCACCGGGCTTTGGCGGGCGACCGGATTTTTTGGCGGCATGGGCACGGCCGCGCGCGACGACATTGCGCGGGCGCTTGCGGGCGTCGGCCTCACCGGTTTCGAGAATCGCGCGATCGGCACGCTGTCTGGCGGACAGATGCAGCGCATGTTGTTTGCCCGGGTGTTGTTGCAGGACGCCCGGCTGATCGTGCTCGATGAGCCGTTCAATGCGATCGACGCCAGGACCTCGGCCGACCTGATCGCGCTGGTCCGCCGCTGGCATTCGGAGAAGCGCACCGTGTTGGCGGCGCTGCATGACATGGATCTGGTGCGCGGGAATTTTCCGCAAACCCTGTTGCTGGCGCGTGGTCCTGTCGCATGGGGCTCGACCCCCGAGGTACTGACGCCGGAAAATCTGCTGCAAGCCCGGCTCATGTGCGAAGCATTCGACGAATCCGCCGGCGCGTGCGCGGTTGACGATCCGCCGTCGCGAGCGGCCTGAACCGCGGGATCTAAAATTGCGATGATCTATGACGCGCTGATCGCGCCCTTCACGGAATTCGAGTTCATGCGCCGCGCGCTGGCGGCTGCCGTGGCGCTTGCGCTGGGCGGCGCGCCGATCGGGGTGTTCCTGATGTTGCGGCGCATGAGCCTGGTCGGGGACGCCATGGCGCATGCGATCCTGCCCGGGGCCGCGATCGGATTTTTGCTGTCGGGCCTCAATTTGTTCGCGATGACGACCGGTGGGCTGATCGCGGGATTTACGGTTGCGATATTGGCCGGCGTGGTCGCCCGTTCGACCGAACTCAAAGAGGACGCCTCGCTGGCGACATTCTATCTGGTTTCGCTGGCGCTCGGCGTCACCATCGTCTCGATCAAGGGTACCAATATCGACCTGCTGCATGTGTTGTTCGGCAACATCCTGGCGATGGACGACCCGACCTTGTTCGTGATCGCATCCAATGCCAC
>JBJMTO010000224.1:0-3568 GCA_045811665.1 Bradyrhizobium sp.
TGTGCGGACAGTTCACCGAGATGATGTCCATCCGCGCCAGCATCTGGTCGAGGCTTTCCCAATAGGTCGCGCCCAGCTCCTCGGCGATCTGCGGCGCGACGGGACGGCGGTTGTGATAGTGGATCTGCAAACCGAAGGCCCGCGCGCGGCGCGCCACCGCTTGTCCGATGCGGCCCATGCCGATAATGCCGAGGCGCTTGCCGCCGATGCGATGGCCAAGCATCCAGGTCGGCGACCAGCCGGACCAGTGCTGCTTGCCTTCGGTGAGGACAGAGGCGCCTTCGATCATCCGCCTGGGCACGGCGAGGATCAGCGCCATGGTCATGTCGGCGGTATCTTCGGTGAGCACCTTGGGCGTGTTGGTGACGGTAATGCCCCGCGCATGCGCCGCGACGACGTCGATATTGTCGACGCCGTTGCCGAAATTGGCGATCAGGCGGATCTTGCAGTCCGGCTGCTTCAAGAGGTCCTCGGTGATCTCGTCGGTGACGGTCGGCACCAGCACGTCGGCAGTGCGGAGGGCTTCGGCGATCTGCTCCGATGTCATCGGGGTGTCGTCGAGATTGAGCCGCGCGTCGAACAGCTCGCGCATCCGGGTCTCGATCGAATCCGGCAGCTTGCGCGTCACGACAACGAGAGGCTTTTTCTTAACCGACATTTCCTGCTCTCATGAGGCTGAGCTTAACAAAAGCCTGCCGTTCAGACCTCATTAACCCGGGTGTTCGACACTGCAATCTTGCAGTGCGGTCCCGGCGTTTCCTTGGGTTCCCCGACATTTAACCCGGATTTCTTCGGGGTAATTCGGCCGTTGCGGCGTTCCGTCCTCTCTAGCAGAAGGCCGGGCCAAGACAAGAACCAAGGGACTGACAAAGCGGGGCTACGATTTCGCCACTGCACAGGGTGTTTTGGGGTTCGGGGCGCAAGAACAAGCGGGTCAGCTCAAAGAAGTTGAGTTGTCGTACTCTCGGCAGGAGACGCGTGATGGCGTTGGGGCGTATCTGTTCTTTGGCGGTGCTGGCGGCTGCAATGCTGGGCGCTGTGGGTGGTACGGGACATGCGGCAAAGGATTCGGTGACGACGACGAGCGGCCTGCCGATCCCGCGCTATGTCAGTCTCAAGGCAGACCATGTCAACGTTCGGGCCGGCCCGACCAAGGACAACGACGTGGCCTGGGTCTATACCCGCGCCGGTCTGCCGGTCGAGATTACCGCAGAATTCGAGAACTGGCGCCGGGTACGCGACTCCGAGGGGGCGGAGGGCTGGGTCTATCACTCCATGCTGTCAGGCCGCCGCACTGCGGTGGTGACCATGAAGTCGCGAGACGAACTCGCCCCGCTCTACGATCGTGCCGAACCCGGCAGCGCGGTGGCTGCGCGGCTGCAGGCGGGCGTAGTGACGCAAGTCAAGAAATGCACGAATGGATGGTGCCGCGTGACGGGCAACGGCTTTGACGGCTGGATCGAGCAGCAGCGCCTGTGGGGCGTCTACGCCGACGAAAAAGTGGAGTGACGATCGCTCCGTCATTCCGGGGCGATGCGCAGCATCGAACCCGGAATCTCGAGATTCCGGGTTCACGCTTCGCGCGCCCCGGAATGACAATCGGATAATTATAGTGGAAGAAATCAGCGCTTCTTGCGCAGCCGCACGACCATGTCGACGCGGGCGATCTCATAGCCATCGGGCACGTCGGGCATCTTCGAGAGAACGAGATGCGGATCGGGAATGTCGACCAGCTCGTGGTTGTTCTCCAGATAGAAGTGATGATGCGCGGTGACGTTGGTGTCGAAATAGGTTTTGGTGCCGTCGACACTGACCTGGCGCAGCAATCCCGCATCGGTGAGCTGGTTGAGCGTGTTGTAAACGGTGGCCAGCGATACCG
Source organism: Bradyrhizobium sp. (assembly GCA_045811665.1). Lineage (GTDB taxonomy): Bacteria > Pseudomonadota > Alphaproteobacteria > Rhizobiales > Xanthobacteraceae > Bradyrhizobium. Next base: position 1,880 of record JBJMTO010000224.1, read on the forward strand.
GAACCTTGGCCAGCGTGGCTTCCTCGTAGAGCATTTCCGCGGTGAGGTGGCGCGCGCCCTTGCCGAACAGCAGCCAGCCCAATGCCATGCGCTGGCGCGTCGGACGCAGACCTGCGGCCTGAAGCATCTCGTTGACGTCGTGCCACGGGCAGCCGGTCAGCGCCGGCTGATGCCCGGCAGGCCGTGCGGCGGTCTCGCCCGCGTTGTCATTCGAACCCGTCACGTCGTTCATATCGAGGCCAAGCCTGTACCCGCGAATTCCACTTATTTACATGGAATATAGAGGGAAATCCCTCAGATGCAAGTTTTTCGCAACTAGAGCTTGACCAGGGTTAAGGGGAACGATGCGGCCGGCGCGTCGGTTTAGCTCCCGGTCGTGCTTTGCCGCCCGGGAAGGCCTATGTTAAGAGCGGCCGCACCTAGCTATGCGATTTTAGCAGTGGCAAGCGCCTGTCGCCGCAGGGCTATCCGGAGCCGCGGCGCCATCGGAATAACGGGACGCTTCGCCCGCGGGATCGCTCATTCCGCCGAAACGCCCCATCGGGAGTTCGAAAGGTTTTTGGGACGATGCTCAATCGGCGCAACGGCTACGAGTATGAGGATCTGCTGGCCTGCGGGCGAGGTGAGATGTTCGGCCCCGGGAACGCCCAGTTGCCGCTGCCGCCGATGCTGATGTTCGACCGCATCAGCGAGATCTCCGAAACCGGCGGTGAGTACGGCAAAGGGGTGGTCCGTGCCGAGCTCGATGTGAGACCGGACCTCTGGTTTTTCGGCTGCCATTTCAAGAACGACCCTGTCATGCCGGGTTGCCTCGGGCTCGATGCACTGTGGCAGATGGTCGGCTTTTTCCTGGGCTGGAGCGGCGGCGAGGGTCGAGGCAGGGCGCTCGGGCTCAGCGAGCTGAAGTTCTCCGGACAGGTGCTGCCGAACGTCCGCAAGGTGGTCTATCAGACCGATATCAAGCGCGTGATGCGTGGAAAGCTGGTGCTCGGCATTGCCGACGGGTGGCTTTCCATGGATGGCGAGATTATCTATCGCGCTAAGGAACTGAAGGTCGGGCTGTTCAAGCAGGGCAGCGAAGCGCAGCCGGGCAATTGAACTTTATCTTCAGTGCATCACACGAAATCTAACGGAGAGGCGAGGCGATCATGAGGCGGGTTGTCATCACGGGGATGGGCATCGTCTCGTCCATCGGAAACAACACCCAGGAAGTGCTGTCGAGCCTTCATGAGGCAAAGTCCGGCATCACCCACGCGGCGAAGTACAAGGAGCTTGGCTTCCGTTCGCAGGTGCAAGGCGCGCCCACCGTAAATGCCGCCGAGATGATCGATCGCCGCGCCATGCGATTCCTGGCGGAAGGCGCTGCCTGGAACCACATCGCGATGGAGCAGGCGATCCAGGATTCCGGTCTCGATCCATCCGACGTTTCCAACGTCCGTACCGGCATCATCATGGGCTCGGGCGGGCCGTCTGCGCGCACCATCGTGGAAGCCGCCGACACCACCCGCAACAAAGGCCCCAAGCGCGTCGGTCCGTTTGCGGTGCCAAAAGCGATGTCGTCGACCGCTTCTGCAACCCTTGCCACCTGGTTCAAGATCAAGGGAGTGAACTATTCGATCTCGTCGGCCTGCGCGACCTCGAATCATTGTATCGGCAATGCCTATGAGACGATCCAGATAGGCAAGCAGG
>JBJMTO010000225.1:0-12446 GCA_045811665.1 Bradyrhizobium sp.
TTCGCTGCGCTCGCAATGACGGGTGTGGCGATGGCAGGAAAACATCCACCATTGTCATTCCCCGATGTGCAATTGCACATCGGGGATGCGCCGCTTGGCGCAGGCCCGGAATCCATAACCACGGACGGGGGTTATGGATTCCGGGCTCGATGCTGCGCATCGCCCCGGAATGACGGGTTGGGGTCGTTTTGCTTTTCGGGATGACGATCATGTGAGTCCGCATTCTCGCGGCGCGAATGCGCCCGAGTTGTGCGTGTTGGCTCCGCCCGATGAAGGGCGTGGGGAATGCCGGGTGCTCGATGCACCCGCAGTCTCGCGTGCTAAAGTTTGTAGTGAGCACACGAGGTCGTCACCGTGGGTTCACCGGACTGACCCGGCATTCCCGCACGCAATGGTTTTAACGGTTTCCTTCGCGCTCTCCTCGGTGATCGGGCTTGTTTGTCACCGTCATCTGCGTGTCGAAACGCAAAACTTGACGCCAGCGTCGAGGCGTCAGGACCACACGACTTCGCCGTCCGCGTCAGGTGCTGTTCGTCAGCAGCACCATCGGCGTCCATCGCATCCCGCCCCGCGTCCGTGACGATCGCGATACGCCCCTTTGGTGGGACGAGACGGGCGGGACTACTGTGGTGATTTGCATCGCAAGGAAACCGAAATATTTTTCGAAATGGGGCTGGACAGGCAAATCAGATTGATTGGCTTCGACAAATAAGGCTTGCTCAAATGCGGTCGGTAGCTCCTGTTGAGCCGCAAGAGCAGATACCATCTCGCGCGGTTGCTACATCCCCGCTGCTATGAATGTGAGGCTTGCCGGATCGGGCCAAGACAGCCTTCCGACCACCGGTTATAACCCTCCGGCCTAAGAAAAATGGAGGAATGCCCATGATCTACGAAATGCGCGTCTACCGTTGTTTGCCGGGTCGGTTGCCGGCGCTGTTGAAACGATTTGAGGTGACCACGCTCAAGCTGTGGGAAAAGCATGGCATCAGGCCAACCGGCTTCTTCACCACGCTTGTTGGGGAATCCAATCAGGAACTCACCTATTTTCTGGCCTGGGACTCGCTGGCGGAGCGCGAGAAGAAGTGGGGTGCTTTTGCGGCCGATCCGGAATGGCTCGCCGCGCGCGCCAAAACCGAAGAGGACGGGCAGATCGTCGGGAACATCGTCAATCAATTGCTGATGCCGACAGCATTCTCGACGGTGAAGTAGGAAGTTTCCGCGGAACGTGGACGTTCATCGTCGGTTTCGACATCAAACGTCACGCCGGCCTTGGCGCAAAACCACGGTGAGGCATTCACCTATTGCAAAAGGATCATCCGTTGAACACCAAAACTCTTGCTGCGCGCATCGTCAGCGCCGGACCGGTTAAGTTCGGCAACGATCTGCCGATCTCGATCATCGCCGGGCCATGCCAACTGGAGAGCCGCGCGCACGCGCTTGAAGTGGCGTCCGCGCTGAAGGAGATGGCGGCCCGCCTCGGGATCGGGCTGGTGTACAAAACCTCCTTCGACAAAGCCAATCGCACCAGCGGTTCGGCGGCCCGTGGCATCGGATTGAAGCAGGCATTGCCGGTTTTCGCTGAGATCCGCTCTTCCCTCGGGATGCCTGTGCTCACCGACATCCACGAGGCGACGCAATGCGCTGAGGTCGCGCAAGCGGTGGATGTGCTTCAGATCCCGGCGTTCCTGTGCCGGCAGACCGATCTGTTGATCGCGGCGGCCGCGACCGGCAAGGTTATCAATGTGAAGAAGGGGCAGTTTCTGGCGCCCTGGGACATGACCAACGTCGTCAGCAAGATCACAAGCGCAGGCAACTCGAATGTGCTGGTCACCGAGCGCGGCGCGTCGTTCGGCTACAACACGCTGGTGTCGGACATGCGCGCGCTGCCGATACTGGCGCGCACGACCGGCGCGCCCGTGATCTTCGACGCCACGCATTCGGTGCAGCAGCCGGGCGGCAAAGGTGAAGCGTCCGGCGGGGAACGCGAATTCGTTCCTGTGCTGGCTCGCGCCGCCGTCGCGGTCGGCGTGGCCGGCGTGTTCATCGAAACCCATCCCGATCCCGACCGCGCGCCATCCGACGGGCCCAACATGGTGCCGCTGCGGGAATTCGAAGCTCTGGTCCGCAAGCTGATGGCGTTCGACGCGCTGGCAAAGGATCAAAAGAAAGTGGAAAGGCATCCGGCGAGCTGATGCCGCAACATGGATCGCGGCCGCATGATCACCGGTTGCCCCCGGCACTGAACATCATTGCGCTCGCGACCTTCGCTGCCAGCCTTTCGGCGCGCGCGCTCGATCCAGTGCTGCCCCATGTCGCCGATGATTTCGGCGTCGGCATCACCACGGTGGCGAGCTTCGCGGCCGTGTTCGCCTTTACCTTTGCCATCGTGCAGCCGGTGCTGGGCGCGGCGGCCGACCTGTTCGGCAAAGCCCGGCTGATGATCGTGTGTCTGGTGCTGCTCGGGCTTGCGAACATCCTGGGCGCGCTATCGAACTCGTTCGAGCTGCTGTTCGCCACGCGAATTCTCGCCGGCATCGGCTCCGGCGGGGTGTTTCCGATTGCGCTCGGTTTGACAAGCGATCTGGTCGGGCCGGAAAAACGGCAAGTGGCGATCGGGCGCACGCTGGCAGGCGCCATGACCGGAAACATATTGGGCGCGTCCGCAGCCGGGTTGATCGGCGACTTGCTCGGTTGGCGAGGCGTGCTTGCCGTGCTGGGCGCGCTTGTCGTTGTTGCCTCGTTTGCGGTTGCAATCGGCTTTCGAGGCGCGCCGGTGATGCCGGGGCGCCGGACCAATTTGTCGGCGCTCAAATACGGCTACCGCACGATCTTCGCCAATCCGAACGTGCTTTGCTATGGCGCCGTATTCATCGAGGGTTGCTGCGTGCTCGGACTGTTTCCGTATCTGGCGGCATTCCTGTTCGACTTGGGTGAAACCAGCCTGTCCATCGCGGGAATTGTCATCGCCGGGTTCGCGGTTGGCGGCCTGATCTACACCCTCACGGTTTCCCGCTTCCTGCCGCGGCTCGGGGTGAACGGCATGATGATCGGCGGAGCGGCGCTGGTCGGACTGCAACTGGCGGTCATCGCGTTCGGTCCGAGTTGGAAAATCCAGGCGATCAGCCTTCTGTTCATGGGCTGGGGATTCTACATGATCCACGGATGCATTCAGGTGTTCGCCAGCGAGCTGTCGGTGGAAGCGCGCGCCACCGCGCTGTCGCTGCATTCGTTTTTCTTCTTCATGGGACAGACAGTGGGCCCGATCGCCTACGGGCTGGGGATCGAGAAGGTTGGCAAGATACCGACGTTGCTGACCAGCGCCTTCATCATGGTGGCGCTCGGCTTCGCCTGTGCCCGATGGCTGCGACAGAGAAGGCCGGCGGACTTGCCTGCGACTTAACTCAAGGCCCGATGGCTAAGCAGGTCCCGCGAGTAATCCGCCTTCGACCGGTCACTCGGCTGCTTGCGGCATCACTTCCATCTGCTCATGCAGAATGACGCCCGAAAGCGGATCGAACTCGCCGACCCATGGCGAACGTTCCAGCACGTCCAGGGTATGTGAATAACCAGCGTCCCAACGTTGCCGGATCCCGGAGGGACTGAAATCGATGTCCTTGGTGTGGTTCTCGCGATCGAGCTGCGGAGCCAGCAGCCGCACGACGTGCATCTGCGTCGGACAGCCATAACCGGCCAGCTCACGCACCGCCTCGCTCTTTCGCTCGGCTTCCGGCAATCGTGCCGCTAGCTCGCTGATCACATGCCGCAAATGATGTGCCTGCTGCTGGCGTGCGATGTGGCTGGCTATCCGGCTCGAATACTGCACGTCCTTGTGCCTGTTGAGCACCTCCGCCATCGTCGTCGGCTCGCCGCCCAACGGATTCCACATGTGGACGGCAAAGATCAGCGAGTCCTTGCGTGGAATATCGTCGAACACTGCTTCGGTAGGGGTGTTCGATAGAATTCCGCCATCCCAATACAATTCGTTGTCGATACGAACAGCGGCGAATGCGGGCGGCAGCGCACCCGACGCCATGATGTGCTCAACGCCGAGCCTGGAATCGCGGCTGTCGAAGTACCTCATTTGGCTGGTTCGAACGTGGGCCGCACCGACCGTCAGCCTTGGGGCGCAGCTATTCATGAGATCGACGTCTACCAGTTCGCTCAGCGTCTGCTTCAGCGGCTCCGTCGAGTAATATCCAGCCTTGTCGGCACCGAGAGGATAATCATTCCCGGCATGGGCCAGCGCATTGGGCCGGAAAAATCCGGGAATGCCGTTCGTCACTGTCGACCAATACGACAGCTTCTCATTGAAACCCGGAAAAACCTCGCCAAAACTCCAGATCGGATTTTGCTCCATCCGCTTCCAGAAATCTTTCAATCGCGACAAACGCTGTTGAGGCGCATTCCCGGCGATCAGACTGGCATTGATCGCCCCGATCGAAGTGCCGATGATCCAGTCCGGTTCGATGCCCGCTTCGTGCAGCGCCTGATAGACGCCAGCCTGATAGGAGCCGAGCGCGCCGCCTCCCTGGAGCACCAGCACCACTTGCCCGGGGATTGTCCTGCCAAGGGACTTGATGCTCTGTGCTGGCTGCATGCCATTTGGATTGTTCATCTCGTGCTCCCGTCAAATCACATCCGAGTCAATACTACCTTCATGCTCTGCACTAATGCGCGGTCCAGCCGCCATCGACGGGCAGGGCTGCCCCGGTGATGGAGGCCGCGGCGTCGCTCGCGAGAAACACCGCCAGCGCACCCAGCTCCTGGACGCTCGCAAACCGCTTGTTGGGTTGCTGCGCCAGCAGGACGTCGTGGATGACCTTTTCACGGGAAATCCCGTGCGCCTTGGCCTGACCCTCGATCTGCGCCTCGACGAGCGGCGTATATACATAGCCCGGACAGATCGCGTTGCAGGTGATGGCGTCTTCGGCGGTTTCAAGCGCCGCCACCTTTGTCAGGCCGACAATGCCGTGCTTGGCAGCCACGTAGGCCGCCTTGAACGGAGACGCGACGAGCCCGTGCGCTGAAGCGACATTGATAATGCGGCCGAACCCGTTCGTGCGCATCGCCGGGATCGCCAGCCGCATGGTGTGGAAAGCGGACGAGAGATTGATCAATAGTATCGCATCCCACTTCTCGACAGGGAACTGCTCGAACGGCGCCACAAACTGAATGCCCGCATTATTGACGAGGACGTCGAGCCGGCCGTGCTCGGCAAGGGTTGCCGCGATCATCTCCGCGATCGATTCCGACTTCGTCATGTCCGCGGGTGAATAGCTGACCTCTGTGCCGCAATCTGACGCAAGCTGGTCCCTTGTCCTCGCGATCTCAGCAGCGTCGCCAAAGCCGTTCAGCACCACCGCCGATCCCGCCGAGGCAAGCGCACGGGCGATACCAAGTCCGATGCCGCTGGTAGAGCCGGTAACCAGCGAGACCTTGCCGCCGAGCGGCCGCGACCCCGCGGGCACATACTGTTGGAGCGCAATATTCATGAGAAGCTCCTGCCATGGGTTGGGCGCTCCGGGCGCTCCGTTCACCTGCTGGCGCAGACTGCGTCTTTGCGAACGGAATGAGAAATGCCCTTTGGCTTCCGACATCATAGGCCCCCGCTATCACCATATCGGTGTTGTCTGCCGGCGATCTCCGCTAAAATGGCGCGGTCCGAACCTTGCGGGGCACGACGATGGAAATGCATCAGGTTCGCTACTTCCTGGCTGTCGCGCGCCTGTTCAATTTCACGCGCGCCGCGGACGAGTGCAACGTTACGCAGCCGTCCTTGACACGGGCGATCAAGCAGCTTGAGGCAGAGCTTGGCGGCGATCTGTTCCGGCGCGAGCGGCCGGCATCGCAATTGACGGAACTCGGTCAGCGGATGCTCCCGCTGCTCCAGCAGTGCTATGAGGCAGCGAGCGGCGCGCGCATGCTGGCGTCGTCGTTCAATAGCGGCGAAATCGGCGCGCTGAGGATCGCGCTTACCCATTCGATCGATCTTTCGCTGGTGATTCCGCATCTCGAGCAGATCAAGCGGCAATTCAATCGCCTGGAGTTCAGGTTCTTGCGCGGCAGCAGCCAGGAAGTCGGCGAGTACCTGAAGAAGGGCGAAGCCGAACTCGGGATAGCCGCCGAACTCGGCAGCGATTGGGACCGGCTGGACACCTGGCCGCTGTTTACCGAGGAATTCTATCTGGTGGTGAACAGGCAGCATCCGCTGGCGAACCGGGAAAGCATCGCGGTCGACGACCTGCGAACCGAGCAATGGTTGTCGCGGAGCTATTGCGAACATTCCGACCGGCTAGGCCAGTCGCTGCGCGACCACGGGGTTGCGGTCGATGGCATGCACGAAGTCTCCTCCGAGCGTGATTTGATCGAGCTGCTGGAGGCCGACATCGGCGTGGCGATCGCGCCGCACACCGCATCGCTTCCTGATACTTTAAAACGCATATCGGTAGAAGGATTGGCCTCGCGGCGCACCGTTCACCTTTACGGGGTCGCCGGACGCCAACGTACCGCAGTGGCAAGCGCCGTGATGAAAATGCTGCGCGGCGCGGACTGGCAGGAATGGCTGAGCCAGCACGCGACCGCCTGACAACCGAGCACCAACTCTAACGTTTCTCGGCGGCCTCTCGCACAGCGGCGATCAGATCCGCAATCTCCATCCGCTTACGGAAATCGGGATCGACGAAGCGCGCTTTCACGATGCCGTCCCGGCCAACCACGAAGGTCGCCGGGATCGGGAGCACCCAACCGTCATTGCCGTGAAAATCCGCAAGATCGAGGTGAGACAGCAGTTGCTGGATTTCGGCTCCGAGCCAGATCGCAAGATTGAGGGACAGTGCATAACCATTATCGAGATCGGTCAGCACCGGGAATGGCGCGCCGGAATCCGATTTGAATTGCTGCGCGTACTTTTGGGTTTCGGGCAGGATCGCAACCACCTGACCACCCAAAGCCTCGATCTCATTCCGAGCCTGGATCACCGATCCGACGTTCAGTCGACAATAAGGGCACCAATGCCCGCGGTAGAACATCACAATGGCCGGGCCTCTTCTGATAAGAGACTCGAGGCTGACCAGCCGACCGGTTTCGTCCGGCAGCAGAAAAGGCGGCATCGGTTCGCCAGGTTTTGGCGCATTCTCGCCTCCGCCGCTTTCGCGAAGTCGAGCGACCAGACGGTCTACCGCGTCGCTATAGGCGGGAAAGAAATCTCTGCCGGCAGCGGCATAGGCCTGCAATCTCTGCCCAAGCGTTCCCTCCATGTCACGACAGCGCTGGAAGGCGTGCGCGAGGCGGTCGGCACTGGCTGGCGAAAGCTCCGTCATGAGTGGCTCCGTGGTAGAAATCGACTGATCCTATTTTGCGGTCGGGGCCGCCCGCAAGGGCAGCCCGATCGCGTGCGGTTCCGATCACGGGCGATAGAAGTTGCCGGTAGGATCGAGTGTTCCGGACAAGGAGTACAGCTGCCCTTGGTCCATGAAGAAGACGGTATTGCTGGGTACCTTGGTGGCATGCTTCATCATCGCCTGGTGGTTCTTCTCGCCGCGCGCCATGCTCATCGCCATCATCTTTCCCGGTCCGCTGTACATGTAAGCCATGCCGGGATTGAATTCCCAGGGAACTTGCGAGAATGCAGAGGTGGCGACCGCCGCAAAAGCAGCGGCGGCAATGAATGTCTTCGGCAAAGTCATCATATCCGAGTTCCTCTCGATCAACGTTAGACGCCCGCCAATCGGGCGCCGTCCTATCAGAGGCTGGATCAACTCGTCTTAGAAATGCCGTTGCCCAATTGGTTCGATAGCGGGCGGGCATCGCGAAGCCGATAGCGGATAGCTATCGAGTTCAGAGCAAGCTGGCATTTCATATTCCCGGACCGAAAGCGCACCCTGTTTCGAGGCACGCTGACCCGAGGCGGCCAACAACAGGAGAGCGCAATGACGAGGATTTTGGCCAAGCGATACATGACCGGTTGCGTGCCACTAGCACTCGTCCTCCTGCTGCTTGCGGTGACCTCGTCCGCTTGGGCTGACAGCGACGATGGCATTGTTCGCGTCCGGAGTGCCGTGCCGATGGCAGAGGCGATCGCTCGCATCAAGGCGGACATAGCCAGCAAAGGCATCAAGTTCTTCAGCGAGATCGATCAATCGAAATTGGCGGGCGATGCCGGCATTGCGCTTCGTCCGTCGATCCTCCTGGTGTTTGGAAACCCGCCGCTCGGAACTCAGTTCATCACCTCGAATCCGAATGCCGGGTTGGACTGGCCGGTCCGCTTGCTGCTGACGCAGGATGACAATGGCGATGTCTGGGCGGTCTGGACCGACTTCGAGTGGATCGCCAAACGCCACAACATCAGGGATCGCGCGGCGCAATTCAAAATGGCAACTGCCGTCGTGGGCTCGATCACTTCGTCGATTGCGACCAAGTAGCAACTTAGCTGTTGGCAACAGAAGGCGCGCACCATGGGTGTCGAGAAATTCGATGTGGTGATCCTGGGCGGCGGCAACGCCGGGATCGGTGTTACCGGCCCGGTTCGTCGCGCCGGAATGTCGGTGGCGATGATCGAGTCGCATGATCTCGGTGGGACCTGCCCAAACCGCGGCTGCACGCCGAAGAAGGTGCTGGTCGCTGCAGGGCAAGCCTTGCACGAAATCGAACGCGCGGCAGTCCATCACATTGCGGTCGGCAAGCCGAAGCTCGACTGGTCCGCGCTGATCGATCGCAAAAAGGAAATGATCAAGGACATTCCAGCCAACCTGGCGCGGTCGATGGCCCACCGCGATGTCGAAGTCATCAAGGGCCACGGCTACTTTGTAAGCCCCAACACGATCGGGGTCGCGGACCGGAAACTGGCAGCCGCTCATATCGTCATCGCAACCGGGTCGAAGCCCCGTCCGCTCGCGATCTCAGGTGCCGAGCATCTGATCACGTCGGACGAGATGCTGAGGGATCGCGATCTGCCAAAGTCGGTCATCTTCGTCGGTGGCGGCGTCATATCGATGGAATTTGCTCATGTTTACGCACGGGCCGGTGCGCAGGTCATGATTCTGGAAGCGCTGCCTCAGCTGTTGCCGGCGATGGACGCGGACGCCATTGCCCGCATCCAGGCTGAAAGCGAACGCATCGGCATACGAGTCAAGACCGGGGTCAGGGTCGAACGAATAGAACCGGCGAGCGATCGTCTGCGGGTGATCTTCTCCCACAAGGGCGCCGAATACACGGCCGAAGCCGACCGGGTCGTCAATGGCGCCGGCCGCGTCGCAAATATCGAAATGCTGGATCTTGAAGCCGGCAATGTCGAGCACGCTAACGGCCGTGTCGTCGTGGACCGATATCTGCGCTCCAACTCCAATCCGCAGGTCTATGTCTGCGGTGACGCGGTGCCCATCTCACCGCAGCTCTCGCCAATCGCAACCTACGAGGGCGACATTGTGGGCCGCAATATCGTCGATGGAGCGAAATACAGCCCGGACTACGACGGGATGGCAACGTCGGTTTACACCGTGCCGGCGCTTGCCTCGGTCGGGCTGACTGAGGCTGCCGCCAAGGAGCGAGGTATTCGCGTCAAGATTCATTGCAATGACATGCACGATTGGTTTTCGGCGCGAACTTATGCCGAGACCGTCGCTTGGTCGAAGATCATTGTGGATCAGGGCAGCGACCGTATTCTCGGGGCACATTTCGTCGGGCATGCCGGCCAGGAGTTCGTCAATATAATGGGGCTCGCCATGCGGTTTGGCATCACCGCTGCTCAGATCAAGGACTACGTCTACGCCTATCCGACGTTTTCGTCCGACATCAAACACATGCTGTGAGGCTTCCGCGGATAGCGCCCAGCTATCGACTCAAAAGCCAACCGGCATTTCCTTCGAACGCGCATTTCACCGATGCTTCTCCCGTAAGCCTGGCCAGATCAATCGCGACCACGGCAGAACAGAGGAGATCAGCAGATGTTCAATCTACCCATCAATCCACGGGCGCTCTGGAAGAGCGTCGCGCTGGCCTGCACCATCGCCGGATCGATCGCGGCGGCATCCAACGCAGTTGCCGGTGAATGCCCAGCCGACAAGATGAAGGCCAATGTTCGTGAGAAAGTCGATTTCAAGCCGGTCGGTGTGACAGATGTCACGCTCGGGTCGATCGATCTGGAGAAGCAGCCAGCCCACCTGAAGGATCGCCAGCTTCGTTTCCGCAAGCTTACGATCGAACCCGGCGGGATCGTGCCATGGCATAGCCATGACGACCGGCCCGCTCTCATTTTCGTGCAGCAAGGCGAGATCATCGAATACGCAAGCAACTGCGCCGATCCGATCGTCCACAAAACCGGCGACATCAGGCCGGAGGTGTTCGGGACTTCGCATTGGTGGAAGAACCTGGGCACCCAGACCGTCATTCTCTATGTCGGCGATGTCCGCAAGGATCCGCACGACCACAATATGTAACAGGCGCCAAGATGGCTCATTCCGATGTGACGTCTCGTGTAGACCCCAAATGCCCGGACGTCGCATCCCGTATCTTGCTTTAGCGGGGAGCATTCAAAATCATGACCGACGCTTCCATCGAAATGCAATTCGCAGACATCGAAACGCAGCGTCATTCGCCGGGCGTGGTGCTTCGATCAGTCGTCATCGGTCTGACCGCCTTCTTGACCGTTGTCGATCTGTTCGCGACCCAGGCGATCCTTCCCTCGCTCACACGGCACTACAATGTCACGCCGGCTGCGATGGGTTTCGCCGTCAACGCGAGCACAATGGGGATGGCCGTCGCCGGACTTCTTGTCGGCTTCTTCAGCCAACGCATCGAACGACGGGCCGGTATCCTGTTGAGCCTCGCCTTGCTCGCTATTCCGACCAGCCTGCTGGCGGTCGCGCCCAATCTGACCGCTTTCACCGTTCTCCGCGTCGTGCAAGGGTTATGCATGGCCTCCGCGTTCGCCTTGACGCTGGCCTATCTGGGCGAACGGTGCAGCGCCATCGATGCGGGTAGCGCGTTCGCGGCATACATCGCAGGAAACGTCGCCAGCAACCTGGTCGGCCGACTGCTCTCGGCCGCGGTCGTGGACAGCTTTGGGCTGGCTTCGAACTTCTATTTCTTTGCCGGGCTCAATCTGGCGGGCGCGGTCCTGGTGTATTTCACGATAGCACGGGCGCGACCGATGGAGACGTTGTCAATGCCGCCATCGCCGTTGGCGGCGATAACGGCGCATTGGCGCAATCCAGCGCTGCGCGCCGCATTCGGGATTGGCTTCTGCATCCTGTTCGCCTTCATCGGGACGTTTACATTCGTGAACTTCGTCCTGGTGCGTCCGCCTCTGCTGCTGGGCCGAATGGAGCTGGGGCTCGTCTATCTGGTTTTTCTGCCATCGATCGCAACGACTCTGCTGGCGGGCAGGGCGGTCGCCCGATTTGGAACGCGGCGGGCGATCCGGGGTGCGTTGGCGCTGGCACTGATTGGTCTTCCGCTGATGCTTTCGTCACAGTTGAAGGAAGTGCTGGCCGGCATGGTTCTCATGGGTGTCGGCACGTTCTTGGCGCAGGCCGCGGCGACGGCGTTCGTTGGACGGGCAGCCGCCGATAATCGCGGGGTGGCGAGCGGAACGTATCTTGGTTGTTATTTCTTCGGTGGCCTCGCCGGCAGCGCCATCCTCGGCCAGCTTTTCGACCGTTTCGGCTGGACCGCCTGCCTGACCGGCGTCGGCGCATCGCTTCTCGTGGCGGTTTGGCTGGCGGCCTGGCTAAAGACGTAGCTAGGCGGATCACCCCCGCCCGCGGTATGGCGCCACGCCCTGATCGGGAACCCACATTTCCTTCGGCAGCTTGCCGGCCTGCCAGAATACGTCGATCGGGATGCCGCCGCGCGGGTACCAGTAACCGCCGATGCGCAGCCATTTCGGCTTGATCTCGGATGTTATCCTCTTGCCGATCATCACCGTGCAGTCTTCGTGAAACGCGCCGTGATCGCGGAAGCTCGTGACATAGAGCTTGAGGGATTTCGATTCCAGCAGCCACTCGCCCGGCACATAGTCGATCACGAGATGCGCGAAGTCCGGCTGCCCCGTGACCGGGCAGAGCGAGGTGAATTCCGGCGCGGTGAACCGCACCATGTAATTCGTATCGTTTTGCGGATTGGGCACGCGGTCGAGTTTTGCTTGCTCAGGGGTGTGCGGCCATTCGACGGCGCGGCCGAGTTGCAGGGCCGGTGGTGCTTTGCGAGCCTTCTTGGACATGATGATCTCCGCTGTCGGGCGTTCTTAGACAATTCGCCCGGCGACGTCACGGGCACGGCGGCCTTTTCGACCCCTATGCCTTGCTGTAGAAGCAGCCCAACCGTTCAACGGCCTGCAAAGAGGCACCCATGACCGCTATCGTCGACATCATTGGCCGCGAAATTCTTGATAGCCGCGGCAATCCGACCGTTGAAGTCGATGTCGTGCTGGAAGACGGCTCGATGGGACG
>JBJMTO010000226.1:0-7945 GCA_045811665.1 Bradyrhizobium sp.
TTCGATTTTCATCCCGCCAAAGCCGACCTTGTCATAGGGGGCGGGCACGGCGGCTTTGTTCAATTGGTCGATGACGAACTGGCCGCCGTTACGCGCCGGCACGCCGAAACTGTCAGCCGCGGGCCCGGACAGGAAAGTCACGATGCCAAGCTTGAAACTCTCTTGCGCCGATGCCGGCGCCATCACCGCCAGTGTTGCGGCGGCAACGGCCGATAGCAGCGCAGCGCTGCGGTGAATTCGCGAAAGATCGTGCATGATGTCCTCCCTGGATGCGTTCTTGTCCGCGCCGGTTTGATACGGCTCTGGCGGTATTGAGACGAGTTTAGGTGGGCTTTTCCGGCGCGTCTACACGCCGAAAGGCTTGCCCGTCCCGGGCCCCCACAGCTCGCGCCATCAACCGTCGACAAAGCAGCGCAGCCGCGACTTGTAAAGTCCGTTCCGGCCGCGCACGCGTATTTCCGTGCGCCTGTGCGGGACTGGGAGACGCCCCGGCGATCAGCTTGGTTGTCCAAAAACCGGCGTGCCGGATATCGTGCCGGATATAAAGCGCTCTAAACGAAACCTGCACGTCGCCGCATTTGGCGTGCATCGGCTCCGGTGAGCAACTCCAGCAGCGCTTGGGCCGCCGCGGCCTCGAGGGCTTGAGTGGTCACCCCGGCCGTGTACATCGTTGCAAGCTCGCAACCGGCGGGCAGCGAACCCGACAGCACCACACCGGGGGTGCTGATGATCTCGGTTGACTGCGTGCAGCCAATTGGGTGCGTCGCGTCCGAGGCGGCTAGATGGCGCATCGCGGTTGCGCCGTTCGGATAGATTTTGAGCCGCCCCGCCACCTCTTCAGCGATACCGAGTTTTTGCAAAATATTCGACACGTGACTTCCCGCGGTCGAAGCCACCATGTCAGGGACGAAAATCGCGTCGGCCGCGAGAAGCGCGTTCCGCAAGCCGGCAAGATCGTGGATCGGTGGCGCCGCATCGCCGGCGCGCACCGCTATCGCGGTCTCGACCAAGCCGATATCGGTGATCGACGTGGCGAGCACCAAATGCTCTTGTACCAACTGGGCCATGATCGGGGCGGTTAGAATGACAAGGTCGCTCGACATTCCCTTACGCAATTTGTCGGCCATGACGCCGACAGCGCCAAATTCCCCCTCGATTTCGACGCCGGTCATTTCCTTGAATTTAGACGCCACGCTCGTAACCAATCCGTGCGCCGCGCCGCCGCTGAGAATGTTCAACAAAGCGCTCACGGCATCAATTCCGCTGCCGCGATCAACCGGTCTCGGGTGATCGGGAGATCTCGAATGCGAAGCTCCAGCGCATCGTAAACGGCATTGGCGATCGCCGCCGTAACAGGACCATGGGCAGCTTCCCCGGCGCCTAGCGGTTCGCTGTCGGGTCGCTGGATCAGCTCGACTTGCACTTCGGGGGCCTCGCTGAACCGGAGGATAGGATATTCGCTCCAGCTATTGCTCGTAATGCGCTGTCGATCGAAACGCACCCGCTCTTTCAACACCCAGCTGGTCGCCTGGATTGCGCCACCTTCAATCTGGTTGATGACGCCGTCCGGATTGATAGCCTCGCCGACATCGACCGCGATCGTCAGTCGCCTGACGTTGATGTTCTGGGTCCCCTCGACCTCGGCAATGACCGCACAATAGGCGCCGGTGTTCTTGTATCGCGCAAAGCCGATGCCATGGCCGCGGCCATCTTTCTTCTCCGGCTTCCAGTTAGCAAGCTTTGCGACGGAGCGAATGACGTCTTGCGCCCTCGAATCCTTTAAGTGACGTAAGCGGAACGCGACCGGGTCCTCGCCACGTTCGCTCGCCAGCTCATCCACGAAAGATTCGATCGCAAACACATTCGCTTGCGCCCCCAATGTCCGCAGCGCGGAAGTGCGGATCGGCATCGTGAGGACGCGGTGGCATTCGATTTGCCAGCCTGGGAATTCATACAGCGGCACGGAGTTGCGCTCGGCGCCGCCCCCGTTTGCTTGGGCCGGATTGGTGGCGATGTACCGGGGGAAGGGGTTCTTCAGTTCGGTCGCCGCGAGCAACGCAGGCTGCGCAGCGCGGCCGGGTCGGGCGGTATGACCGTTGCTCCAGATGCTATGGCGCCAACCGACGACTTCGTTTGCCGCATCGAGATTGGCCTCGATCTCTATGGACATCGCTGCGCCGAACGGCGAATGACACATCTCGTCCTGGCGTGACCATTGTACGCGCACCGGCCGGCCGTTCACTGCCCTCGCAAGGAGAACGGCATCGAGCGCCACGTCGTCGGCGGCGTTGTGTCCATAGCAACCCGCGCCTTCCATGTGCTCGACGGTGATGTTCGAGACTGGCAATTTCAGCACCAACGCGAGATCGGCGCGAAGAAAGTAGACGCCTTGGCTGTGGGTCCAGACGTGGACGCGGTCGCCGGTCCACCGTGCGATCGCACACGAAGGCGCGATTGACGCATGGGCGAGATACGGACGGGTATACTTCCGGCGTAAGGTTCGCTTGGTTGCAGCCGGTACCGCGGGACTTCGCGTATCGACCACTGTCCGCTCCGACGGCTGACTTTTCAGCCACTCCGCCATCGCGTTCTCATCGGGCAACGTTTCGCCATTCGACCAAGCCGCGCCTTCTCGCAAGTGCTTCACCGCGGACTCAGCTCCATCTTCGCTTTCGCAGATAACGCCGGTGAAGTTGCCGTCTCGCACGAGACCAACCAGACCGATCACGGCGCGGGCACGATGCTCGGGCAAATCGATGAGACCTGCTCCAGGCACGTCCGGGCGCAGGACTCGCCCGTGCAGCAGGCCCGGGGGCATCTGGTCGTGAATGAAGCGCGTTTCGGCGAACACCTTGTGGGGAATGTCAAGCCGTTGAACCGACGTGCCGGCGAGCGTGCGCTGGCTTGAAGACTTCGGCAACGCACGGCCGGTCGCTTCCCGATCGAGCCTGACTTCGCCGGCCAGTTCCCAGTAGCTCGTATTGATGTTGCCCGGTCCTAAGATGGTGCCGTCCTGGATATCGAATGTACCCGGCGCTGCGCCGAGCCGATCCGATGCGGCAGTCAGGAATATCTGGCGAATTTCGGCGCAGGCCTGCCGGATCGCGCTGCCAGACTGCTGCACCGAAAGACTTCCCGACGTGACGCCCTCGTTCGGGCTCCCGGCGGTAGACGCCCCCACCATCTGCACGCGCCCGATGTCGACGTTGAGCTCGTCCGCGGCGATCTGGGCGAGGGCGGTGACGATGCCTTGCCCGATCTCGACCTTTCCGGGAGACACCATGACGCGTCCGTCGAGCGAGAAGCTAACCCAGGATGACAGCACCGGATTGGCAGCCAGGGTGACAGGCAAGTTCGATACCGAAGATGGTGCTTTCTCCATCATGGCGGCATGCGTTCGGCTGCGGCGCGCAACACCGCCCGCACTATCCGGTTGTGCGAACCGCAGCGACACAGGTTGCGGTCCAGCGCTGCTTTCACTTCCGCAGCGGAGGGAGTTGCATTTTGCTTCAAGAGCGCGGCGGCGCTGATCAGGATGCCGGAAATGCAATAACCGCACTGCATGGCCTGTTCAGTCACAAAAGCCCGTTGGAGCGGGTGCGGGTTTTCCCGGGTGCCAAGTCCTTCGACCGTGGTGACGTCCTGCTCCGCCACCGACCATAGTGGCGTGTCACAGGCCGCAACGGCGTGAGTGCCGATGATGACGTTGCAGGCGCCGCATTCGTTTGCGCCGCAACCGAAATGCGGGCTGGTAACGCCCAGCCGCCCGCGAAGGACGGTGAGCAGGGACGTATCCGCATCCGCACTGACATTCGTTTCCAAGCCGTTGAGACGAAAGCGAACATTCGGCATCGAAAAGCGCCTTGAGACGGTTTGAACCTACTGCGGTTTGTCGGCGATTGTCTTCACGACTTGGGCCCATTTAATGATGTCGCCGCGAAGAAAGTTGTCGAATTCCTCGGCGGTCATCGACATCGGAACCGCGCCTTGATCCTTCCAAAGCTTGACGATATCAGGCCGCTTTACGATTTCGTTCACGGCACCGTTCAGCTTGTCGATGATAGTTTTTGGCGTGCCGGTTGGCGCCATCAAGCCGAGCCAGATCGTCGCCTCGTAGCCGGGAACGCCCGTTTCTCCGGCCGTCGGAACGTCAGGGAGCACGCTTGACCGCGTCTTGCCCGTGGTCGCG
This sequence comes from Bradyrhizobium sp., assembly GCA_045811665.1. Classification (GTDB taxonomy): domain Bacteria; phylum Pseudomonadota; class Alphaproteobacteria; order Rhizobiales; family Xanthobacteraceae; genus Bradyrhizobium. Next base: position 4,190 of record JBJMTO010000226.1, read on the forward strand.
AGCGGTCGCACTTGGCCGGCGCCGATATTGGGAGCCATCGCGGGGACCGCATCGATCATCATCTGCACCTGCCCGCCGATGACGCCGCTGCGCGCCTCCCCACTGTTGCGATAGGGAACGTGCACCACGTCGATGCCCACCATAGCTTTGAACAATTCGCCGGCCATATGATACGGCGTGCCCTGGCCTGACGAAGCGTAGTTCAGCTTCCCTGGTTGCGACTTAGCGAGCGCGATGAACTCGTGCAGCGTTTTGACAGGCACCTGCGGGTGCACGACGATGACAAGATCGGAATAGTTGACCGGTGCGATAGGCGCGAGATCGCGCAGCAACTCGTATTTGCGCTGTTGCTGCGGCACCAATGACTCGTTCGCGGTCTGGGTATTGGACATCATCAACAGCGTGTAGCCGTCCGGGGGCGACTTGGCAGCCTCGAGCGTGCCGATAACGCCGCCGGCGCCCGTGCGGTTTTCGATCACCAGCGGCTGCCCGAACTTCTCCTGCAGAATGTTGCCGATCAGGCGGGCCGCCACGTCGGCCGGCCCACCAGCGCCGAACGGAACGACAATCCGTATCGGCTTCGTCGGGTATTCCTGCGCGAAGCACGGCGTTGCAACGTTTGGGGTCAGCAGCAGTGCCGCCGCAAGTGCCAGCGCGAGCCTTTGGGCTGCCATTTCAATCTCCCGCCATTTTCTCTCTTGTGCACTGGATGGGCAAAATCGACTAAAAAGTCCAGCGGCAATGCTGATAGGCTTTCGACGAAGGACGGACTATGACGGACAAGAATTTCCGCTGTACGAAGTCTCGCCGAATGAGAGATCATGCGCCAATGAAACACCCCAATGTATCACGTCGCACCATGATCCAGGCCTCTGGTGCATTGCTTGCGGCGTTCTCGACCCGCGTCATGGCGTCATCGCCAGCGGCCGAGCCGGTTACGCTCGCGCTGGTGGAGGCGGCAAGAAAAGAGGGGCAGGTCATCTACTACACGTCGACTGATTTGCCGGTCGCCGAGAAGTTGGCAAAGGCGTTCGAAGCAAAATATCCGGGGATCGCAGTGCGTGTTGAGCGCACCGGCGCGGAACGGGTATTCCAGCGAATTGGACAGGAATACGCGAGCAACATCCACGCCGTCGATGTGGTGAATTCATCCGATGCTGCGCATTTCATCGTCTGGAAGCGGGACGGCATTCTGTCGACCTACGTGCCTGAAGATGTCGGCACCTATCCTGCCGAGCACAGGGATGTGGATGGTCAGTTCGCCAGCTTCCGCGTTTGGCTCAGCATCATCGCCTACAACACGAACCTCGTGAAGGCAGAGGATGCACCCAGGAGCTTTGCGGACCTGCTTGAGCCCAAATGGAAGGGCAAGATCGTGAAGGCGCATCCAGGCTACAGCGGCACCATCATGACCGCGACTTATCAGATGCAGCGCGAACTCGGATGGGCGTGGTTTGAACAGCTGGCGAAGCAGAACATCATGCAAGTTCAATCATCAGCGGACCCGCCGAAGAAACTCGATCTGGGCGAACGCGCCGTCATGTCTGACGGCAACGAGTACAACATTTTCCAGATCAAGGAGAGGGGGCGGCCCGTCGAGCCGGTTTATGCGAGCGAAGGATCGCCTCTGATCATTGGCCCAAACGGAATTTTCAAGGCCGCGCCCCATCCGAACGCGGCGAAACTGTTCCAGTCATTCTGCTTCAGCCGCGAGGCCCAGCAACTCATCGTCGACGTTGGCGGATTGCGCTCGGTGCATCCACAGAGCCAGGAAAAACCGGGCCGCAAGCCGTTCAAGGATATCAAGACCATGAAGGATGATGCGGCCGCGGTCGAACGAGAGGGCGATGCAATCAAGGCCCGATATTCCCGGCTGTTCCGCGTTTGATGCGGCCTGCCTCATGACATCCCAGCAGCCGGACAACTCGGTCGCGGAAAAACTCGCCGATCGTATCGTCGCTCTCCAGCCGGGCGGGCTGCCCGCCGTGACCGCGCGTAAATGCGAAGATTTGCTGATGGATGTGGTCGGCCTGTGCGTGGCCGCGCGCAACCGGGACTACGTCGGAAGCGCACTGGCCGGCTGGGACGACGATGGCCCCTGCACTGTGATCGGCCACAAGCGGACGCTGACCGCGGCGGGCGCGGCCTTTGTCAACGGCACCGCCGCGCACGGGGAAGATTTCGACGACACTTTTGAAGGAGGTCCGGTTCATGCCGGCGCTGTGATCGTGCCGGCCGTTCTGGCGGCTTGCGAGCGGCACAATGCCGATGGACGGATGGCGCAGCTTGGAATCGCCATCGGCACCGAGGTCCTCTGCCGCTTGAGCCTGGTAGTGCCGATGGCAGTTCATCGGGCGGGCTTTCACCCGACGGCGGTTTTTGGAGCGATGGGAGCTGCAGCGGGCGTGGGCGCAGCTCTCGGACTCACTGCCAGACAGATCGTGGACGCGCTCGGGATCGCCGGCAGCATGGCAGGAGGCATTATCGAATATCTGGCCGAGGGCGCCTGGACCAAGCGGTTGCACGCGGGATGGGCCGCGCAATCGGGGCTTCGGGCCGCGCTGCTGGCGCGAACGGGTTTTGTGGGACCTCGCACCGTGTTCGAGGGTGTGCATGGGCTCTTCAACGGCTTCGCGCATACCACGCACGGCGACTACGATGCCTTGATTGGGGATTTCGGGTCCAAATGGGTGACGGATACGCTGGCGTTCAAGCCATATCCCTGCGGTACCATGGCGCAGCCGTATATAGACTGTGCGCGACGCCTGGCCGCGCGCGGCCTGAACTTCGATGACATCAGCCAGATCGTCTGCGAGGTGGCGGAAGGGACGGTGCACCGTCTTTGGGAGCCACTTGCCGACAAGCAGCGCCCACAAAACGGTTATGCCGCCAAATTCGCCACACCCTATCTGTTAGCGGCCGGCCTTGTGCATGAGGGTGTTGGGCTGGCCGCGTTCAGCGGGGCCGCGATCCGCGACGTGAAGGTGCTCGCGCTTGCGGCAAAGGTGAATTACGTGATCGACCCGCAGAATCCCTACCCGGCCAGCTATACCGGTCACATCCGGGCGACCATGAAGGACGGCAGCGTGTTCGAGGAGCGGCAAGCGCATTTGCGCGGCGGTGCACAGGAGCCGCTCACTCGCCACGATCTCACGGACAAATTTGTGCGCAACGCTCAACACGGCGCCTGGAGCGCATCGCAATGCGATGTCACTGCGCTACTGCTCGCGACCCTCTACGATGGGCCCATCGATCTGAGCGCAATGCGCAAATGATCTTCGTGGTGTCGACGCGGGTCCGGGCATGACGACGGAGGAACGGTATGGCCAGTGATCACGAGTTCGATGGCAAGGTTGCAATCGTCACCGGCGCGGGTCGGAATATCGGCCGCGCAATTGCGTTGGCGTTGGCGGCGGGAGGCGCATCCGTTGTGGTTAATGCACGCAGTAATCGGGCGGAAGCCGAGGCGGTCGCGCGCGAGATCTATGGTATGGGCGGCAAGGCGCTGGTCCATATCGGCGACGTGGCTGATAGAGCAGCGGTGCAGGCGATGGCGGATTCAGCCGAAAAGCATTTCCGGCGCGTCGATATCCTCGTCAACAATGCGGCGCTACGGCGGGAGAGACCCTTTGCGGAAATGGATTATGCCGAGTGGCGGGAGATTCTCGACGTCAGCCTGGATGGCGCATTTCACTGCACCAAAGCGTGTCTTCCTGCGCTGAGGAAAAGTGGAGCGGGCACCATTGTCAACATCGG